>CANPYO010000158.1 GCA_947588645.1 uncultured Akkermansia sp. | reverse complement strand
CATAAACAAAGTCGTATAAAATTTATCTTGACATATTTTATTCCATTTGCTATAATGGTGAGTTTTCGTAACATCCGGAACGTTAATACTCGTTAGTTATTGATTATAAATATATTAGAACCCTTTTATTTCAGTAATTCCCTTATTTGAGAGATTCGGCAACTCCGTATTTTAAAGTCCAACTTTCTTTTCAAACTACTGATAACGAACGAGAAAAGAGATTCACGGCCGCTCCTCCTAATTAACAAGTTGAGTGTAATCAGGTATAGGTAGATCAATAGGCAAGTGATTGGGATACATGGGATCATGGGAGAAATTCTGCAGAGTTTCGGCATAGTTCAAGTGACCTTCTCGGTTATATGCGAGGATCAGCATTTGCCAGACGGTGTATTCACCGATCGGCTTACTTCGAAGCATCCTCATCAGATGAGCTCGTTCCCGGCCATTCAGAGTCCACTCCTTTTTGTCCTCCCAATTGACATGCTTCTCATACGTTGGGCTTTTGAAATGAATCCTGGCCACTTTGCTTGCCTTTTGAATATCTCGGTGGTTATAAAGTTTGAAATAACCCTCCTTACCTCCTTCATTTCTATGGATCTGGAGGGCCATATTATGTTCCGTGTCAAAATGCACATTAGCCTTTGGTGCCTGCTCGGGATGGGATAATTCAAAATCCCTTGTGAGCAGTTCATTCTTGAGTTCCGCATAAAATTGAATGACACAGGGATCTGCGGCGATCAAGCAGCGCGAAAACGAGCGAATGAAGAGACCCCCGAGAGTGCGCGTGCGGCTGAGCGCCACGTAAGCCTGTCCGAAGTCGAATATCTTATTCATGTGGACAACCAACTGATCGAAAGTCATTCCCTGCGATTTATGGATTGTGATACCATAGGCAAGGCGGAGTGGATACTGCCTGCGTTCTGTGATCACTTGTTCGCCGCGCATGCAGTCAAACGTTTCTCTCAGGAGAGACCAGGAAGTGGCTTGTCCATCAAATAGCACCTCGATATGACTCGAACTCAGCTTCGTCACGGTGCCGCACGTCCCGTTCACGAGTCCTCCCCTCACGTCAATGTTAATCAACAGCATGACACGACAGCCTAGCCGAAGCTCAAGCACGCGGGGAGCCCTGCAATCTCTGTCGAAATCTTCCCATATTCTTCGCTCTTCCTCCCTCAGATCATCCGTCCCATCCCGTGTTATACAAATGGTCTCTCGACGACCATCCCGCTGATACCGATAAAATTCATCCTCTGCATAAAAAAAGACGGATTCCGTCTTCAAAGCATGCAATTTTTTCTGATTCAGTGCATCAGCGTCACGATTTGCCCCAAATATCTGCAGGACATCGTCCGGTAATTTCTCCGAAGGAGGCACCTCCCGACTCTGAAGGAGCTGCACGTCTTCTTTCCTGATGTCCCCGGTACGGAAATGATTCAGGGCCTCAACCATTGCTCTATCTGTTTGTCGTTTCACCTCCGTCAAAATAATCGGGAAAAGATCCAACTCCTGCCATGTTGCACTTTGGAAACAATACTTGCGTCCATTCTGCTTCATCTTGACGGGTGGCAACTGAAAGAAATCCCCAAAAATCAATACCTGAATGCCACCAAAGGGCATCTGATTGTTCCGGACTTTCTTGAGTACCGCGTTGATGTAATCAAGCGTGAAATCGTCGAGCATTGATATTTCATCAATGGCCACGATCTTGCATTTTGTAAGAATCTCTTTCTTCATCGGGCTCACCATGATGCCATTGACCACACTTTCAACGCTCCTGTTGGCAATGCCGATATAGGACCAAGAATGCAGCGTCTGCCCGCCTACATTGAGTGCCGATATTCCCGTTGTACTCGTCACATGCAGGGTCTCGCCCAGCTCTTTCTTGATTTGGTGCAGCAAGTAGGATTTTCCAACGCCTGCGCCTCCGGTGATAAACAGATTGCGTCCCTGTCTGATCAAACGCATGACCGAACAAAATGTCTCATCCGAAGGTTGCTTGGCCGCCTTGCGCGGCGTCCTTCCCTTGGCGGGCGCTTTGCTGGCCTGCCGGGGCTTAATCATTACACCTTCGGTAGGCTTCTCTTGCATCTCACCTGAGTTCACTTTCTGAGTCATCTGCTCAGCTTGTCTCATGCGTCCTGTCATCCTGTGGATGAGGCTCTTTAGAATCGTAGCGACGTTTTTCACGTCTCTAAAATACCACGATTACCCTCGTCTGTTAAGCCTTTTATACGGCGTACTTTCTCCTTTCTCTCCCTCTTTCTATCTCTTTTGGTTTGCATCTTCTTTTTTCCCAAGTTTTCCCAATAAGCTGTTATGTCAAACCACATCTGCAGCTCATCGGATTCCCCTTCCTCTCCCCCGCAAAACTCATGCATATCGTAATGCCGTCCGTCCTCTCCTACGACCAGTTTTTGCCTATACGCTCTAGGCAGTGTCAGCTCGCGCATCACGTCGTACTCCAACTCGACAGCCTTCGGGCTGCTCACTTCCAGTATCTCCCACGCTGTCTCCTGTGT
>CANPYO010000157.1 GCA_947588645.1 uncultured Akkermansia sp. | reverse complement strand
GAACAGGGGCGCATCTGTGGAGGTTCCTTCACCTTGAGCGACGGCGCTTCCCTCCGGAATGACGGCAAGATTTCCGGTGGCAGTTTCTCCCTGAGTGGAAGCGGCACGGAGATGGAGGGTGCGGGAGAAATCAGAGGCGGCGACTTTGCGTTGAGCGAGGGGGCGACGATGAGCCAGAGAGGCGTTATCACGGGAGGCACGTACGAACTGAGCGGTGAGGGAACGAGCTTCACGCAGACGGACGGCAGCATCTCGGGGGTGGAGTTCACCATGAGTGAAGGGGCGACGTTGACGCAGAGCGCCGGGAGCATCACAGATGGTACCTTCACGTTGAGTGGAACTGCTTCCCTCCGGAACGGCGGTAAGATTTCCGGCGGCTCTTTCTCCCTGAGTGGGAGCGGTGCGAAGATGGAGGGTGCGGGAGAAATCAACGGCGGCGCCTTCGCGCTGAGCGAGGGAGCCACGATGAGCCAGAGCGGCGTTATCACGGGAGGCACGTACGGGCTGAGCGGAGAGGGGACGAGCTTCACGCAGGCGGATGGCTGCATCTCGGGGGTGGAGTTCACCGTGAGTGAGGGAGCGACGCTGACGCAAAACGGGGGAGAAATCCAGACCGGAGCCTTCTCCCTCAACGGTGCCGGACTCACGCAGGGAGCGGGAGGCAACATCAGCGGAGGCAGCTTCACGCTGAGCGGAGAAGCTACGATGAAGCAAAGCGGCGTTATCGCGGGAGGCACGTACGAACTGAGCGGTGAGGGAACGAGCTTCACACAGGCGAACGGCAGCGTCTCGGGGGTGAAGTTTAGCTTGAGGGAGGGGGCGACGCTGACGCAAAACGAGGGAGAAATCCGGACCGGAACCTTCTTCCTCAACGGCGCCGGTCTCACGCAGGGAACAGGAGGCAGCATCAGTGGAGGCGAATTCACCCTGAGCAACGGCGCCACGATGGAGACGAGAGGCAGCATCACAGGCGGGAGCATGGAGCTGAGCGGGACGGGGACAGGTCTCATGCAGAGCGGGGGAAGTATCGGTGAGGATGTACAGATCATGCTCAAGGATGGCGCAGGAATCGCCCTGAGCGGAGGGAGCATGGCGGGCAGCGTGACCATGGAGGGCACGGCGAGCTCGTACGACATGGGGAACCAGGCGGCGGGAGGCAGCGTGCTGATGAAGGGCGGAAGGCTGGAGAATGCCGGGGCTTTTGAGGGCAAGCTGAGCGTTGAAACGGCGAAGGAATATACGGCAGCGTTGGAGCTGGGTGGGGTGGATGCCGCGCGCATCACCAAAGTCGTGATGGGTTCTTCTCGGACGGAACTGCACGATTTGAAAAGCGGCAGCACGCTCACCTTCCGCGATGGGGAGAGCAAGATGGTAGTGGGAGTCGAACACGTGTACCGGGAAGGACAGGCGGCGAGCTCGATGGTGCAATTCCGGGAGGGTAATGGGCAGATCGCCTTTGAGGGACCCGGGGCGTTGCAACTGCATTTGAACTCGGAGGTGCTGGAAGGCATCGATGGAAACGGCATTGAAGGACAGTTGGAAATCCTCTTCACCAACGGCAGCTTCAGCGGGATGCCCGAGGGACAGGAGGAGTCGGAAGCGTGGTTGAAAGAGCACTTCGTGTTGGAAGCCGGGATGGAGGGGATCAAGGTATTGTTGCTGGATGATGTGCACGGCGGACGCTTGGTGCTCACGGGCAGCACGAGCGGGATATGGATCACGTCACGCAATGGGCAGAGCGTGGATGTGGCGGATCTGTTGAACCGATACAGCGCAGTGATTGTGGATGAAGGGTTGACGCTCACACTGCCAACCACGCCGGAGGAGACGCCCACCATCATCCATCAGTTGCGAAATGAGAGTGATGAGCACGGCGACTTGCTCGTGCAAACGGAGGCTGGAGCCACAGCCAATCACACCGTGCAGCTGTACAATGCCCACACCAACGAGCATCAAAACAACGGCGACACTCATTTCTTCGGGAACATCCGTGTGGATGGGACGGGTCTGGAAGCCGCTACCCTTGAGAAAACGGGCAATGCCACGTTGAACGTGCATGGGGACGTGACCACCGGCGGTGTGGTGCAGCTGAGTGAAGGTACGCTGAAGTTGGCGGGAGCGGGGAACGGCATCGGCGCTCTCGCCATGAACGGCGGCGAGCTGGACGTGGCAGGCAAGCTCCGGTTGACCGGAAGCACGGCGATGACCGAGACGAGTACGGGAAGCATCACGGGCGAGGGCACGGTGGAGCTGGGGAGCGGAGCAAGTCTCACTCTGGCGGGGGCGGTGAGCTACACGGTTCAGAACACGGAACTCGCTGGAGGAGCGCAGATGAGACAAGAAAGGGGAAGTTCGATCACAGGGGGGAGTTTCCAATTGAGCGGGGAGGGAACGACAATGGTGCAGGAGGGCGGCAGCATCAGCGATACGGATTTCTCCCTGACAGAAGGAGCCGCCATGGAAGCAGGAGGAAGCGTGACGGGAGGGATCTTTGTCCTGAGAGGACAGGGCGCCAAGTTCACGCAGACGGGAGGAAGTCTTTCCGGGGTGGCGTTCGAGCTGATCGAGGGAGCGACGATGGAG
>CANPYO010000156.1 GCA_947588645.1 uncultured Akkermansia sp. | reverse complement strand
CGCCTCAGGGTCTTGCTTGAATGTGGTCACCTATTCCATAAAAAATGCACTTTCCACAAAAAAATGGGTTGACCCCACAGATCATTGAAAAAGCTCATCAGCATGCGATGCGGGTCGCACATCAGCCTTCTCTAGTCAAACAATAACGCACCCGCGCAGTTCTGCAATGCGGCGGATAACCCCCTCGATGATATTGGCCGGACAGGAAGCCCCGGCCGTGATGCCGATGCGCCACGTAGCATGCAGATCCGCAGCCTTATCCGGTAGAGCTTTCTCCTCTTCGCGCCTCGTTTCAGGGTTGTACGCCAAGACATAGTCAAGATTTGGCAGGCAAGCGCTGTCGCGTACAAAATAAGTGGGCAAACGCTTGGCTGATATTTGAGCCAAGTGAAATGTATTGGAGCTGTTGTAGCCGCCGATGATGAACATGGAATCCGGAGCTGTATCCAGCAGATCCAGCAAGGCCTGCTGGCGATCCTGGGTGGCACCACAGATGGTGTCGAACGCGTGGAAATGCTCGTCATGACCATCACGCCGCTGCACAGCTTGACGCAACATACACTGGAAACGAGCCGTTTCCTCCTTGAGCATAGTTGTTTGGTTAGCCATGCCAATGTCTCGCAGGTCGGTGTCAGGATCGAAGCCCGGAGAGTGGCAGCCCTCAAAATGCGCCAGAAATTCAGTCTTATCACCACCGTGCGCAATGTAGTCGGCCAGTATTTGTGCGTCCTGCTGGCTGTATATGATGAGAAAGCGACCGCTCTGATCCTCTCCTCGGGAATGAGAGGCGGTAGCCATACTCTCCTCATGTCGCGCCTTTCCATGAATAATACTGGTGATTCCTCGTTGGGCGTATGAATGCACACGCTGCCATACCTTGATGACATTGCCGCAAGTACTATCGATGAGTTTCACGCCTCGATCCTCCAACAAATGGCGCAACTTCATCGACACGCCGAAAGCGGGAATAATCACCGCATCCTCTGGTCCTAGATGCTCATAGCCCTTACCATCGATATTCCATGGCAGGTGTAGCAACCCCATGGAATCCAAGCTCGCGTTTACCTCCGGGTTATGAATAATCTCTCCGATGAGCCAAATACGTTTCCCCTTGAACACATGGCAGGCAGCGTAGGCAATCTCTATAGCCCGCTGCACACCATCACAGAAGCCAAAAGCGCTTGCTAAACGAATCTCCAAGCCTGGCAACGTCAGCCAATTCCCATCCGCGCGTATGCGATCCACCAGATCGCTCTGGTACTTCCTTACCTCTGCTCGTACCCTCGGCAGAACATCCGGCAACCGTACGTTGATGCTTTTAGCCATGACAAGCAGCTCAAAACTGCGTATCCGGCTGAGGGTTCTATAATTCCTCAGCGTAAGCAGATTATAAAATTATGTGTACCATTTATGTGACCCTGACTGCGCTTTTTAAGAATTTGTGTCATACCCTACCGCCAAGGTCGGAATCCGTCGTTTTGAAATGAGCCGGTGTGGAGTCAGGTTGGATGAAATCATGTCGAAAGCATACAACCGACTCCCGGCCTTGTCAATCTGATTTCGAATAAAAAAAGCCCGCCGGTGTAGGGCCACCGGCGGGCGGTTCGAAAGGAGGTGTCCTTTCTGAGGCGTAGATCCGTCTACGTGAGGTAGATTATTCCATTTTTTTGCTTTTGTCAACCTGCTTTTTCCCCTCTTCAGCGCGACAGAAAGCCGGGATGGCTTTCGGATGGGTAGCAATGCCACCCCGGCTATGCAAGCGCGCTCTGCGGGCTGCTAGGGGCTTTATTGCCCGGCTGAGGGTTCAGGCGGCAAGCTCTCTCTTGTCTCCCTCATACAATTTTCGGTAAAGGTAGCGATTTCTTGCTCTGTCCAGCCTTCGAACATGTCGGGGGTGTCTTGCGGGCTGGTGAGCGCGTTGCCGTTTTCGGCGGCGGCGGTGCCGGGCTTGCGCTTCTCAGGTTTCCCAAAATAAATGTCCAGCCCGTCATTCGTCTCATCCTCATCTCCATCTTCATCAAAGATACTTTCTCCATCGGCTTCGACAAGCCTCTTGAATTCCTCCGGGTCGTATTCGCGATTGGCAAGCTGGTGCAAGGTTCCATCGATTTCTTTTTTCAGCGCGGAGGCGATAGCTCGGGTGTCGTGCCCGCACGTTGCAAGCTCAGGAGCCACGCGATTGGGGATAGCGCGGAATGCGGCGCGGATTTCGGTCAAGTTCTGCGTCCAGATAGCGCGGATATGCCGGGCTTCGTGCAACTGACCTTTTCGTTTTTTGAGTTCAAGGTTTAGGAGGGCTGCCTTGTGTTCCCGATAGTCTGCGATTGCCTTCAAGGCGCGTCGCTTCGATTGTGCGGTCTCATCGTCTCGTTTGAGGAAGCGAATATATGCGGTAAGGGTCTCAATCAGGTTGTACTTTGTTCGTCCGTCCACGGTCTCGGTAATGGCGGCTCCTTCGGCGCGGAGGTGTTTTATCCAGCGTGGCGAGACTTCAAGAAGCTCTGCGAGCTGCGCGGCGGTGCAATGGATAGGGGGAAGTGTTAGGTAAAATGACTTTTGTTTTTTCATGTTTTTTTGTGGTTAGGGGTGAAGCAGTTTTTCAATTTGTCTTACGAAAATACACATAGATTGGGCATCAAGCGGGGCGCGT
>CANPYO010000155.1 GCA_947588645.1 uncultured Akkermansia sp. | reverse complement strand
CATATGATTTGAAATCATATAGGATCGGGTGTGCGAGGGGAATGACCCCCGAATATTTCAAAAAAACGAGAACAATGAAATACAAACTAGCCATAGCGATGGTCGCCGCCGCCACGGTGGGAGCAGCAGGATTGAGTTCATGTGATTCGATGAAGTCCCTTGGAAGTTCACTCACCAAGATGGGACTCAATCCGTTTGAGAAGACAACCAGCGTTTCCGCAACGGTGGTGCACGCATCGACCCCGGTGTATCATGCCGGTGGGGAGCACATCATGGGCAAGGGCAAAGGAGAAATAAAGACGACAGCGGGATGGAGTCAAAATCTGATTGTGAAGACGACCGATGGCAAGACTTACAAAGGGAGCTTGAATGTGGACACCCAGGATGAATGTGTTGCCACAGGAGACACGGGTATTGCCGAGATCGGAGTTGAGAGCAATATCATGAAGCGTTTTGAAAAAACATATTAAAACTCGATGAGGAGCTCCGGCAACGGAGTTTCCATGTGACGATAACAGGTTGAAGGGTCAGGAAGAACCGAGTCATGTAGATTGATGGCGTGACTTCCGGGAGGTTTACATTTCTCTAACATGAAAACGAGACTATATGCGTCCCTTGTGACGATGGCGGCCCTGGGGCTCTCCTCGTGCGGCGTGGATTTGAGTTCACTGGCGGCGGTTGCTGCCACTGACTTCTCAAATTTGGCGACGATTCAGGAATACGACACAAGCGGAATACCGATTTATGGGTACGACGGTAACAATGCCGTGTACGGGTATGATAGCAACAATCAACCCATCTACAGTCCGTCCCTGCTTGCAACTGCAGTGAGCGTGCCGAACTGGGAACCACAAGCCAACGCCCAGGTCGTCTACCCGGCGCAAGCCCGTCGTACAGCTGAACCGCCTCTGCAAGTCCGCCAGCAAACGCCGCTCAAACACCGTAACCCTGTGGTTCACGGATCCAACCGTTCCGATCGCACCACTGCGCAACTACCGAGCCGTTCTCGTGTGTCTGAACCAGGGCTTCGTTCTGATCGCACCGCTCCGCCGTTTCGGAATCCCGGCATGTTCGGGGCGGGATCTCGTCCTGATCGCACCACCCTGCCATCGCGCAATCCCGGTCTGTCCGGACCGGGGGCTCGCCCGGATTTCCATCGTCCCATGCGACCGGGTCAACATCCGGAGCGCATGGCTCCCAATCCTCAGCGTCCTCAGAGACACCCACACGCAGACCCCGGATCGGATCGTCAACAAGGGGAACCTTCCACATCCAAGCCCACGGCTCCTGCGGGGGTGAAGGTAGCGCCGGTTCCCACGACAACGGCGCAACCCGCATCTTCGAACGGGTATGTCTGTATGTCATGCAGCTTGGGTGACACGCTCATCAAAAAATGCACTAACAAAAAATGTGTGAATTACGGTAATCCTCCGAGTTCCTACAAAAAGCGATAAACCACTCCCCTACCGACGGCGCAGATAAAATTGACCATCTGAAGACCTCTTTCCCAAACTCAATAACATACACTATGAAAAAAACCACACTAATGTTGGCCTGCCTTGCAGGATTCTCCCTCGCTTCATGTGATTACCTCGGCTGCCTCACCGCTTCGAACCCGGAAGAGTGCGCCATTGGCAAGACCATGGAAAAGGCGATTGGCTACCTTGCCGACGCCAAAAACATTGACACCCAGGAGAAAGCGGAACAGTTCGCTTCCAATTGGAGCAAGGTTCAGACAGCCATTACCAGCGCTCAAAAGCTCGGTATGGATGTGCCTGAAAATGTCAAGAAAACATACAACGATACTCTCGAACGTATCGTGAAGCACAACTACTTTGATTCTCCCACGCTCAAGGCTGCCATGGCCAATGCGGACTACATCAAGTAAGCTCACGTAGAGTTTCTCACTCTCTTTTACCCAACCATACAATACCATGAAAAATACAATCATAGCCATCGCGTGCATGTGCATGCCACTGGCATTCGCACAGGGACCACGCCCTCATCATCCCGTGCCGCCTCCCCCGGGGCCACATCATCCCGTGCCGGGGCCGCAGCATCCCGGACCTGGGCCTCAGCATCCCGGACCGCAGCGTCCGGGGCCACTTCCTCCGGGACCACAGCGTCCGGGGCCACTTCCTCCGGGACCACAGCGTCCGGGGCCACTTCCTCCGGGACCACAGCGTCCGGGGCCACTTCCTCCCGGACCTGGGCCTCAGCATCCCGGACCTGGACCTCAACATCCCGGACCGGGGCCGCATCACCATCGTTGATTGTCGTGAGCGGCATAGAACAGTAAGCCGTAAGGGAGGGAGATTTTGGATCTCCCTCCCTTCGAACATTGATCAGTGAGAATAGAGAACAATAACACATGAACAGGGAAGGAAGTGGCGGTTTCATTTCCTTCCCTGCTTCAACTCTGAAAGAAAGAAATAGATAAATGAGGATTTGTCAGCAGCCGATAAGGTGGGTGATTGTGGCGGTGTGGATGATGCTTGGGCTGAGTTCCTGCAGCCAAATGTACAACTTGAAGTCTGAAACCGGTCTCTACAAAGTGAAGCTGGTTCACACCATGAAAAGCGGTGTGGATGGTGTGTGGAGCTGGGGGAAGGGAAATCCGTACGTTGAGCAGAAGGAGGGGAAAATTTTCATAGCAGAACTAAATGTCGATCTCGTTAAAGACAAGTATCCCCGAGGCGCCAATTT
>CANPYO010000154.1 GCA_947588645.1 uncultured Akkermansia sp. | reverse complement strand
AAGCGGGAGCGTGTTGTGAAAAGTTGCTTTGAAAAAAAATTCGCACAATGCCAAATTATGGTTGACTTCGTAAATGAGCAGCCGCTCTGCGGCTGCTTGCCTCCCGGCAGGGCATCAGTAGCTCCCCACCAGCGTACCGGTGCGCTCCCGAACTCGTTGCACGCGTTCTTGCAGTTCGGTCTTGTATGCCTCCAGGTTCGGCAACTCGCGTTGGGCGACGCCGGAGATGACGGCTGCCTGCGCTATGGCCGGGCATAGGTAGGTAATCATGCGCGGGTCAAAAGGTTTGGGAATGACGTATTCTCGTCCGAATTCCAGCGGTACTCCTCCGTTGGCATCGATTACTTCCTGCGGTACCGGGCAGCGGGCCAAATCTGCCAGCGCGCGTGAGGCGGCAATTTTCATGGCCTCGCTGATGCTGGTGGCTTGCATATCCAGCGCAGCGCGGAAGATGTACGGGAAACAGCTCACATTGTTCACTTGGTTGGGCCAGTCGCTGCGTCCCGATCCCATGATGCAGTCCGGACGCACCTCTTTCGCCTCTTGGTAAGTGATTTCAGGATCGGGATTGGCGCAGGCAAAAATGATGGGACTGGGAGCCATGCTTGCCACCATTTCCGGCTTGAGAAGCCCCTTACGAGAAAGTCCTAGGAAGATGTCGGCTCCTTGCAGCGCAACCTCCAGCGTGCAATCATCGCTCTGGGCGAACATCGCTTTCGTGGGGTGCAGATCCAATCGCCCGGTATGGATGAGCCCCTTGGAGTCGAACATATAGATATTCTCACGTCGTATACCCAGCGCCATATAAAACTTCGCACAGGCAATGCCGGCGGCTCCCGCTCCGCACACCACGCATTTCATGTCTTGAAGCAGACGTCCCGTAAGATGCGCCGCATTCAACAACGCTGCGCCGGAGATAACGGCTGTGCCGTGCTGATCATCATGAAACACGGGGATGTTCATTTCTTCACGCAATCGTTGCTCCACGTAAAAACACTCCGGAGCTTTAATATCCTCCAGGTTGATCGCGCCAAAGGTGGGTTCCATCGCCTTAATCACCTCAATGAGCGTTTCAGGCTTGGTCACATCCAGCTCAATATCGAAAACATCGACGTCTGCGTAGATTTTGAAGAGCAGTCCCTTCCCCTCCATCACAGGCTTGGCGGCGCGCGCGCCTATGTTGCCCAAGCCCAGCACCGCCGTACCATTGGAGATGACGCCCACCAAATTGCTGCGACCCGTGTATTGCGCGGCCGCAGTGGGATCAGCTGCGATGACGCGGCAAGGAGCCGCCACACCCGGTGAGTAGGCAAGCGTCAGATCCTCTATGGAAAAGCACGATTTGCAAGGCAGCACTTCCAACTTGCCAGGACGGGGATGCTCGTGGTAGAGAAGTGCTTGCTGTTGGAGGGAATCATTCATAAGCTTAAGGAAATACATTATACTCCGCCTGTCGCGCATGGGCAAGCAGAATCACAAACATCGGCAAAGGAAACTACATGTGTCCCAATAAAATTTCTCCGATTCATCCATCCCATTCCTTCGCGTGTGGAATGCAAGACATACCACTTCCCGCCGCGCAACGCGCGCGAACTCTTCAATCGTAAATCGTAAATCGTAAACCGTAAATGAGCCGTCGCAGGGCGGCTGCTTGGGACGGATGTGGTCCGTCGTATTTCATGTATCGCGAGATTTCCCGAGAGCCCATCGCAGATACTTGAGCGATTCACCCCACACTCTCGAGTTGGTGCTCCCCAGCACCACCACGATGACTGAGTGCCCATCCATGGAGGCACAGGAGATCAGGCATTTGCCGGCAGCGTTTGTGTAGCCTGTCTTCATGCCCTGCACCCAGGGGTACTGCTTGAGCAACTTATTGGTTGACTTGATAGTGTGCAGTGTTCCATCCGCCATGCGAAACTTGTACTCCGGGATATTGATGCACCGGCGTATCTGGGGGTTATTGTACGCGTAGCACGCCGCCAGCGCCATATCATATGCCGTTGAATATTGCTGAGCCGGCAGTCCATTGGGGTTGGCAAAGTGCGTATCGTACATGCGCATGCGCCGTGCGCGGGCATTCATGCGCCCCACGAAGGCATCCACGCTCCCTGCTGTGTCGCGCGCCAGCGTGAGTGCTACGTCATTGAAACTTCCCGTCAGCATGGCGCGTAGCAGATCTCCTCGTCGGTAGCTTGTCCCCGGTTTCAAATTAAGCTTGCATGGGGGGGCTTCTTCATCCCCCGCTGTAACCGTTGCCATCCTGCCCAGGTTTCCGGCATCCAGTACACACAGCGCCGTCACGAGCTTTTGCGTACTCGCCACTTGGCGGCGAACGTGAGCATTGTGTTGGTAGAGCACATGTCCGTTGCGCGGATCAATGACACACACTGCTGCGCAACTCGGTACAGGTGCCGCTGTGCTTGGCTGAGCCAGTGGTTTGGCATAAATGAGCCCTGTCCCTCCCTTTGTTATCTGCGGCTGCCGTACCCTCGGTACCGGGCGATAGGGAATCTCCTGCGTTGCTTGTGATCGGTGCGCGTACCCCCCGTTTCCCTCCACTTGGCATGCGGTCAATATTGCCGCCACTGCTACCGCAATTACCTTGGCTCTCTTGCACATGCGCGCGAGCATACACATACCGCACGCCTTTGTCAAGTTTGATCCTCCCCTCCACAGGGCAAACGGGTCTCCGGCAAATTCGCTGAGACAGATAATGAAGGGATAAAATAAAATCGGCACTTCAGTCTTGC
>CANPYO010000153.1 GCA_947588645.1 uncultured Akkermansia sp. | reverse complement strand
TCTCTTTTAAAAAGAGATGATCAGCTTCTAAAGCCTGTGCATGAATAGATAAAACCAAATAACATGGCAAAAATTTTGAATAAAAAATAGAACCCAAGGCGGCGTCCCGCCGCCTATGTACGATGTACGAGGTACGAGGTACGATTTGACAAGCTCGCGCGCGTTGCGCGGGGCAGCAGAGCTGCGGCAAACACGTATTCATCAAGCCCTGCGCAGGATTTAGCGCCCCTTTCGTGGTTGCCTTATTCGTTAGATTGTGCTAAACTCCCCTCACCGGTTCGGCAAAAACCGGATTCCAATATGAACCAGACATATGCGAACACGCTGGCCACAAGCCCTCTGCTTGTGGAATGGGGAATTGAGGCTCTATTTCTCATCTGCCAGCTGTTGTTGTAAGTAGCCTCCCGACCTGTCCCCGCAAGGGGACAGGCTCCGGGGCTGATTTTTTGTGTTGACTTTTCCATCATCCGGTGTTCTAATACCGCCAAGGAAGTAATATGTCCTTATCATATTGGAAAAATTCGCCCGCCGGGGGTTGCCGCCCATAACCGGCGGGCGACCTTTTTTACCCGCGAGCCAGCGGCGAGCCTCTTCTCTAAATCGTAAATCGAAAATGTATTGACATTCTCATCTCTCCATGTTCTAATGACCCCATCGAAAGATCATTTCTTTCTTACGTATTTTTCCTACCCGCCGGGGCGTTGCAGCGCTTAACTCGGCGGGTAGGTTTTTTTATTTGCGATTTGCAAAGCTCGCACGCCTAGTGGCGCGGGGCAGCAGAGCGGGGGCAGCGAGCGCTTATTCATCAAGCCCTGCGCAGGATTTAGCGCCTCTTTCGTAGTTGCCTTACTCGTTAGATTGTGCTAAACTCCCCTCGCCGGGACGGCAATCCCGGCATAAACAAACCAATAGAATAATGAGCATAATGCAATCAAGCATCGTGTCCATAAGCCCTGTGCTTGTGGAGCAAGGACTAGAGCTGCTGCTCCTTGCGTATCACCTGGTGCTTTAATCAGCCTCCCGTCCTGCCTCTGCAAAGAGGCAGGCTCCGGGGCTGATTTTTTTGTTGACTTATCCATGGGGCTGTGATAAAAAGACCTCAGATTGCAAAAGCCTATTTGCGGTTTGTTTATCTCTTGCCCGCCGGGGGTTGCCGCCCATAACCGGCGGGCGGGCTTTTTATATTGACGATTTGACAAGCTCGCACGCCTAGTGGCGCGGGGAAATGGGGCAAAAAAAGTATTGACTTGTTCGTTACCTTGGTTTAAATTCCCCCTGAGTAGTGTGTTTCTCAACACTTCTTTTTCTTGCCCGCCGGGTGTTGCTGCACTTAACCGGCGGGCATCTTTTTTACCCGCGAGCCAGAGGCGAGCCTCTTCGTTGCCCAACGGCGGAAATGTGTGGCCACCTTGCTTCTCACTCGGTAGCCCAAGGAGATAATCATGTCGAGATTGTAGTGCAAAATGCTCCTTGCCACATTTTTCTTTCCCTCCACTTGAACTGTTCGGAATTTCCGAACAGTTGACTCCTCGCTCAATTCTCCCTCCTCAAAGATGTTCTTAATATGTTCACTGACAGATGATTTGCTCGTCTGGTACAGTTCGCAGAGCTGCGCTTGGGTCAGCCATACCGTCTCATCCACAAAACGCACATCAATCCTTGTGTCTCCCCCATCCGCTTGGTAAATGACAATTTCCCCTTGCGGTTTATCTAAGTTGAACTCTTCTTTCATCATGGCGACTTGTTCGAATTGCTGATGCGGCGCGTCCCCCGCTTCCTCCATTTGACACAGGGAATATACTCCTCAGCACAAGGCATGGCAAGCCCTAACAGGGCAAACGCATTAGAAAATACGGTTGCCTATGTACGACGGAGGCGGCTAACGCCGCCTATGTACGATGTACGATGTACGATGACTCGTAGGCACCCCATTGCCTACTCGCCCTTCGGGCAAAAGCTGCTCTTTTGTCCAATCTGCCTTACAGCCGTCGGCAGTTTTGTACGATTTGAAAAGCTCGCGCGCGTTGCGCGGGGCAGCAGAGCGGGGGCAGCGAGCGCTTATTCATCAAGCCCTGCGCAGGATTTAGCGCCTCTTTCGTAGTTGCCTCTTTTGTTGGATTGTGCTACAATCCTCCCGCCGGTTCTGCGAAAAGCCGGCAAAATAATATGAAAAAAACAGTAATGTACACGCTGGCCACAAGCCCTCTGCTTGTGGAATGGGTTATCGAGGCTTTATTTCTCATGTACCAGCTGTTGTTGTAGAAAGCCCTCCGACCTGTCCCCGCAAGGGGACAGGCTCCGGGGCTGATTTTTTTGTTGACATTCGCATCATCTCGTGTTCTAATAGTTGCCAACAGGAATACTGTTTTATTCATGTTTCCTACCCGTCGGGGCGTCGCAGCGCTTAACCCGGCGGGTAGGTTTTTATATTGACGATTTGACAAGCTCGCACGCTTACCGCTTTTAACATTCCCCGCGCACAGCTTCATGTATCTCCGTCTATTTCGGCTTCGTTTCCCTCCGCAACGCGCACATTATTAATAACATCGTACATGAGCAGCCGCTAGGCAACTGCTTTGTGCTTGACAAGGATGGCGGCACCTGCTATAAGGAGGGCGTTACGGCACGCGACGCCCATGACGCGTCCCTCGCGGGAGAGTAGTGGTACCGAAGACGTGACGTGCCTTATTAACGGAAGCATGAGAAAGATGGGGTCAACCCATTTTTTTGTGGAAAGTGCATTTTTTATGGAATAGGTGACCACATTCAAGCAAGACCCTGAGGCG
>CANPYO010000152.1 GCA_947588645.1 uncultured Akkermansia sp. | reverse complement strand
AAAAAAATTCGCACAATGCCAAATTATGGTTGACTTCGTAAATCGTAAATGGCCAGGCTTTTTCTTGGGACGGATGTGTTTTCTAATGCGTTTGCCTTGGAATTGGCTTGCTAACAAGCGGACGAATCTGCTATATTGCGAGTGGAATGAAACCGCTGATCAAACGAGGAGGACCAACTGCAGATGCCGAGGGGCATGAGTGGGAGCTGTGGGAGCGTGATGGTGAACTGAGTCTGATGGAAGACGGTGCGCCGGTAGCGACCTCGCGCGAGGTTGCAAGTGAGGCAGGCATGGCGCAGCTGGCCGTTTCGCCTGTGTCGCGGGCTAACAAGCCAGTCATTATGATAGCCGGGCTTGGACTTGGAACGGGTGCGGCGGCGGCTATGGCAGCGTTGCCGCGAGCCAAGGCTCGCTTCATCATTGCGGAGCCGGTGGAGCAGATAGTGCGTTGGAATCGTGAGTTCAGCCCGTGCAAGGAGGTATTGGAGGATGAGCGAGTGAGCGTGGAGGAAGAAAAGGCGGCGGATTTATGCCGAAAGCGTACAGGATCGTTGCACGCGATCATCATGCGCCACACGCACGCGCGCTGCGAGATGGGCCTGTCGGATGCCCAAGCGTACTTTCAAGCATTGAAGGGGGGAAGCCTGCTTGCCATTTTGTTGGCGAGACCGGACAGCAAGTTGCAGAGCACACTTAAGCGAGCCGGGTTCGAGATATCTGTGTCTGCCCTGCCGGTGAACGACAGAGGGAAGCAAACGCGCATGCACACGTTGTTGCTGGCTCGACGCGGGCGTTTTGTGCCCTTCGCTGAACGATGATGGAGAAAAATGTCAATCTTATCCACCAGAATTCGCAAGCGCGAAGAGCAGGATCGACGCAGCGAGGAGCGGCTGCTGGCGCTCTGGCGTATGTTGAGTATTTGTGGGCTGATATTCCTTGCCTTTGCGGCCTTTTTGGGGTTTACGCTCGTGCTGCCTGCCTCGCTGGAGCTGCAGAGCCTGCAGCAGCAGCGCGAATCGGTGCTCCAACGTCTCAACAGGGCTCAGGAGGAAGAGGAGGAGGCGCACGACCGCTTCATTTGGATGATGGATCCGGAATACTTCGAACAAATTGCCCGTGATCGCGCCAATCAAGCCAAGGAGGGCGAGACTGTCATTCGCCGTCCCGGTTCTGCCAACCGACCTTCGCCGCAGACTCGACCTTCCCCGCGCAATTAGTGCTTTCCGTAGCGACGGTGGCGCATCGCGTAATCACGCAAGGCCTCTTCAAAGTCATCCGTCGAGAAATCTGGCCACAGCACAGGAGTGAGCCATAGTTCTGCATAGCTTATCTGCCAGAGAAGGTAGTTAGAGAGGCGCATTTCTCCAGAGGTGCGGATGAGCAGATCGGGGTCGGGTATGTCGGAGGTGTAGAGCTGAGCGGCCAGAAGCTCCGGGGAAATGTCGGCGGGCTGCAGCTCACCGCGCTGCACTTGCTCGGCTAAGCGACGGGCTGCAGCCGTAATTTCCTGACGCGAGCCATAGGAGAGAGCAAGGGTGAGGTTGAGCGCCGAATGCGAGGCCGAACTCTGTATACATTCCTCCAGGAGGCGACGGCATTTTTCGGGCAGCATCTCCAGCTCTCCGATGGCTCGTAGTCGCACATTCTTTTCCATAAACGAGTCCCGATTCTTTCGCAGAAAGCGGTAGAGCATTTCCATCAGCCCTTTTACTTCGGCGGGAGGACGTCCCCAATTTTCCGTGGAAAAAGCGTAGAGAGTGAGCCACGGCACACCGTGATCCAGGCACATCTGCACGACGCGCTGTACCGTTTCGCCGCCCTTTTCATGTCCCTTGGAACGGGGCAGACCATGCTTGCGAGCCCAGCGCCCATTACCATCCATGATGATGGCGATATGCTGCGGGGTGTTGTTGCCGTTTGAGCGGTGCATGATCAGCTCAAGTCGAATTCGCCGTATTCGCGCAGGATGGCTTCCACTCGCTGCACGTCCTCCGGGGAATCAACGCCTGCCGTTGTCTTGCGACCGCGGTAATCAGTTTCCACAATTTTGACACGCAGCCCGTTATAGAGAAAACGCATCTGCTCCAATCCCTCCACGCAACTCGCCTCATAGAGAGATTCCGGAAGCTGAAAGTAGGCTTGCAGAGCATCGACACTGTAAGCATACAATCCCACGTGGCGGCGTACCGGGCTGAGCGCCATCTGTTCACGCGCTTTATCAGGCTTGCGTACCGCGGGAATGATGTTTTTGGAAAAAGCGAGCGCGTACCCGGCATGGTCCACCAGCACCGTGGTGCCGCTGTAAGGCGTCTGTTTTTTGGATTCCACCAGGCGGTCATACTCATCCCAGCTCAGGTGGATACAAGGCGTAAAAACGTCTGCCTGCGTGGAGCGGCACGCATCGATAAGTTGTTGGATGACCCACGGCGGGCAAAGCGGGTTGTCTCCCTGCAAGTTCACCACAAAGGCGGGACGTTCCTCGCTCTGCTCTACCACATCCCAGCAGCGCTCCGTGCCGCTGCGGCAGGTCGCGGATGTCATTTTCACCGGCACTCCAACGCCGTTGCAGAATTCTGCGATGCGCTCGTCATCCGTGGCCACCACATAGCTGCACCCCTCGTTGCGGCGACAGATGCACGCGGCTATGTCTGCCACACGACGAATCATTTCCACCCCGGCTATTTTCACGAGTGGTTTCCCGGGCAAGCGCGTGGAGGCATAGCGAGCTGGTATAACAAGGAGGATCTTTGCTGCCATAGTTCATGCGCGGCAAATTGACCGCCTCTTCATTCTATCCGATTTCCCCATTGCGTCAAGTGCAATCCCACACGTGTCCCAATAAAATCATCTCTGGGCTCATTCAACCCATTCCTCATGCGTTTCCCATGGATGAAGAAGA
>CANPYO010000151.1 GCA_947588645.1 uncultured Akkermansia sp. | reverse complement strand
GCATCGCGCAACCATCGTCTGGCCGTGTGCTGGCTGATTGCGAAAGGGGCGGATGTGAAAGCAAAAAACAAGGATGGAAAGACGGCGTATGAGCTCACCGGCGACATACGCCTGCGTGAGCTGCTGCGCCTCTGTGCGGAAGAAAAGGAGCCGCTGGACGAAAGCGAGGCCGAGTGGACCAAAAAAGTGGGGGCGGAAAAACTGCGCGCACGTCTTCAAGGTGGCGACGCCATTTACCTGAGCCATGTGAGTCGAAATTGGAAAGTAGGAGCGGACATCAAGAGGAAAGAAGGCGGCAGGCAGGTACTCGCCGCTGCCCACATCCCGCCGGAAAGTGTAGCCTTTCTCGTGCGCCAGGGCTGCGACGTGAATGCGCGCAATGATGACGGCTCACCTGTCATAAGCGTCAACACCCCGTCCGAAAGCATTCGGCTTATGCTCGCACTTGGGCTCAAGCTGGACACGAGCAAGGAACCGGAGCAAAAGGCCGCCATATGCGCCTTGGTGGCTGCCGATGCCGTGAAAGAAGTCAAAAAAGCGCTCAAGGAGCATGCAGATTTGGTTAATCAGAGCGGTGATGAAAAGACCGCGACTGCAGCATTGTTTCGAGCGTTCTCCGATTACCTATCCGGGACACTTTACCCGGTGAATCTCCTATCGCTGGCACAATCTGCAGAGATGGTCAAGGCGCTCATCGAAGCCGGAGCAGACCCCAAACAAGGAACACATAACTTCAGCAACACGCTCGCCTACGCTGTGTGGAGCCACCAGCCGGTCCCCGTGGTGAAGGCGCTCATCAAAGCTCTGGGCGCAGACGCCAAACTCAACGGAGATGGAAAGATCATGCCCTCCCTGCTCTTCTGGGCGCAGGATGCCGCCACGGCCAAGCTGCTCATCGAGGCAGGCGCGGACCCAAATGCTAACATAAAAGAGTTCGGCAACGAGGATACGCCACTGGATGCCGCTGCGTACGATGGACGTCTCGACGTGATGAACGAGCTCTTAGGTGCCGGAGCAAAACCTGATGCTTGGCAATCTCCCACCATCCAGCAAATTTTCTCTTCTTTCAAAGACCGTGTAGACGCGAGTGGACTCCGAGGAGGACAAGCAACCACCGATCGCGCCATCACCCCGAATTTCCGTGCTCGTATCCAGCGCATGCGCTTCTTGCCGGATATCATCCGCGCACTGATCAAAGCCGGTGCTAAGGTGGATGCAGACACCTGGGCGGCAGCCCTCCACCTCTCTCGTTTTCCAAGAACGTGCGATGACATGCCCCTGCGCGACCAGCTCGCTGCCTACCTCCCCATACTCGACGCTCTCAACGAAAGCAGCGCCAAATTACCTGCCGATGCGCTTGCCACATTGGAAATCCCGTATGATGTAAAAGGAGATGACCTCTGCCCCATTTTTGAAAAGTTGATTGCCCTGGGAGCCGACCCCAAAGCTACCGATAAATGGTCGAGAACTATCCTCTTTTATGTGCGAGACGCCCAAAGCCTGCAAGGCCTCGTGAAGGCCGGGCTCGACATCAATGCCCGGGATGAGGATGGCAACACGCCCCTGCTCTACATCACACGCGAGCATCCTGAAAACCTCACCCTGGATCTGTACAAAGCGGCAGTTGCCGCCGGAGCGGATGTCAAGGTGAAGGATAAGAAAGACTACACCCTGCTGCATGCCACAGCTCGCTCTACGGATCCGTCTGCCATTGAGGTCGCCCGTGAACTTCTGAAAGCCGGGCTGGATGTCAACGGAAAGGATCAGAAAGGAAGGACGCCTATTTTCTACGTCTTGTCAAAGTCTATGCTGGACCTTCTCATCCAATCCGGAGCTGATCCTAAAATCCTTGATAAGGACGGCGGGACACCAATACACGACGCTGCGAGGGGATTCAATGAAGCCACCGCCGAGATTATCCGCACGCTGGTAAAAGCCGGTGTGGATGTAAACGCCCGCAACAAGTCGGGCAGAACGCCTCTCTATCAGTTCGCTGAATCCGCTTTTACCGACTCCATCTCACGTCTACTCGATGGATCTCAACCCCCCGACGATTCAAAATACAGGGCTCCTGTCCTGGAGGCCCTGCTTGAAGTGGGAGCAAAGCTCGACCCGAAGAACGCGGAGGATGCCAAAGCCATCGAGAATTTCAAAAAGAGTTTCAAGAAGTTCCCGATCTACGAGCAAATCTTCAAGAAGCACAACTGCTCCCTGCCCTGATTGTCTCCGCAAAAGACGCACCCGTCCCAAGAAGAAGCAATCCCAACACGCAAACCATTTACGATACGATTTGCAAAGCGAGCGCGCGTTGCGCGGAGGCAAGTGGTGTGTCTCGCATCCCACACGCGAAGAAATGGGGTAAATGAGTTCAGAGAAGATTTTATTGGGGCACGTGTGACTTTTATCTTGCTTTTCTCTCCTGTAACAGGTACACTGTGCGCAGTTTCGCACATTTCACTCACTATCATGAACATCGCCGTTACCCCCCCCGTATTTGTTATTAACTTGCTTTAAGCGGTTTATATCTCTATTCGCCTTCTGTGTCATTTGGTTCACGGGGGTGACGTCAGCGAAAGAGGATGCCTCGATGGCTGCGCCGCAACAGGGGGTGGAATTACTCTTCCCGGTAGGTACGGGGAAGCACGCAGAAGACTCCAAGCTCAGCAAGGAGGAAAAACGTGCTGCCTCCCTGCTCCAAAAGCTGAAAGCCATCGAAAAGGGCGGCAACGTGAACGCCGCGGACAAGCTCGGGCAGACCGCCCTCATGCACGCCGCCGCGCAGGACAACAAACTCGCCGTCTGCTGGCTCGTAGCAAAAGGCGCGGATGCCACCATTAAGAGCAAGAAAGGGAAGACGGCGGGCAGCGTGGCTCACGGAGACATGGCCGATTTTCTGACAGCGCTCGAGAAGGAAAAGCAACCGCTGAGCCGCCAGGAAGCGCGGGATATGTACACATATCGGGGCATTACTCCGGGCAAAATTGGGAACGGGCATTCTTCAGGGGCGAATGGGGTTTTTGCGCTGCGCGGGGCAAA
>CANPYO010000150.1 GCA_947588645.1 uncultured Akkermansia sp. | reverse complement strand
ACGCCTGAATGTCGAAAACGGCACCCTGCAACTGGCGTTTGCCGCCGGTGAGGAAGCTCAACCTGCTGATGCACTGGCGAACTACGCCATACAGTTGAGAGGAGGCACGTTGGATGTCACCGCGACAGAGCCGGATGGCTACACGGTGAAGTATCTGGAAGGAACGTCAGGGACGATCACAGGTGCAGAGGGCTCTAAGCTCGTCATCGGCTTCGACGGGACTGAGTTCGACGGTGAGACGCCACTGGAGGAAGCTACGGTGAACGCGAGCGTGGGTGCGGGTGTGAGCCTGACCATGAACGGCTCGGGCAAGCAGAGCATCACAGGGGCGTTCGAAGGTAAGGACATCACGGTGGAGCAGGGTACCTTGACGCTGGGTGATGAGACGCATGCGGTGACCGCGACAGGGGCTGTGACGCTGACGAGAGGCACGCTCGCTTTCGGGAACACGGCGAACACGGTGACGGGCACGATGAGCGGCGCGGGCAACTTGCAGCTGACCTTCGGTACGGAGGGAGAGCAAGAGGGCAAGGCGACGCTGAGCGTGGGCGCGATGGATGGCAGCTTTGTGCTGAAGAATGCGGAGGGTGAAGAGCTGACCGACGAGAATCAGCTTGCCCTGACCATCACGGCAGGTGAGGCGGAGGAAGACAGTGCCACCTACACGGGTGCGCTGACCGGCGTGAGCAGCATCACGATGACGGGAGCGACCGCGACCGGCACGCAGGCCTTCGAAAAAGACTACACCGGAGATGTGACGATTGGTAGTGACGTCACCGGCACGCTGAAGTTCAATACTGATGCGGAGCTGGACAACGCGAGGGTGGATGGCGGCACGCTGACGCTGGCTGTGGGCGGCACGATTGGGACGCTGTCCGGCACGGGCGGTACCGTGGATGCCACGGATCAGAATCTGCAGGTGATCGCGGGTACGTACAGCGGTACGCTGAAGACCGGCAGCCTGACTGTGGGAGACGAAGCGGACGAGACCCCGACTACATTCATCTTCAACGGCACGGGTGAGGGCAACACCGTCGGAATCTTGACGGTAAACGACACCTTGACCTTGGGCGCCGACACTGCCGACGCCAAGATGACCGCTACGGGGCTGGCTGGTTCCGGCACGATCGACGGAATCGGCGAGCTGACGCTGGACAACGAGGGTGAGTTGGATTCGGTGGGTGTCACGGTGAAGAGCGATTTGACCTACACCGGCGCAGAGAATGTCACGCTGAACAACGCGTTCGGTCGTGAGGACGGCTCGAATCTGACGCTGGGCGAAAATGCCGGCATGCTGACGCTGACCGGGGGCGGCACCATCGGCACGCTGACGACGGTGGAGACCGGCGGCAAGCTCACCATGGGCGCTGACACCACCATCGCGGCGATGGTCGGCAAGCTGGCTCAGGCGACGCTCACCGGAACGTTGACGCTGAAGACGGGCGGCACGATTGACAACCTGAATGTCACCAGCAGTTCTCTGGTTCTGGACGGCGGAACGACCACGCTGGGCGCGATGACCGGCAGCTTGACCGGCTTGACGGTTGGCGGTGCAGACGATGCAGCGGCTGCGGAATTGGCCTTGGGCAATGGGGAGTTCAACCTCGGCGCGATTGCGATCAACAAGGCGCTGACTCTGAACCTCAACATCCTGCAGGGCGATAGTGATACCCTGGTTCACGGATCGCAAATCCACCAGGAGTCGGTTGAGATCGGTGAGGGCGGCAGCCTGACGATCAAGCTGACGGCGGAGCAGTTCGGGTATTTCGAGGATGCAGCGTATCACAGCGATTTCGGGGAATACAGGTTGTTCGATAAGAATGACGACATGGCCTGGACCAGGGACGTTGTGGTGCAAACGGAAGAGGGCTTGCTTGCGGATGGCGACATCCTGTACCTCGATGACAGAGGCTACATCTGCTACGAGAAGAGCGTGGGCAACACACTCACCTGGAGCGGAGAAGGCGATGATGCTCAGTGGAGCGCCGATCCGGACGATAAAGACGACTGGTATCTGGGGAAACATTTGCACACCGCGTTTGACAACGAGAGCATGAGGGATGTGGTCTTCGATAAGGTCGGTCAGGCGAAGCTGGACGTCACCTATGTCGGCGATCTGACTGTCAACAGCATGACCGTGGATGGCTATAGCTACACCTTCACCGGTGAGGAGGGCGCGACCATCACCATTAAACAAGCGGAGGGAGCCGAGGAGGGCGGTGATCTCGTCCTGGAGGGCGGAAAGAGGGTGACGGTCACCTTCGACGGGAACGGCGATGTGACGGTGCACGGCGACGTGACCGGCAGCGCCAATCTGGAGGTGAGCGGCACGACAAGCCTCACTCTGAAGTCGGCGCTGTCGGAGGATGACTTTACCGGCAGGTTGCTGGTGAGCGGCGGCACGGTGCTGACAGAGATGGGCGGCTCGATCGATGGAGTGACGGTGGACAGCGGCAGCTTGAGCATCGTGGATAGTCAAACCCTGACGGTGAATGATTTGGCGGGCGAGGGCGGCAGCATCAGCGGCAACGGCACGTTGGAATTACTTGACAACAGGGGCGAGTTCAACGGCTCGATCGGCGTGAACCTGACCTTCGATGGTGTGAGGTACGAGCTGACCGGCTCCTTCGATGCGAACAAGCAGCTGACCGTGAACGGCGGCGCCTTGACCCTCTCCGGCAAGAATAGCGATGCCGAGATCGATGCTGCGCTGACCTTGAACCACGTGACCGTGGGGGAAGACGGCGAACTCATCCTGGGCGATGGTACGCAAGCGGTGAGTGTGGCCGGAGCCGGCCTGACGGTGAACGGAACGCTCTCCATGGAGGGCTCGAGCAATGAGATCACGGGCAATCTCACGCTGGACAATTCGGACGCAGTCATTGAGATGACCGGCACGAACACGCTGAGCGCCGTGGAGGTGACGAAGGGCACGCTGGCGCTGGATGGCGGCAACGCGCTGACCAGCCTGACAATGGAGAAGGGCAGCGAGGTGGCTCTGTATGGCACGACAGTGATCAGCGGTGCGTTGACGTACGACGGCGGCGATCTGAGC
>CANPYO010000149.1 GCA_947588645.1 uncultured Akkermansia sp. | reverse complement strand
TGCGCCCCGGCCCCCAGCAGCAGCTTGACAATCCCCTCGTACCCTTCATCCTCCGCCGCCATAAGCGCGGTCCTCCCATCCTTGGTCGCGGCATTCACATCCGCCCCAGCCTTCAGCAGGAGTTTCACCATCTCCTCGGCTTTCCACTCCGCCGCCGCCATAAGCGCGGTCCTCCCATCCTTGGTCGCAGCATTCACATGCGCTCCGGCCTCCAGCAGGAGTTCGACAACCTCCACGTCCCTCCCCTTCACCGCCTCCATGAGCGCAGTACCTCCATCCTTGTCCGCAGCATTGACATCCACCCCGACTTCCAACAGGAGTTCGACAACCTCCATGTTCATGCACCCCCGCTTCACCGCCTCCGTGAGCGCAGCCTGCCTCTCCTTGTCCGCGGCATTGGCATCCGCCCCGGCCTCCAGCAGCAGTTTGACAATTTCCACGTGCCCCCTAAACGCCGCCCACGTAAGCGCAGTACTCCCCTCCTTGTCCGCGGCATTGGCATCTGCCCCGGCCTCCAGCAGGAGTTTCACCATCTCCACGTGTTCACGCGGCGTCGCCTCCATAAGCGCAGTCCTTCCATCCTTGTCCGCGGCATTGACATCCGCCCCAGCATCCAGCAGCAGTTTGACAGCCTCCACAGGTCCCCACAGCGCCGCCCACGTAAGCGCAGTACTTCCATCCTTGGTCGCAGCATTGGCGTCCGCCCCGGCCTCTAGCAGGAGTTTCACAATCTCCACGTGGCCCGTCGCCCTCATAAGCGCAGTCCACCCCTCCTTGTCCGCAGCATGGACATCCGCCCCAGCCTCCAGCAGAAGCTTCACAATCTCCACGTGTCCCTCCTGCGACGCCCGCACAAGCGCAGTTTGCCCATCCTTGTACACTGCATGGACATCTGCACCGGCATCCAGCAATAGTTTGACAATCCCCTCGTATCCACGCTGCGCCGCCGCCATAAGCGCAGTCTGCCCAAACACGTCCGCAACATGGACATTTGCACCGGCATCCAGCAATAGTTTGACAATCCCCTCGTGTCCTCCATCCGCCGCCGCCATAAGCGCAGTATATCCATTCTCGTCTGCGGCATTGACATCCGCCCCGGCCTCCAGCAGGAGGTTGACAGTCCCATCGTGTCCATACCGCGCCGCCCACGTAAGCGCAGTACCCCCACGCTCAGTCCCAGCATTGACATCCGCCCCAGCATCCAGCAGGAGTTTCACCATCTCCACGTGTCCCATATACGCCGCCGACATAGGCGCAGTCCACCCATACTTGGTCGCAGCATTGACATCTGCCCCGGCGTCCAGCAGCAGTTTCACAACCTCCTCGTGGCCATTCACCTCCGCCGCCATAAGCGCGGTATTTCCATCCTCGTCCGCAGCATTGACATCCGCCCCGGCCTCCAGCAACAGCTTGACAACCTTCACATGTCCCTCCTGCACCGCCCGCATAATCGCAGTGTTTCCACCCAAGTCCACAGCATGGACATCCGCCCCGGCATTCAGCAGTAGTTTCACAACCTCCACATGTCCCTTTTCCGCCGCTAACGTAAGCGCGGTCCTCCCCTCCTTGTCCGCAGCATGGACATCCGCCCCGGCCTCCAGCAGGAGTTTCACCATCTCCACGTGGTTCGTCGCCGCCATAAGCGCGGTATTTCCATCCTTGTCCGTGGCATTGACGTCCGCCCCGGCCTCCAGCAGAAGTTTCGCAATCTCCACGTGTCCCTTGCGCGCCGCCCACGTAAGCGCAATCTTTCCATCCTCATCCACAGCATGGACATCCGCCCCTGCATCGATGAGCGCCCGGACTTCTTCCACGGAGACTTCGGGATCCGCGACTTTCCGGAAGAGAGCTTCATTTAGACTTTTCTTTTCGATTATCATGTGTGTGGGGAGGGGTACAGGGCAACCGCATTAGAAAATGCGGTTGCCTATGTACGATTTACGATGTACGATGTACGATTTATTAATAATGTGCGCATTGCGCAGATTCTTTTCGGATCATTAACGTATGCAGAGATTCCTCTAGATCCATCATTATGATGACCGGTTGTTGTGATGATTTTGATACGTATAAACAGGGATATCAGTCAATAAGAGCATTTTCTCTGTTGATGACCTTCTCTCAAATGCGTTTACCCTGGGGAGGGGTAGAGATGTTTGGTATTGTTTTGATGAGAAGCGGGGTGCATCATGCCTCAAAGTGAACGACTCTCCAACAGCATAGCGTTTTCATCAGGATTTGCAAGGCTTTTGTGAGGGGATCAGGACAAACGCATTAGAAATGCGTTTGCCTATGTACGATGGACGTTGACTCGTAGGCACCCCATTGCCTACTCGCCCCTGCGGGGCAGCGCATGCGCGCTGTCCATCCGCCCTTACTGCACGCTGACGCGTACACCCTGAACGGGGGCGTCGGGCGTTTTGACTCGTAGGCACCTCATTGTCTACTCGCCCCTGCGGGGCAAAAGCTGCGCTTTTGTCTAACCTGCCTTACACCGTCGGCAGTTTTGTACGATTTATTAATAATGTGTGCGTTGCGCAGATTCTTTTCGGATCATTAACGTATGCAGAGATTCCTCTAGATCCATCATTATGATGACCGGTTGTTGTGATGATTTTGATACGTATAAACAGGGATATCAGTCAATAAGAGCATTTTCTCTGTTGATGACCTTCTCTCAAATGCGTTTACCCTGGGGAGAGGATTTGCAGCGTTCCTTCAATCGTTCTTCTGATTTGCTATTAAGCTCAATAGGATTGAGCCGAGCGTGTTGCTGCACGAGCTTTTTCTATCTCTTTGATTCCGGGTTGAGTGGCTTTCAAAATTCCGTTCTGCCAAAATGGGTCGTTATTTCATGGGACGGAATGTGGCTGCAAGCCCGTTGCAATCGTACATAGGCGCCGCTAAGCGCCACCGCCCCTTTCTAGCCATTCCCGCGCACAGTTCCATCACATCCCGTCCGCCCTGGCTTCGCCAAATTCCCCAAGCTTCATGGCAGCCTCCGCGTCCCCGCGCTCAGCCGCTTCGCGCATCCGATGGATCATGTCGTTTTCGTTCATTGCCTTATAGAGGTTATCGTT
>CANPYO010000148.1 GCA_947588645.1 uncultured Akkermansia sp. | reverse complement strand
GCCCGGCTGAGTAGTCTTTCTCAGCCGGGATTATTTATGTTCAAAAGCGGGACATATTCAATTATCTGACAACAACAGAGCCTACACTGTCGCCGATATCTTCGCGCAGATATTTCTCCATCAGCGCACTGTCATTGGATGCCAGTGCCCCTATCAGCCCCGAAGGGTACTCCGATACGTTGTCGCGTTTAAATAACAGAAGGTCGCCCTTGTCCAGCACATATGTGTTACCTGACATGACGGGCAGCTTTGACTCCGCCGAAAAGTCATTGCCCTCAAATCTGAGAAGGCAGCCTGCGGCGCGGTAAAAGAGATTATTCTCCAACCGGACATCGCCTGTAGACCAGAGTTCCGCAACGGTCACAGCCTCGCGGCAAATTCCAGTAGTACCGATACTTCCGACGCCCCACATTTCGCTGTGAGCGCGCCAGCCATAGGCTGTGTTGATGAAATAGTTGTCGCGAATGGTCACGTCCTCAAGCCGAAATCCGCCACCCGGCTGAAATCCGCCCGTCCAGAAATAAACCGCCGAGCCGCACCGCTCGACCACATTTCCTTCCGCAAGAATTCCGACGCGATTCAGCGTGGCGTGGCCGCCGCTGCTCACGACAGCGAGGCCCTTGCTCTCGCAGTCGTGGATATAATTATGGCGGAACACCACGTCACAGGCAAACATCAAGGCGCCTCCGCCGGAAACTGCAACAGTTGGTCCGAATGGACCCGGATCGTATTCTTTGACTGCTCCGCCGCACCACGCAACTTCGCAGTTCTGATAGACAATATGGTCACGGTTGGCGCAATCCATGCCGCTGACGGAATAGCATCGGAAGCTGATATTATCGATGGCGTTCCAACCGCCTTGTCCAGGCTGTGTCGCCTGAGGGGACAGCGCCAGTTCAATCGTGTCGAACACCTCTCCTGGGTTGCCTTCGTCGCATCTGAAATAGAGTTCTCCGGTCACTCCGCTTCCTTCAATCATCAGCGGCAGGTCACGCCCATCCAAATCGAGTTTTGTAAAATACATCAGATTGGCAAACAGACCGTCTTCAAGCGTAAATTTCTCTCCGCCGCTGATGTATTGATGGCCATCCCATGCGGGATATGCTTTGCGTGCGACGATTGTGCCGTTCAGTAAAATGAGTCCACAGTCAGGAGTGACATCCTTATACAGCCAAATCTTTCCTCCATCTGCGCTCATTCCGTAAAGTGTCCAGCTTGCGCTCTCCGCCGCATCCGGGACAGAACCAGATATAACGGGCTTTGGCCCATCGCCGTAGGCGGCATAGGTGACGCCGCCGCGCATAATCAGTTTCCCGTACCATGTCCCGCCGCGTTCAAAATACACAATATCCCCGTACTGAAGATCGGCGTCCCTCACCTTGTCCAAAGATGCCCAGGCGGTGGAA
Organism: uncultured Akkermansia sp.; assembly: GCA_947588645.1. GTDB lineage: Bacteria > Verrucomicrobiota > Verrucomicrobiia > Verrucomicrobiales > Akkermansiaceae > Akkermansia. Next base: position 1,773 of record CANPYO010000148.1, on the reverse strand, counting down.
GGGCTTTTCCCGTCGTTGGCGTCATTGCCGCCGTTGGAAACATAGTATTCATTCCCAGTGTACGTTTCACCAAGAATAAGCTCGCCGCTCTTTTTAAACTCCGTGGAGCTGTTGATGATTTTCTCCAGGGTTTGTCCGGCTTCGGCCAAGAGGCTGTCGTCCCAGTCGGTGGCATAGAGTGAGTTGTCAAAACTGCCTTCCTGCCTTTCGATATAAGCCAGATACAGGCGGTAGGCCGCTCTGACAGCTTCCCCGGAGGTCAACCTGTCATTGTACGAGATTCCGTCGACACATTGATCAAAAAAAGGTTTGTCACACAACGAGGAGGAAATCCCCATCTGATAGAACATCGCACAGGTATAGTAATCCAGGTCGGGCTCTTCACCCGAATTGAGCTCCATCCGTCCGGTTTGCCTGCAGTTGGGGAAAATGTCCTCCCGTGGGCTGTACTCTGGAGTGATGCCCTCGTTGTTATAATAGCAGTTGATTTGATTCCAATACGCTGTCCCAATACGGCCAAGACCAAGAACGCAGGCGGCCTCATAAAGAGCAAGAATGCCGTCGTCCCTTTCCATGGTTTCGGCTTCCCCAATGGCATTGGAAGCCACACCTTCCCAATTTGCCAACACGTCCGTATTTGTATGTTGAATCACAGCAGAAAGCATCTCAGCAAAACCGGAAAATGTTATAGGACTATCCCAATCAAGAAGAACATCGTCGGGAATTAACCCCAATGCCAATGCGTGTGTCAGTTCCGCTTCAGCAAATCGTGCGTTTGTAAAGGCCCCGTTCTCCATAAGCGTCGCGGCCACAGTTCTGTCGGACTCCTTTGGCGTTATTTCCAGTGCGGAGGCGAATACCGTCAGAAGATCCGCGCGGCAAAGCTCAGCACGCTGAGCATCCTTGTTAAGCAGACCCAGGTCTTCCGCCAGTCCGTACGGATCCTCCGCTTCAAAATCGGAGTCCGAATACCCCAGCGCTCTGAGCAGGGTTGTCAGAAACCATGCAAGTCCCGGATCCCTCTGCGTAAAATCGATATCGCCGTCCTCAACAAGACCGTTTTCATAGGCATAACCTATATAGCTGTCTGCCCACTCAGGCACATCTTTGAAGGGATGGCTCCACGTCCCTGAAACAGCTTCACGCTCATGCCCCATCAGTTGGATAATTACCGCCAGTCCCTCCGCCTTGGTGGGGACCTTGTTCAGCCCAGGCTCAAGGCCCGGAATTTCCCGTATGGCCCCAAGAGCGATAAGATCCTGCGCCAGTTCCTCCTGAAAAGCAACATTCCGGTTTATTTCGGGTTCCGTTTTGGGCGGAGGATCCGTTGGCGCGGACGTTTCCTCCGTCTCCCCTTCCGTTGGCTTTTGCGGATCTTGCGTCTGTGTTCCGCACCCCGGCAGAATGCTCAAAAGCATACACAGGATCACCAGAAAAACTATACAGCTTTTTCTCATTGAGTCGTCGCTCCTTTTGGCAGTTCTTTCAGTCTGATTTTCTGAAATACTGTGGGATTAAAATGTGTTTATTCTGCCCACTTTCAGCCTTTACCACCTTTGCCCTCCGGCAGGTTGGTGTACGGTCAAAGTGGCTGTCCCTCGCGTACTCTTTATGGTGTGAGGTAATTATAACACAAAAGCACTGAAAAGACAAGGATTTCGCTTTCGGGTCGCGTTTGGGAAGGGCTTTGTCCCCAGAGTTTTATTTCGATATGTCGCGGTGCTTGTCCATCCAGTCCACGATCTCAAAGTATTCATCGATCTCGGCCCGCGC
>CANPYO010000147.1 GCA_947588645.1 uncultured Akkermansia sp. | reverse complement strand
ATGCCGGTATCGCTCACCACAATGATGTCACACGCCAGCTCTTTCTGCGCTTCCGGGCGCTTCAAAAACTCCTGCAGACTGTAACTGCCGCGCTCTTCCTCGCCCTCAAAGAGGTAGGTCACATTCAGCGGAAGGGATCCCTGCTCCTCAATAAGTTCTTGCGCGCCGAGAATATGCGCCATAATTTCGCCTTTGTCATCTGATGCGCCGCGAGCGTAGATGCGCCCCTCACGCACGGTCGGCTCAAAAGGCGGGCTCTGCCACGCCGCGATGGGATCGATGGGCATGACGTCGTAGTGCCCGTAGATAAGCACCGTGGGCTTGTCCTCCACGCGCGGGCTGTGCGCCACCACGATGGGGTGAATGTCCGTCTTGTACTTCTTCGCGGAAAAGCCCAGAGAACTCAATTTCCCCACCAGGTAGTCCGCACAGCGATCCACATCCGCAGCATGCTTCGGCTCCGCCGACACGCTCGGGATGCTCAAAAATTCAGTTAAATCGTCCAAATGAGCCATGGCTGCATGCTACATCAAACACAGGTCAAGCGCAAGCCGATTTTACCAGCGAGCCATCACATCTGTCCCAAGCAGCCGCCCTGCGACTGTTCATTTACGATTTAATTCATTTACGATTTACGAGGTACGAGGTACGATTGCGATGTTCGCGCGCGTTGCGCGAAGGAAAGTGGTGTGTCTCGCATCCCACACGCGAAGAAATGGGTTGAATGAGCCCGGAGAAGATTTTATTGGGACACGTGTGGGACCACACCATTTGCGATTACGATTTGGAAATAATGCGCAGCGGAGCTGCTGGGATGCGGAGCAGGTGCGAGCGGAATATCGCATTTCCTCAAAAATAAAGTCACCGAAACGGGGAAAGAGAATTTTCTGAAAGCTTGATGCTGCAAAAACAAAGAACTAATTCCAAACACATGCCACTTAAAATGAATAAACAGGTAGGAATGGAGCCAACTATAATTTTGAGTCGGTTAAAATTATAGCTCACTTCATCCAAATGCGTATGCCCTGCAAATCCAGCTTGCCAATGAGTATAAGGGGTGCTAAAATGCGGGTGTACAGAGCCATGAAACCAACACTTCTCGTACTCGCAGCAGGAATGGGCAGCCGATACGGCGGACTCAAACAACTCGACCCCATGGGTCCCAATGGGGAGGTGATACTGGACTATTCCGTATACGACGCTATGCGCGCCGGCTTCGGCAAGGTCGTGTTCGTGATCCGCCGAGATTTTGAAGAAGCATTTAAGAGCCAAGTAGGGGCGCGATTTGAGGGGAAAATCGAGGTGGACTATGCGTTTCAGAGTCTGGATGACCTGCCGGAGGGCTTCAGCGTGCCGGAAGGAAGAGTGAAGCCATGGGGAACGGCGCATGCCCTGCGCGCCGCACGCCATGTAATACACGAACCCTTCGGCGTGGTGAATGCAGATGATTTCTATGGGGCGGACGCATTTCGCAAAGCGGCGGAATTTCTGACGACCCCGGAAGCGCAGGATGGCAAGGGTCACTACGGCATGATCGGCTACCCGCTCAAAAATACCTTGAGTGACCACGGCGATGTGAACCGCGGCATCTGCGGCATCAAAGACGGTTATCTGGACAGCGTGGAGGAATACACCAAGATCATGCGCGAGCACGACGGCGTGTGCCGCGGCGACAACCTGCACGGCGAACGTAAAGAAGTGGATCCTGAAGAGCTGGTATCCATGAACTTCTGGGTGTTCCCCGCCAGCTTTATCAGCCAGATTGAGGAACATTTCACACGTTTCATGAGTGAGCGCGGCACCGAACTGAAGAGTGAATGCTACATCCCCACCGTGGTGGATGAGCTTATCCACAACGGCGTGGCAGATTGTCGCGTCATCCGAACAACCGCCAGCTGGCTGGGCGTAACCTACCCGAGCGACAAGCCAGCGGTCGTGGAAAGCATCGCCGGCTTGGTGAAAGAAGGAGTTTACCCAGAAAAGCTTTAACCTCGGCAAATTATGTTTAATCTCAAAACCATTGCAAATCTTTTCGATCTGCGTGCTGACTACGTGTACGGCGCTCCTTACGGCTCCGGGCATATCAATGACACCTATCGCATTGAAGTAGACCAGGCGGGTCTGCGAGTCAGTTACATCCTGCAGCGCGTCAACAGCAACGTCTTTAAACAACCTATTCCCCTCATGGAAAATGTGCTACGGGTGACTACCGAAGCACTGCGCGTGCTGCAGGAAGAAGGGTGCAAGGATGCCTATCGGCGCACGCTCACCTTGGTGCCAGCTAAAGACGGCAAGCCCTATGCACAAGATGCGGAAGCCAATGTATGGCGCGTCTACACCTTCATCGACCGCGCCCGCACCTACGACATGATAGAAAACCCGCAGCAATGCGTGGAAGTGGCGCGAGCCTTTGGCAACTTCCAGAAGCTCGGCGCCCATCTCCCCGGTGCACCGCTTTTCGAGACTATCCCGGACTTCCACAACACGACCAAGCGCTTTACTACTTTCCAGAGCGCCGTTGCAGAAGATCCGCTCGGGCGCGCCAAAACCGTCCAGAAAGAGATCGACTGGTTTCTTGAGCGCGAAGCGGATTGCCACAAGGTTGTCAACTATTTAGCCAGCGGCGAACTTCCCGTGCGCGTGACGCACAATGACACCAAGCTCAATAACGTGATGTTGGATGATGTGACGGGTGAGGGAATATGCGTAATTGACTTGGATACCACCATGCCCGGTAGCTCGCTGTACGACTTCGGAGACATGATTCGAACTTCTACTTCCCCGGCCGCGGAAGACGAGAAAGACACGAGCTTGGTGACCATGCGCATGGAGTATTTCGAAGCGCTGTCCAAAGGATATTGCGAGGCTGCGACATTCTTGACTCCGCTGGAGAAGGAACTGCTTCCCTTCTCGGGTAAGCTGCTCACGATGGAGTGCGGGATGCGTTTTCTTACCGATTACTTGTTGGGCGACACGTATTTCAAGATCCACCGCCCTGAGCACAACTTGGATCGTACGCGCACTCAGATTGCTCTCGTGGAGTCTATCGAGAAACAAATGGATGCCATGCAGGCCGTAGTGGCTCGTTATTGAAGAACGAGCCATTTACGATAATCCATTTACGATTTACGATTTTGGCACCTCTAAAAACTACCGAGGTGAAAAAACGCGGGAAAAAAGTTGAAGAAAGGAGAAAAATAA
>CANPYO010000146.1 GCA_947588645.1 uncultured Akkermansia sp. | reverse complement strand
CTCTGATGGATTGAGCAAAAATAAAAATTTACCCCGCCTCAAAATTATAGTTGACTTCGTAAATCGTACATAGGCAAACGCGTGGCCTTAGCAGGCGGGGGCGTTTTTGGCCAGACCGGCGAGGGAAGTCTCGCGATAGTTGCGGTGCAGGTGACGACCGGTTTCGTACATGGTGGCGATGACGCTATCGAGGCTGACGAAGTGCGAACCATCACCACGCAAGGCCAAGCGGGCAGCATTCACAGCCTTCACGGCGCCGATGGCATTGCGTTCGATGCAGGGAACCTGGACGAGGCCGCAGACGGGATCGCAGGTGAGACCGAGGTTGTGCTCCATGGCGATTTCGGCGGCGTTTTCAACCTGCTGATTGGATCCTCCCATGGCCGCGGCGAGTCCTGCGGCCGCCATAGAGCAAGCCACACCGACCTCCCCCTGGCAGCCGACTTCGGCGCCGGAGATCGAGGCGTTTGCTCGGTACAGACTGCAAATAGCCGAAGCCGTGAGCAACATGACTTCTGCGCCTTTTTCGGTCGAGAAAGGAGAGTCTTTGCAGCCGTAGCGCTCAAAGTAGCGCAACACGGCGGGAAGAACTCCTGCGGAGCCCATGGTGGGTGCTGTGACCACACGCCCACCGGCTGCATTTTCCTCCGCCACGGCAAACGCCCACAGGTTAATCCAGTCGATAATGGTGAGGGCATCCGTTTCATTATGACGGAAGCGTTCCTCTAAGCGGGCATATATCTGCGGTGCGCGACGAGGCATGTGAAGCACGCCGGGCAGAATGCCGGGAGTAGACGCTCCACGGTCAATGGCGCAGTTCATAGCTTTAGCAACCAAGCGTACCCGTGCGTCAAGTTCCGGAGCGGAGCGCAGGTGGGTTTCGTTGTGCCGGGTAAGTTGGGCGATCGAGAGATGCTCGCGCGCGCAAATGTCAATTAACTCGCGGCAAGAGTGGAACACCCATAGCCCGGAAGGGAGTGTTCGAGGAACGTCTTGGTTCTTCATCTCTTCGCGCGACCTGACTGCACCGCCTCCGATGGAAAAAAAGACCTGTTCATCGAGAAGGGAGCCGTCGGCATCAAGGGCGCGAAAAAGGAGACCATTCGGATGCTCCGAGAGGGATTGATCTTTTTCGACGATGATGTGTTCAGCCGGGCGGAAATCAATGGCCTGTACCCCACCCAAAAGGAGGGGATGGGGAATAGAGGGAGGAGATTCCATTGACTCTGCATCAAGCCCCATGAGACCGTAGGCGATGGCCGACGGCGTGCCGTGTCCTTCCCCCGTGAGCGCGAGCGAGCCGTACAGATGCACGTGCAGCTGCACGACGCGGGAAAGCAGGGAACGATCGCGTAGCGACTGCACAAAGCGAGCCGCCGCACGCATGGGCCCCATCGTGTGCGAACTGGAAGGGCCAATGCCGATGGAAAAGACGTCGAAAAAGCTCGTGTACATGAGCTCAGCTGATGATGCCAAGCTCTTTGCCGGCTTGGGCGAATGCGGCGATAGCGCGATCGAGCTGCTCTTCCGTGTGGGCGGCGGAGAGCTGGGTACGGATACGCGCCTGCTCCTTGGGAACCACCGGGTAGAAGAAGCCCATGGCATACACGCCGAGTTCGAGTAAGCGATTGCTCATGCGCTGAGAGAGCGCAGCATCACCGATCATTACCGGCACGATGGCATGTCCGGCGCCTGCGAGCTTGAATCCGCACTGCTCCATGCCCTTGCGGAAGTAAGCGGCATTGTGTTGCACGCGCTCAGTGAGTTCCGTGGAGGCTTCCAGCATATCGAGCACTTTAATGGTGGTAGCTGCGATGGCAGGCATCACGCTATTGGAGAAAAGGTAGGGGCGAGCTTTTTGGCGCAGAACATCCACGATCTCCTTTTTAGCAGAAATATAGCCGCCGGAAGCGCCGCCCAGAGCCTTGCCGAACGTGCCAGTGGTGATATCAATCTTGCCGAAGAGGCCGCAATGCTCATGGGTACCGCGACCACGCTTGCCGAGAACACCTGTGGCGTGTGACTCATCGAAATGCACCAGCGCACCGTACTTCTCAGCCAGCTCGTGAATCTTGTCCAAACGGGCTACAATACCGTCCATCGAGAACACGCCATCGGTAGAAATCATGATGGTGCGGGCGCCCGCAGCCTTAGCTTCTCTGAGCTTGGCCTCCAAATCCTCCATATCATTGTTGGCATAGCGGTAGCGAGCAGCCTTACAGAGACGCACGCCGTCGATAATGGAAGCGTGATTGAGCGAGTCGGAGATGATAGCGTCTTCCTTGTCGAGCAGCGCGCCAAAGAGACCGCCATTGGCGTCAAAACAGGAACCAAAGAGAATGGTAGCCTCGGTGCCCAAGAAAGCGCTGAGGCGTTCTTCGAGTTCGCGATGCAGGGTTTGGGTGCCGCATATGAAGCGGACGGAAGCCATGCCAAAGCCCCAGCGATCGATAGCTTCCTTGGCGGCTTTTTCGAGCTCTGGGTTGTTGGCGAGACCCAAATAATTGTTCGCGCACATATTGATGACCTTGCTGCCATCCTGTAGCCCCACCTCGGAAAATTGCGGAGTATCAATATAGCGTTCTTCTTTGTAGAGACCGGCAGATTTGAGACTTTGCAAGTCCGCCACGATACGGTTTTTAAAATCGGCGTTGTACATAGGAAAAAGCTTGGAAATAAACGGACGTATTGTATGCCGCAAAGTGAAACATGTCAAGAGTGTGTAGAAAAGAAACCGGGGCAACGCAATCGGACAAAAATAAGTGCACCGAACGGAGAAAAAGAGGGCAAGAGATTTATCGTTTGGACAAAAATAGTGTACCATAATGTCTGTATGGCAAACACAGACAAAGACCAAGAAGGTATTGCGAACATCATTGAAGCGCGCAATAAATACAGAATGCTACGCACTCGCAAGGAGCGAACAGCTTTTATCACGAAAGTAGCAAGGATATTCAAGTACAGTCGCAAGTACGTCATCAGGCAGCTAGGAAAGAGCAAGAAGGAGCTCAAGGGAAAGAGGGGAGCGCCCAAGAAATTGAAAGATGGGGATGTGAAAATCATGCTGCATTTATGGGTGCTATCCGGTTATATGAATGCGAAGTATTTTCATGCAGGGATAGCACGCTGGATAGCCGATCTGGAGAGCAAGGGGACAGGCTAAGCCCCCCCCGCTGAAAGACTGCTGGCAAGCCCGGAAGTAAGCGAGGAAAATAAACAGCGCATCAAGGCAACAGCGGAGGAGTGTAACTTTGTAAAAATCTCGGTGAAGCTCAAAGTAACGCTCGATAA
>CANPYO010000145.1 GCA_947588645.1 uncultured Akkermansia sp. | reverse complement strand
CGGCCTCCACGGTTTGAGTGCTCGCTCTATCGTCTTGTAGCTTACACCCTCTATGCGCTCTTTCTGCTTTTGTGGCAATACAAACCCTTCCTTGCTCTCCAGATCGGCTATCCCTGCACGAAAATACTCCGCATTTATATAACCGGATAGCACCCATAAATGCAGAATGATTTTCACATCCCCATCTTTCAATTTCTTGGGCGATCCTCTCCTTCCCTTGAGCTCCTTCTTGGTCTTTGTCCGTGTCTGCCATACAGACATTATGGTACACTATTTTTGTCCAAACGATAAATCTCTTGCCCTCTTTTTCCCCGTTCGGTGCACTTATTTTTTCCGATTGCGGGGGAGTTGAGATCATGCGCCGCCGGCGTTGGCCAGGGCGGCATCATCGGGCGGCAGGAAATTTTTGAAGCGAGCTTTGTCGATGGCCTTCATGTAAGCCTCCTGTGGGGAAACAATGCCCTGCTGGAGTTTTTGCCAGATGGCGTCATCCATGAACTGCATGCCCAAGGCTTTGCCGCCCACGATGACATCTGCGAGTTTCTGGGTGGCGCCTTCGCGGATGATGGCGCCGACGGCAGGGGTGGCAAAGAGAATCTCATTGACCGCAACGCGTCCCGGCTTGTCGCAACGCTTCATGAGCAGCTGGGCAACGACCCCGCGCAGGGAACCGGCGAGCATGGTACGCGCCTGAGCCTGCTGCTCAGCGGGGAAGACGTCGATGATACGGTCGACCGTTTTGCGCGCGTTGTTGGTGTGGAGCGTGCCAAAGACGAGCAGACCGGTTTCGGCGGCAGTGAGAGCCAGAGAGATGGTTTCCAAGTCGCGCATTTCACCCACGAGCACGATATCCGTATCCTCGCGCAGGGAGGCGCGCAGGCCGTCGGCAAACGAAGCGCAATTACTAGGCACTTCGCGCTGGGTAATGATGCTTTTTTTGGAGGGGTGGACGAACTCGATAGGTTCCTCGACGGTGATGATATGGCGCGAGAAATTGGTGTTGATGTAGTCGACGATGGCGGCAAGTGTCGTCGATTTGCCGGAGCCGGTGGGGCCGGTGACAAGCACGAGACCGGCGCGCATTTCACCGAAGCGCTTGATTTGCTCGGGCACATTGAGTTCCTCGAGGGTGAGGATTTTGGTAGGAATGATACGGAACACGCAGCAGTATCCACGCTGCTGTTTCATGTAGTTGCAACGGAAGCGGGAACTGCTGTCCATCTCGTAAGCGAAGTCGGCATCACCGCTTTCCACGTAACTTTCCCAAAGCTTGGGATCGCAAATGGGCTGCATGAGCTCCACCATGTCGTCATGGGTGAGGATATGCTCGGAAATGGGTTTGATATCACCGTGGACACGAATCTTCGGGGGTTGACCTTCGGAGAGGTGAAGATCGGAGCCGCCGAGCTCCACAAGTTTCTGGAAATAGGTATGAATGATGGGATCCATGAACGTGACGGGGGTGAGAAAAATTAGGCGATTGAAGATTCCGGATGGTCTTGAAGGAAGCGCTCCATGGAGACCTTATCGGTGCTGCGGGTGTCGCATTCCTCGGCGCTGATGACGCCCTTGAGGTAAAGCTCCTGAAGCGAATCATCCATGAGGCGCATACCGATGGATTTTCCGGTTTGGATGATACCGGGGATCATGAAGGTTTTACCCTCGCGGATGCAGTTGGCCACGGCGGCAGTATTCACAAGCATTTCCAGAGCCATGACGCGACCGGTGCCGTCTTTTTTGGGGATGAGCTGTTGAGAGAGGACACCGCGCAGGGACTCGGAGACCATGATGCGGATATGCTCGCGCTCATCCACCGGGAAGGCATCCAAAATACGGTCAATCGTGCGAGAGGCCGAGCCCGTGTGCAGCGTGCCGAGCACCAGGTGACCGGTCTCTGCTGCGGTGAGCGCCAACGAAATGGTCTCCAAGTTGCGCATTTCGCCCACCATGATAACGTCCGGATCCTCGCGGAGGGCAGCGCGCAGGGCGCGACCGAAGGATTCCGTGTGGTGGTGCACCTCGCGTTGATTCACTTGGCAACAGGCAGGTTCAAAGACAGCCTCAATGGGATCCTCCAGTGTGATGATGTGGTCGTGGCGGTCCTCATTGATGAATTGGATGATGCTGGCGAGCGTGGTGGACTTGCCGGATCCCACCGCGCCGGTCACCAAAATCAGACCGTTGGTGAAGCGGGTGAGCGGCTTGATGTATTCCTCCGGCAGATTAATTTCGCTCATAGTGCGAATTTTGCTATTGATGATGCGGAAGCAGAGGTCATAGCCCAAGCGCTGTTGCACCACCGAGGCGCGGTAGCGGCCGTGCTCATTGGCGTAGGCAAAGTCAGCATCGCCAATCTCCTTGAGATGTTTCCACTCCGCCTCATCCAAAAAGCTTTCGGTGAGCGCCTGCGTGTCCTGCTTGGTCAGCGTCGGCGCACCCTGCCAGATGGGCTGCAGCGTGCCAAAGCGCCGCCAGGTGGGCGGGCAGGCGGTGGGCAGGTGAATATCCGAACAGCCGCAATCCACCCCCTGCTGCAAGTAAGTATCCACCGACAGGGAAATGACCACCATGAGCGAACCGGTTTCCTGCTTGTAGAGGTAGGCGTGGTACTTGCCTCCGGGGCCGGAGAAGATGAAGTCAACGGCAAATTGTTCATTGAGGACAGATTGCTGCTCCGGGGTGGCGCAACTTTCCACGAGAGCCTGGACATTTTCTTCCGTGAGAGCCGGAGCATCGTCCGCTATGGGGGTGTAGGCTGCGTTTTTCATCCAATAAGGCTGCAACCCGGCGCCCAAGTACAACGCGGGACTCAGGATGGTACGACCAAGCTCCAAATAGCGGTCGATATGTGTGAAGATGGGGGGTGTGTCACTCATAAGCTGTGCAGTGTTCACGTTTACCACAAATTGCCCGCCATGGCGAGCAAAAAAGGCAAACCAGGGCAAACGCATTAGAAAATGCGTTTGCCTATGTACGATTTACGATGTACGATGTACGATTTATTAATAATGTGCGCGTTGCGAAGATTTTTTCGGATCATTAATGTATGCTGTGATTCCTTTAGAGCCATCATCATGATGACCGCTGGTTATCACGGTTTTTGATACGTATAAACGGTGATATCAGTCAATAAGAGCAATTTCTCTGTTGATTGACTTCTCTCTAATGCGTTTGCCCTGGGAGCTGCGGTAACTGCATTGACAGGGAAAATGATTTGGGGTATGGTGGGGGAGGTATGGGAGGACTCATCATAGCGCCGAAGGCGCGACTATTCCATGGACATGACTGGGTGTACGGCACGGAGGTGCGCGCCGTGTATGGCGACCCGCAACCGGGCGATGTGGTGGCGCT
>CANPYO010000144.1 GCA_947588645.1 uncultured Akkermansia sp. | reverse complement strand
GATACGCTGCCGGGTTTGCAGAGGAGGCTCAAGAAAGGCTTACAAGAAATCCAATTGGCAGCCTCGGAAAAATGCAACAAATTACGCCCCGGCGGCGAGGTTCAGTTGGAGTTCGAACATATGATGCAAAATGCTCCCAATGTAGGGGCAATTATCAGCATAGCTGACGAAATCAACACGAAGCTTCCTGAATATATGACACAGGTTGTCCAAGAAGTTGCGCAGTACATCAGGACCAATGCCTCCATCTTGCTTTCTGAGCTTGCCGGCGATTCCGATTCCTCCACTACGACCGAACAGGAAAAGGTGCGCACCGAGCAAAATATACCGATGAATATTCGCCAGCTGCGTATCCCGGAAATAAGTTCAACCTTTGAAACATTGCGAACAAGCGTTTATGGAGGCTTGACCGGAGTCACCATAGCCCAAGTAGCAGGCGGTATTATTGGCAGTGTCATTCCCATTGTAGGAACGATAGCTGGCTCATTAATAGGAGGACTGGCTGCTGCTGCATGGGGAGGTTACAAGGCTAACCAAATACAAAAAACACGGGAACTGGAAACTGCAAAGAACATGGCTATCGGTCAACTTTCCCAATGTTTTTCGTCGATATATGCCGATTTACAACAAATCCTTCAACGAGTGCTGGCGGATGTTCAAAACAAAGTGACAGAGCATATTGAGCAACATGTTCGTGCCCGACAATGCGAATTGGAGAACCGCATGAAGGAGATACAAGAGCGCGACATGATGGGGACAGCCGAGAGAAAGGAAAAAGAGAAAACGTTACAGCAAGATCTTATAGCGTACGATGGGATCATGCGGGAGATCAGCGCATGGCATAAGATGTTTGAGCCTTCCCAGTCTGCTTCCTAATTTTTCAACACCATGAACGAATCCCTCCAAGCGCACGAGATACAGAAAGGCTATTGCGCCTCTCTCAATCAACTGGCCGATAAAATGGACGCGTTTCTCTTCTTAGGGAAACATGTCCATGCATTGCGGCATGTCGCCGGAGAAGTCGTGCAGCCGTTCAATGTAGCCGTATTCGGGCGCATGAAGACGGGTAAAAGCTCGCTCATCAACGCGATGATCGGGCACTCACTTGCCATCACGGGAGTGGAGGAAGCAACTGCGACCATCAACCGACTGAGCTACGCCGACGGCGAGCAACTCAATTCCTTCAAGGTACACTGGAAAGATGCTCAGCCTGAATCTTTCCCTTTGGAACAATTGCAAAGCGGTTGGAATGGTAAAGATCCGGATGTGCTCAAACGCATCCAACGCACCGCCTTTCTGGAACTGTTCTCCAATGTGCCCCGCCTCAAGGATATCCACATCATTGATACGCCCGGCACTGGCAGTACTGCTGCAGAGCATGAAATCGTGGCTCAGCAATTTATCTCCGGACAAGAGACGGATGCTCTTGTGTACGTCTTCTCTCCCGTGGGTCGTGAGACGGATGAGGATGCGCTTAGCGAGTTTTGCAAGACCTGCCTGACTGGCTCAGATCCCTACAACAGTGTGGCAGTTCTTCACAAGTGGGACCACATATACTGGGACAACGGGGGAGATATGGACGACATTGGAGCTAAAGCAGCTCGTCTCCGCGAGCGAATGAAAGACAAGGTGGCAGATGTTCTCCCCGTCAGCGCGCCTCTCGCTTTGCTCACAAAAGTGGCTCCGGATTCTTTCTGGGAAAACTGTCTGAAGACGCTGGCAAAATATACCAATGAAGGGGATCTGTGCTATGATCTGGAAGAGGAAAATGACTGGGGCTGTGATACTGAACGTCGCCAGCTTTATATGCAGGCACACACCGAGTTCAGCTTGCCTTGGCCAAGTTTCCAGATAACCCTCCGTGAGCTCTTCCGTAAACGACCGGTTGATGCCTTAGCAGCACGCGCCATCATCCGCAAACTAAGCGGATTTGATGGCTTTGAGTCCATGCTCGACCAACGTTTCTTCAAGCAACAAGCCGTCATCCGCCTGCGCAATACCCGCAAACGTGCTCAGGATTGCCTCAATGAAGCCTACCTTGATATTGAGCACAAAAAAGAAACTGACGGCGAAAAACTTGAAACAATGGAACGCATCGCCTCTGAGATCCATTCCCCCGACCTTAAGAATTGGCTCGAGAGCGAAATTGGTCAATGGAAGATTAAATTGCACGACTTGCATGTAAACTATCTCAACATTGACAAGGAACGGTTCAACATCAAAAACAGCATTGAAAAGGAGGACGCAAAGGTTGAGCTGACTCGCTGGCTCTCCTCCCCGGATGCAGCGCCCTTTGCAAAAATCTCCGACCTCTTGCTTAAAACTATAGAAGCTGACCAGCTTCCTGAAGATATTGACCATGAAAATCTTCTCTTTGATACGGTCGCTGGCCTGACTCAATCCCCAACACCCATCGTTCGTTCGTATGCGGATAAAATTCTAACCCTACTACACAACCTGCCATGAATCCAATCTATTTAGGTATCGACTTCGGAACAACAAAGACGCTTGTTTCGCGTTACGATACAAGGAAGGACATGCCACGTCCGGTACGACTTGGGCGCGGTATCGATTATGTCCCTACCAGCGTTTTTATGGAAAAGGACGGCTGCTTCTACTTTGGTGCAGATGCTGATGACCAGAGTGTGGCAGCTCCGAGAAACTACAGACGTGCCTTCAAGCTAGATATTGGCACATCAACATACCTGCTGTCGGTACGCACCGAGAAGGAAAGACAAAGATTCACGGCTGCGGACCTGACCCAGAAGTTCTTGGAGTACATACTGCAACAATGCGCCGAGAAATCATATCCCTGCGATCGCGCCGTCGTCACGCGCCCTGTTGACTTTTCTCCCTTGCAAGAGAAACAACTACAGGAAGCCGCCATGTCTGCCGGACTGAAAAAGATCATTTTCATCACTGAGCCGGAGGCCGCCGGCTACGCTTACCGCATGGAGTCCCCTGACACGACTTGGCAAAATGCTCTCGTCGTGGACTGGGGCGGCGGCACACTGGATATGGCTCTCGTCTCCCAATCAGGCAATGAACTCCATGCCAACAAACGCTATCGCGCTGGCATCTCTTGCGGTGGGGAAAATTTTGATGATGCACTTCGCTTGCTCGCCACGCAAATCATACGCTCCGGCTCGGACGCATCTATACTCAAAGAGGATGAAATGGATCTCAGTTGGATATACAATTCCCGAAGGAAGTTCCGCAAAGAGAAGGAACTCCTTTCCGAACAGAGTTCCAGAATTCTTCGTCTTGTAAGTCACGATGGTATTCCCTACCAGCCCGTCAAGCTGAACCGGCAAGATTTTGAAATTGGTATCATGCCCGAGCTGCAGCGTGCTGCCAAGATGGCGAAGGATCTCATTGCTTCCATCGAGGAGCGGTCTCTTAAGCCTGAGTTTATTTTATTAGTTGGCGGTTCCTCGCAAATTCCTGCTGTAAAACGAATTTTGGAGCAGGA
>CANPYO010000143.1 GCA_947588645.1 uncultured Akkermansia sp. | reverse complement strand
GTGTTGTGAAAAGTTGCTTTGAAAAAAAATTCGCACAATGCCAAATTATGGTTGACTTCGTAAATGGCCAGGCTTTTTCTTGGGACGGATGTGACGAATACCCCGTCACACCTCAGGTTTAGCGAGAGGGTATTTGGGAGAAGGTCCGTATTTGTTCGGTCCCCGTTGCGAGTCCCAAAACATCGCGATGATGAAGTAGTACAGCTCCGCCAACACAGCTACGCCGCATACGATCAATCCGGCAATCAAAAGCGGAGAAAAAATCGCCCCCACCGGTGGAGCAACTTGGTCTGCGCTGCGCAACACATTGATGATCGTGCTGATCCCGCCCGCAAAGCAGATGCCCGCCCCGATCATGTGGAGAAGAAGGGGCCCTGCGATGCACCATCCGGAGCGGCCCGTATCGTGCATGCGCCGTACGCTCAGAGTGATGGACGGGATGATAAGCAGCAAACTCGCCAAATCGTATAAACTCGGGAGACACTGCGATATCACGCCGAATGTCACCATGTAGAAAAGCACGAACCAGAGGAACTCCGCCCTGCGTGCCCGCCCGCGAATGCTCACGTACTGCACAAAACTATGCCGCAAGCAGGATACAACGTTCGTCGCCTCTTCCGGTCGCAGTGGGAATTGACAGGTCGGACAGCGAAGCGGCAGTTCGTCCTGTTCCGTCAATATTTCGGCTCCGCATTTGAGGCAATGTCCGGCAGGATGCGCTGCCTTTTTCATCTCGTCAGGTATGGGCGGCAAATCATCAGAACATGCAGCCTCATCCGGAAACGCCTCGCTGTATTTTTGCCAGGTATTCGCCCCCTTTTGGGCAATGAGCGTATCCGGGAAAATGACGCCTTTCTGCAGCAAGCTTCGCAGCTCTTCATGGGTGAAAGGGCCGGTTGGCTTTTGGTGAGTATCCAGATAATAGTACATGGGAGTTATGTTTCGGGGTACTTAGATGATGGACCGTACTTATTAGTGCCGCGTTGAGAATCGCGCAGGGACAAAATGAGCATCACCAGAAAAAAGATTTCAGAATGAACGAGCAATACCGTGTAAAACTCACCCGGAATGCTGAAAACCTCTCCTGACCCTGTGACCTTGGGGAGAGTCGTCGTCTCTGCAACTCCGCTTAGGATATCTCTTAAACGCAAGAATATCGCAGAGATGGCATCCGCGTGGGTGAAGAGGGCGTCCACCGAGGGTAGAAATAGAGACAGTGCCTCAAGGACAATGGGTACGGCAGCCCACCAGCCGCTCAGCCCGCTGTCATGGAAGCGGCGGATCTGCAGCGTTACTAATCCGGGCGCCATGAGCAACAGCAACAATGCCGCACCCGCAGTGATACACAAAAGTATAACGGCCGCCACAGCGGACTTGAACTCGTCGGTGTTTACTGCAAGAGCAGAAAGTGCGAAGGACGAAACAAGCAGAGCCACAAATGTCAGCGCCAGAATAAGCCACGACACGCCAAATATCAGCATGAAGCACCAGTATTCCTTGCGGGTGGCACGTCCTTTTGCTGTCGCATAACCGGCAAAAGCGCGCTCCAAAGCGCCCCAAAAACTCAACTCATTTGCTGCATGAGGAGGCTCCGGGTGCAGGAAAGCGTCCAGCGCCACCCAATGGGCGTCACCCTTGGCTGCCACGAGAGTGGAAGCGCTTAGGGTACCATCGTCGAGCAACTGCGCAAGTTCCTCGCGCGAGTGAGGGCCATGCGGATGGCGGTCGGGATCGAGGTAATAGAACATGACGGCTCACAGGGCAGAGGGAATCTCGCGCCCCAGGTCGCTCGCCTTGCGTCCCTTGCCGTCGCCGGCGATCCGTTCCAGCACCACATCGCGGTAGCTCATGCCGCCGGGAATCATCGGCAACACATGCACATCGTACGGCACCATCACGTCCAGCACATACGCCTCCGGAGAGGCAAGCATGCGCTCGATGGCCGGGGCGAGCTCAGCGGGTTCCACCACGCGCTCGCACGTGATGCCAAAGCCGGCGCAGATCGTGGGGAAGTTCGGGTAAATGATATCCGGGGTGTGGTGAGTGGGATCGTATTCGACGCGTGGATCAGCCAGGAAAGTGTTGGCACGGTTGGAGTCGTACTTCAAGTCTTCCCACTGCACGACCATGCCGAGGTGCTGGTTATTCAGAATAATGCACTTGATGGGCATGCGCTCAATGTGGATCGTGCCGAGTTCCTGCACATTCATGAGGAAGGAACCGTCGCCATCGATGTTCACCACGGGCAGATTCGGGTAAGCCACATGGGCGCCCATCGCCGCCGGCAAGCCGTAGCCCATGGATCCCAATCCGCCTGAGGTGGAGAATCGGCGCGGCTTTTCGAACTTGTAGAATTGCCCGGCGAACATCTGGTGCTGCCCCACTCCGGTGCAGATAATAGCGTCCTTGCCCTTGAGCTGATTATACAGCTCTTCCACCACCTGCTGCGGAGCAATTTCATGCTCGCGTTTTTCGTAAGCGAGAGGGTATTTTTCTTTCCATGTGTTGATGAGGGAGAACCACTCGGGGCGGCTCTTCGCAGAGTATTCACGGACCGGGTGACCAAGTTTCTCAAGCTGCTCGTTGAGGTAGGTGAGTGCAGTCTTTGCCTCCGCCCGGATAGCGAGATCCACTCGCTTGTTCTTGTTGAGCTCGGCGGCATCAAAGTCGATGTGGATGAGCGTCGCGTGCTCGCAGAAACTCTTGACCGCTCCGGTTACGCGGTCATCAAAGCGCGTACCAATGGCCAGCACGACATCCGCCTCATTCACGGTGTTGTTCGCATACACGGCGCCGTGCATACCCAGCCAGCGCACGGAAAGCGGGTGGGTCTCCGGCATCGCCCCCACTCCCATAAGGGTAGTGGCCACGGGGATTTGCAAGCGTTCCGCCAGCTCGCGCAGCTCTGCCGCCGCATCCGCTATCACAACCCCGCCGCCAGCGTAGATAGTCGGGCGTTTAGCCGCCAACAACAGAGGCAGCACCTTGTCAAGCTCCTCCTTCGGCAGAGGCAGTTGCGGGTTGTAGCCGGGCAGATCCATCGGCTGATCAAAGTCCGGCTCGATACTCATCTCCTGGAAATTTTTGGGCACATCGATGACAACCGGACCGGGACGACCGGTGCGCGCAATGTAAAATGCCTCACGAATGATGCGCGGGATGTCCTCCACACTCGTTACCAAGTAACTGTGTTTGACAATGGGAGCCGTCATGCCAAAGACGTCAGTTTCCTGAAAGGCGGAACTGCCGATGAGAGGCTTGCCCACTTGGGCGGTGATAGCCACCAGCGGGATGGAGTCCATAAATGCGTCCGCTATGGGGGTAATCATGTTGGTCGCACCGGGACCGGAAGTGGACATGCAGACGCCTACTTTGCCCGTCACGCGCCCGTAGCCTTCGGCCGCAAAACCGCCTCCCTGTTCATGGCGAGGCAGGATGGTGCGAATACTTGGCTCGTGACTCAACGCCTGGTGAATGGGCATGCTTGCGCCGCC
>CANPYO010000142.1 GCA_947588645.1 uncultured Akkermansia sp. | reverse complement strand
CATCCACTGCAGTACCGCAGAAGTCGCGATGAGGTCCAGCTCTGTCGGCAACTCTACCTCTTCCGCATCCCCGGACAAAAACACGGAACCGGGCGTCTCCGGCATATACGGCATGGCTGCCTGGGTGAGGTCATTGAACCACCACTGTGCCTCGGGGTACAGACGGACGAGTTCGCGCGTGAGGAGTCCGGTGCCCACTCCAATTTCCATCGCTCGTGTCGGCGAAAATCGGGGAACTTCAGTCTGCAATGCTTTCGCCAGCTCGCGCGCCATATTCATCTGCACATGAGCGTGCGCATCGTACTCACAAAAGTGACGGGCAAAGCTCATGGCAATGCGCTGTTTATTCTGCATGGGATGCATCTATATTGTCCAGCACGATTCGCGGATCGGCAAAGGGATAATGATAGGAATTGAAGTGTGTCCCGAGTCCTACCTTTGCCCAATACGCCTCCATCTTTGCCGGTGGAAATATCTCGTCCTTATCGCCTATGTATGCTTTATGCCAATGTATGTCAGAAGATGACGTCTCACGGCTCCATTCCGCCAGTTTCGTCAACTCATCAATCTTCTCATCAACGCTGCGATCCGGGTAGGGACCTGACGGCGCAGATCGTCCTTCGCCGTACGCTTTCTCGTTGAAAGGAGTCATTCCTACGCGCGCCAGGCCCCGCATTGTGCGCAACACCACGCGCAAGCGCATGCCGTACTCATCTGATACCGGGTAGGGCGTCCCATTCAATGCGATGGCTCGATAAAGCGGCAATTGCTTGCAATACTGCTCTGCCGCCCACACCCCAAATGACCACGCGAATAAATAAATGCGTCGATACTCCGCGAAATCTTCCGCCCGCAATGCTCGCGCTTCCCTGTAATCGTACACGGCCAACACATCACACCCGCATGGGTCAATATGCATCACGGCATTCGGATTAGATGCCCAACCCAGCATATAGAGCACAAGATTGCGCTGATGTTCGTGTTTTAACCAACTTTGCTGCATATCGTAAAAACTTGGTATAGCTGTTCGACCTTTAATTCAGCGTGCAAGGAAATGCGAATGCGCGCGCTGCCCTCAGGAACTGTGGGCGGGCGTATGGCAGTCAACCAAATCCCGGCATCACGCCCGACTTGCGCAATCTCGAGCGCACGTGTGTCGCTTCCCACTACAACAGGGATGATTTGCGTCCCGTTCGTCTGTCCGGTGATATCGGAAGCATGCTGAACAAGCTTGGCTAACTTGGCACGCTGCGCAGCCACATCCGGCACACTGTCGGTCATCGTGCGTCCGCGCATTTCGTGCACAACCATGCCCACCCACTGCAGCGTGCATGGAGGCAATGCTGTCGAATAAATAAGCGGTCTCAGTGTATTCACCAAATACTGCCGCACTACCGGTGCACACAGCACGCACGCCCCAGCTCCTGCCAAGGCCTTTCCAAAGGTACACACCAGTATGTCCACCTCATCAACAATACCTTCTTCCATACACAGCCCCGCTCCGTGTGCCCCGTACACACCGAAGCTGTGCGCCTCATCTACATACAGACGGAAACCGTATTTTCGACGCAATTTTGCCAGCTCCCGCAGATCAGCTCTATCCCCATCCATGCTGTAAACAGACTCCACGACAACCCACGCCTTTTCCGGATGCATCATGCGGCTCAGCATATCCTGCAGATGCTGCATATCGTTATGCCGAAACCTCCGAAAAGGCAATGTGCGCATTCCCTCGATGATACTGGCATGCACAAGACGATCAGCCAACACAACATCGCCTTCCTGCGCCAATGCCGGCAGCAGTCCGCTGTTGACCATGTACCCGCTGCTGAGCACGAGCGCCTGCTTGCCGGGGAAAAGCGCCGCTAACTCCCCTTCCAGGACATCGTACTCCGGACAGTTGCCGGTCATTAACCGCGATGCCGGAGTTCCATGCGAAAAGGGCGATAAGCTTTGTCCTCCGAACTCTCTTCTGTAATACGCAGGCAGATCCAACCCGTCATAGCGCAGCGTACTCAATCCCAGGTAGTCATTGCTGGAAAAATTGAGATATCTCTTATCCCCGCAACACAGATAAAGTCCGTCCTGCCTGAGTGTGCAAAGCGCGCGAGACCGCCCGCCTGCTTCCCATTCACTTCTCTGTGCGTCCAGCTGTCCTGCCCAACTCATCATTCACTGTATTCAGCCCAGCTCGAACTCGTCTCCCAGACGCGCACGCGCTCCAGCTTTACGCAGCCCCGTACCGGACGAGAAATGCCGCCTCTCACCGCCGCCTCTTCCAGCACCTTCTTCGCATGCCGATACACTGTCTCGGCCATCACCTCGCTCGTGGGATCGCTGTGCTCAAAGGGTATGATGCGCTCCCCGTACGCCGCACGGAATTCTGCGTAGTGCGAATCGTCTGTATTCATGCACAGAGCGTGATCAAACTGCTCCAAAAAATCCTCCATCATCTCGCGAACCGCCTTAAAATCCACCACCATGTCGTTTTCATCCAGAGTGTCTGCCGCGTAAATGAGCTCTACGCTGCGTGTGTGCCCATGCGGGAATTGGCAGTTGCCTGGGTGCTTAGAGAGCAAATGCCCGCTCTCCAGCTCAATTCTCTTGCAGATGCGGTACATGAACCCATTGTACCATCTCTTCTCCCCCTTGGCAAGACGCGTACAGAACTTTCCAGGGCAACCGCATTTGAGAGAAGGTCATCAACAGAGAAAATGCTCTTATTGACTGATATCTCCCTTTATACGTATCAAAATCATCACAACAACCGGTCATCATGATGATGGATCTAGAGGAATCTCTGCATACGTTAATGATCCGAAAAAATCTGCGCAACGCGCACATTATTAATAAATCGTACAAAACTGCCGACGGCGTAAGGCAGTTTGGACAAAAGCGCAGCTTTTGCCCGAAGGGCTCACTGGCAGGGTGGTGCCAGTGAGTCATCGTACATAGGCAACCGCATTTCCAATGCGTTTGCCCCCACATCCGTCCCAAGAAAAAGCCTGCCCATTTACGATTGCGATTTGAAAAATTCGGCGAGCGGAGCTCGCGAAGCTGCAAAGCAAATGCGGAGGGATGCCCTAGAGCCACGCGCGGACGTAGTTAGAGAGGGGCGAGGCAGGCGTGTACGATTGCGATGTTCGCACGCGTTGCGCGGGGCGGAGGGGCGGAGCAAAAGCAAAGCGGAGCGGGCGCAGGGCGGAATTCTTGAAATGATGATGCGTTGACAGGAGGAGAGCATCTGTTGTTACGGTATACCGAATCATCAATGGTTTAAGCTTCTTTCTGGCTTACCTTCTTCATCCATGGGAAACGCCAGGGCAAACGCATTAGAAAATGCGTTTGCCTATGTACGAGGTACGATTGAAAAGCTTGCGCGCGTTGCGCGGGGATGCGAAGCCGGGGTGGAGGCTGAGTTACGAAGCCGTGATCGGGCGTAGTTACAAAGGGGCGGGAGGCGGCAAGATGTCGCCTATGTACGATTTGGAATAATGCGCAACAGAGCTGCGGGTGGCGCATAGACAGCGCGGATGTGCGTTTGCCCGGATCTCGGTCAATTTCGCTGGAGGCGCAGGAAAAAGATTTGGCGAGTTTTTAAGAATAGGTATCCAACGT
>CANPYO010000141.1 GCA_947588645.1 uncultured Akkermansia sp. | reverse complement strand
TCGTACATAGGCAACCGCATTTTCTAATGCGGTTGCCCCGACCTTTGGCAGAGCCACGTTGAAAAAAGTTGAATTTTGCGTCAAATTTGCCCCAAATTCAACGCAAATTCAACACGTGGTCTCTGCTATCTATTGATAATCTGGCAATTTAACCATGCGAAATTCTGCGTCAATTCCCTTGACAGCATCCCCTCAGGGTGATACAGTATGAGCCGATGAAAGGGGAAACGACATTGGAACACATCCTCTCCAAGCTGCTTACAGCGGGAGAAAATGAGGTGATAGAGTTCAAGGAAGCCCATAAAGGGAAATGGCCGGACTTTATCGGAAAGTATGTGTCGGCTCTGAGCAACGAAGCGAATTTACGTGGGGTGGATTTCGGCTGGCTTTGTTTTGGCGTGGCGGACAAGCCAAAGGGAAACACGAGCGCGCGTCTGGTCGGCACCCATGCCGTAATTGATCAAAACCTGAAGTACGAGATATCTCGGAATACGACCAACAACCTCACGATTCGCGAGGTTCTGGAGGGGATTGTGGAGGAAAAGCGCATCTTGATCCTCAAGATACCGGCTGCGCCGCGCGGCATCCCCATCGCCTGGGACGGCAAATACTACGGAAGGAACGGTGATAGCCTGACCACACTATCGACTGATAAATATGATGAAATACGGAGGCAAAGCGGGATATACGATTGGTCTTCCGAAATATGCCCTCAGGCAAGCTTGGCTGATCTCGATGAGAGAGCCCTCGCTCTCATGCGCGAAAAATACGCCATCAAACAACGCAACGAGGACTTCCAAACCCTTCCGCCGGAAAACATGCTCAGCGATCTCGACCTCATGCGCAACGGGGGCATCACCAACGCCGCAGTGATTTTAGCGGGCAGGAAAGAGTTCATCCAACAACACTACCCCAACGCGGCTATCCGCCTCGAGTACAGGGAAAGCGAAGCCGATATCGCCTTCCTCAACCGGATCGCTTACGAGGAGGCCTTCTTCCTCTCCATCGACAAACTCTGGCACGACATCAACGTCCGCAACATCAGCATCCCGATTTCTGACGGTCCCTACATTTTTCAGGTCCACTCGTTCGACGAGTCGGTCATGCGCGAGGCTATTTGCAACGCAGTCGCCCATCGGGATTACCGCATTGCCAGCGAAACTCTCATCAAGCAATATCCCCATAAAATCACCATAACGAATGCCGGAGGCTTTCCCCCGGGCGTTACAGCGGACAACCTGCTCACGGTCCCCAGCACACCTCGCAACCGACTGCTTTCGGACGTCATGGCAAAGACAGGTCTGGTCGAACGCTCCGGCCAGGGCGTCGATAAAATTTACAGAAAAACCCTCTCGGAAGGCAAGCCCGCCCCGGATTACGGAAACAGCAATTCCCAGATGGTGGAACTCGTCCTTTCAACCGCTGTCGTCGACAAGCCTTTCGCCATCTTCATTGACGAAACTCAGCGTCGCCTCTCTCCCGAAAACAAAATGTCCGTCTTCGAGATCATCGCCCTTGATAAGGTGCGGGGTGAAGAATATGATGAGGTGCCTCGCTCCATGCTCCAAAAACTCCTCAAAAAGGGCATCATCGAAAAAAGCGGTACTACGAAAGGGACGAGATATTACCTCGCAAAGCGCTATTTTGAACTCGCTAATGATGTCCCCGGCTACATGAACAAGCGAAAGGACTGGGATCCCTCCCTTTCCATCCC
Organism: uncultured Akkermansia sp.; assembly: GCA_947588645.1. Classification (GTDB taxonomy): domain Bacteria; phylum Verrucomicrobiota; class Verrucomicrobiia; order Verrucomicrobiales; family Akkermansiaceae; genus Akkermansia. The sequence continues at coordinate 2,061 of CANPYO010000141.1, read as the reverse complement.
TCTTGTCAGTGTTTTCCTGAGCGAGCATGATGGCGCCAGATTCAAAGATATTGAGAAAGCGTTTGATGGACATCTTTCTACCAAGCAGGTTAAAGCTCTTCTTAAGAATCTTCTCCTTCAACACGTGATTTACACCAGCGGTAAATCCTCTGGCACGCGCTATCACCTCGCCCGCGAAAATCGCATCGCCTCAGATTTATACATGGATGCTCTGAAAATTGGCATGTCCATTCTGGAAAAACAAGCGAACGGTTACATCCACCAAAAATAGCCCTCTCCTCCAGGACAAACGCATTTGAGGAGAAGTTAATCAACAGAGAAAATCCTCTTATCGACTGATACCATCGTTTATACGTATCAAAAATCATAACAACAAGAGCTCGTCATGCTGATGGCTCTAAAGAGATCTCAGCATACATTAATGATCCGAAAAAAATCTGCGCAACACGCACATTATTAATAAATCGTACCTTGACTCGTAGGCACCCCATTGCCTACTCGCCCTTCGGGCAAAAGCTGTGCTTTTGTCCAACCGCCCTTACTGCCCGCTGACGCGAGCACCCTAAACGGGGCCGTCGGGCGTCTTGACTCGTAGGCACCCCATTGCCTACTCGCCCTTCGGGCAAAAGCTCTGCTTTTGTCCAATCCCCCTCCGAGCCCTCGGGGGCTTTGACTCACTGGCACCACCCTGCCAGTGAGCCCCTGCGGGGCAGCGCCTTTGCGCTGTCCAACCGCCCTTACCGCCCGCTGACGCGAGCACCCTGAACGGGGCCGTCGGGCGTCTTGACTCGTAGGCACCCCATTGCCTACTCGCCCTTCGGGCAAAAGCTGTGCTTTTGTCCAATCCCCCTCCGAGCCCTCGGGGGCTTTGACTCACTGGCACCACTCAGCCAGTGAGCCCCTGCGGGGCAGCGCCTTTGCGCTGTCCAACCGCCCTTACCGCCCGCTGCGCGTGCGCCCTAAACGGGGCCGTCGGGCGTCTTGTACATGGGCGGGCTCCGCCTGCCACCGGGTGGCGTCAGCCGCCACCGCCCCTTTCGAATCAATACCGCGCAGGTTTTATCACATCCCTTAGCTAAAGCTTTGCATAGCCCGCGGCTCCGCTGCGCATTATTTCCAAATCGTAAATCGTAAATCGTAAATGAATTAAATCGTACCTCGTACCTCGTCCATCGTACATAGGCAACCGCATTTTCTAATGCGGTTGCCCCGACCTTTGGCAGAGCCACGTTGAAAAAAGTTGAATTTTGCGTCAAATTTGCCCCAAATTCAACGCAAATTCAACACGTGGTCTCTGCTATCTATTGATAATCTGACTATTTAACCATGCGAAATTCTGCGTCAATTCTTTCCCGTCTTATTCTTCAGCTTTGGACATTCGGCAGCGGAGTAGCAGACGGTGGAACAGTGCCTTTTTGTCTGCCCGAATGGCAGATACGAGTGCGGTATCCAGCAGCCGCAGGGCTTCTGAGAAGATGATGGCAAGCGCTAAATTGATAGCGAACATGATGGGCAGTTTGACGCCCCACTCCAGGCGGATGTATGGGGAGATGAGAAAGAGGAGGGAGGCGGAGACTCCCTGACCGGCGTAGTAGAAAATGGCGTTGCGGCCGACATGTTCGAAGAATCGATTGCGCAGGGTGTCACTGGCGAAGAAAATGATGCCCGCCATGGAGAGGCAGGAAGCGGCTATGTACGGAAGTTTGACGGGAAATTTGTTAATTTGCAGGTTATAGACGCTGCTGCCCTCACACAAATAGCAGAGACGGAAGACGATGCAGGCCACAAATACCAGGAGCAAGGCAAATTTTCTGCGTTTGTGGATCTCTGCCGGGATGATGTGCTGCTGGCACCAGTAGCCAAACAGGTAACTCGCTACCGGGAAGAGCAACATCTCCAGTCTGCTTCCGAGAAAGCTGTACCCTGCAAAGTTCAGTAGTCCTCCGAACGAGAGTACGTAGGTAAGTACGATAAGGGAAATTATCCCCATAATATACCCCCCCCCGGTATGTTTAATAATCACGCCGCCCAAGATGATGGTGCAGGCATAGATCGGCACGA
>CANPYO010000140.1 GCA_947588645.1 uncultured Akkermansia sp. | reverse complement strand
AACAAAATGTCCGGGGATCAGGTATCATGGACTGCCCCTGTGTCAAAAATCTTGAGTTTTTAGAGGTGCCAGATTTGGAAAATTCGGCGAGCGGAGCTCGCGGGGAGCGGAGCTGAGGCGACACGGAATTTGAAAGCCGTGCACGGGGGTAGTTAGAAAGCGGCGGTGGCGCCTGGCGGCGCCTATGTACGAGGTACGATGTACGATTGAAGAGTTCGCGCGCGCTGCGCGGGGAGGCGGTGGCAGGCGGAGCCTGCCTATGTACGATGAACGAAGTACGTTGACTCAGCGCCGCCCCATCGGCGCTTCGCCCTTCGGGCAAAAGCTCTGCTTTTGTCCAATCCCCCTCCGAGCCCTCGGGGGCTTTGACTCGTAGGCACCCCATTGCCTATTGCTTCGGAGTCGACTCACGACTCCTCACCCCTCCGGGGCAAAAGCTGCGCTTTTGTCCAAACCGCCTTACGCCGTCGGCAGTTTTGTACGATTTGGGAAGAATGCGCGCGTTGCGCGGAGGCAAGTGGTGTGTCATGCATTCCACACGCGAAGAAATAGGTTGAATGAGCCCAGAAAAGATTTTCTTGGGACGGATGAGATGAACGCCCTGACACGAGCGGAAATTTTTCTGTTCGACAAGAGCGGGAGCTTTCACTATAATGGCGAGACGTGGAGTTAAGGCGACCGCATCAAAGCGAAGAAGGACTTGTCCGCCTGTGGGCAGAGAAGGCCGTGGAGCTCTGTGCAGATATTGATGATGAGGAGGCGCTGGCAGAATATCGCGAGCCGGTAGAAAAAATACTCGAATCGCTGAACCATGATCGTCGGGTGGTCGTATTAGGCGGGAGTCATAGTGGGAAATCCACACTGCTGGCCAGTTTGGGCGGCGCTCCCGTGATTGCGCGTGCTGCCATGGAAGGGCATTACACGTGCTGGCGTTTCATCTGCCGAGATGACGATGCAAGTCACTCCCGATTCATCCCCACACCGACGCTCTACGGACTCGAGCTGGTAGATACGGCGGATCTGGGACATGAAAAGGTGCGACATACCTGCGAGCAGCTGCTGGAGGGCGCTGATGCGGTGTTGGGCGTATTGGATGCGCGCTGCGTAGAAATTTCGCCCGTGTGGGATCTGGTGACTAAAGAGCCTCAGGAAAGACGGTCCGCATGGGTGCTGATTGTGACGCAGGTAAACCGCTTGGACGCCCGTGAAAGTATCGCCCTGAAGGAGCATTTGCGGCAGTTGAATCACACACTCGGGGTGGATGATGTACGCACCTTTATCTGCCCCGATGTAGCTGACGCATCGGTGGTGAATGCCATACGCGCTCGCGTACAGGAGCTTTTGGAAGGGGAGCACGGTCTCTCTGCCAGTCTGCGCGTGCTAGCCGAACGTACTATGGATTTGGTGCAGCGGGCAGACCGTGTGCTCAGTGCGCGGGAGGGCGTGAGTCGCATGTATAACGGCTTCATGGCCGGCATCGAACAAGAGATCGACAACTTTTTGCACAGCCAGATGATCGGCTTGTCAGAATATGCCCGTGGTGTGCAACAAACACTCATACAGACGCTGGAAAGTTTACTTACCGAAGTGCGCCGTTCTCTCGGCTGGGCTCTCCTCCCCGGTACTCTTCTGCGCTTGGAGCTTATGGGAGGCATGGTGGATAAAGAGCTCTACCGTCTCATGGATACAGCACTGCAACACATGCAGGAAGAAGCTGACAAGCAATTTACCGTGCAGTGCGAGTCACACTGGAAGCACGTGCGCCCACGCATGAAAAAGACACTGGAATGCGAAATCGGAGACTTTCCAGAAGACGCACTACAGGCAGAACTTCAGACACTGCGCGAACGACTTGGTCGCCAAATGTTTGAGTCTCTGGCTGCCATGGGAGTACGCGGACGCTTGTTCAGCATTTTTGTAGCGCACACGGGATGGATGCAAAGCTGCGTCATCTGTGTGTGCCTCTTCCTTATACTGGCAGGGGTGCTGGGCTCCCTGGGGCACGATACGCCGGCGGTAGTTTGCGTGCTGCTCGCCATCGTCACATGGGGTGCAGGCTGCGTGACTCAACACATTGTATCCCGCAATATCTGTGCTTCAGTTCAGGCCCTGGTACACGAAATGTGTACTGCCTGTGAAAAGCAATTTCACGCGACGCTGGAGAGCCTCATCGTCTCGCGCGTCGCCGCTTACCGACAACTCTACACGACCCCGCGCCGCAAAGTCGCTCGTCGGGAGGTAGAGCTACGCCCGCTCCAGGATCGTCAGAAGACCATCTACACTCGCTTGCGTATTCTGCTGCAGCATTTGTAGTCCACTTGCTCAAACTGTTCACGAATATGGCAGACTTATTTACTCCATTTGGCGACAATCGACCCGTACAACCTACGGCACAATCCGGCATGCCTCTGGCCGCGCGAATGCGACCCGAAACCCCGGAGGAGGTCGCGGGGCAGCGCCACCTGCTGGGGCCGGGCAAACTACTGCGACGAGCGATTGAGACGGATCGCTTTTCCTCGCTCATCTTCTATGGACCGCCCGGAGTAGGAAAAACTACGCTCGCCTACGTGATAGCCCGCCATACGAGCGCCTATTTTGTGATGCTCAATGGGGTTGAATCCAATGTGAGCGAAATACGCGAAAAAATCGCCGAAGCAAGGACGCGCCTCGACCTGCACGGTCAACGGACTATCCTCTTCGTGGATGAGCTGCACCGCTTCAACAAAGCCCAACAAGATGTGCTGCTGCCCCATTTGGAACGTGGGACCGTACGCTTCATTGGCGCTACGACTGAGAACCCCTATTTTGCCATCAACTCTGCCATGCTCTCGCGTTCGCAAATTTTCCCGCTTGAGCCGGTGCCGGAGGAGGATTTGGTGATGCTGATGAAACGCGCGGCAGGTGACAAAGAACGGGGGCTGGGCAACATGCCCTTGCAGGTGGATGAAATCGCCCTGCAGCACATGGCACGCAAAGCGGATGGAGATGCTCGCAAAGCGCTCACCGCACTGGAAGTGGCTGCGCTTTCCACTCTCCCCGGAGAAGACGGCCATATCCACATCACCCTGGAAGTAGCTGAAGAATCGATCCAGCAAAAAGCAGTGCGTTACGACCGCACCGGGGATGGTCACTACGACACCATTTCGGCTTTTATCAAATCCATGCGCGGCAGTGATCCCGACGCTGCTCTCTATTGGCTCGCTTTCATGCTCAATGCCGGCGAAGACATCCGCTTCATTGCTCGCCGCCTCGTTATCTGTGCGAGCGAGGATGTGGGGCTGGCGGACTCCAACGCTCTGCGTGTAGCGCTAGCTGCGGCTCGAGCCTCGGAAATGGTGGGCATGCCAGAGGCACGCATCCCCTTAGCACACGCTACGGTCTACATTGCTACTGCGCCTAAGAGCAATTCCGCATACGCAGCGCTGGAAGCCGCCATGCGGGATGTTAAAGAAGGTAAAACCTTGGCCGTCCCCGATCACTTGGCTACTCCGACCCGAAAAAAACTGGCGCGTCTACGAGGCGCCACAGAAGAAGAGACGACGTACAAATACGCACATGACTTTGGTGAGGATCATTACGTGCCGCAAGCCTACCTGCCGGAAGGACGCGTGTATTACCATCCTACAACTAACGGAATGGAACTTCGCATCGGCGAACGCATGGATATGTTGCGCAAGCGCCAATCATAGAGCTTTTTCTTATCCATTTACGATTTACGATTTACGATTTGGGGATCATGCGCACCGAGACGGACGCATTTTTCAAGCTCGTCAATGGTTCGCATTTTTATTGGGAGGATGAGCTTTCCACGAGCAATTAATTTTTTGAACTGGGTTGTGGATTGCAAGAATAAATGCAACAGATGACAAAAAAAGTTGAGGTCATGAAAAGAGAGGGGTAAAATAGTGGCG
>CANPYO010000139.1 GCA_947588645.1 uncultured Akkermansia sp. | reverse complement strand
GAAGAGAAGAGCGATATTATTCATCAACATCGAAAGATTTAAGTCCGATTCCGTTATAAGACGTGCAGGAACATACACGTTTGGGGGAACATACCCCGCTATAGGGCGTGTATAAAAGCTTATCTCTCTCTCTCCTTTCATGAAAAAGATTCGACCCGGCTGATTGCCATAGATCAACTTAGCAAACTTTTTCAAATCAAGTCTTTCCATGAAGATATTGATATCTTGGGACGTATCCGTTTCCCAAGGATAATTCGTTGGTTTCCGGCTCGTTAAATTGCCCTGATAGCCGACCCAGGCGTGAGGGGGATACCAGATGCCGGGTTCTCGACCGGGTATGGCGTAGTATCTATCCCCAAAATACCTTATCGCTTTTGTATCACCACCAATTTGTTCTTTGACCTCCTCCGGCATAGGACGCAAAAAAATGGCTCGGCTTATTGCTGGCGGCGAATAATAGGTGTCCCTCTCCTTGAAGAATAACCAGCTCCTGAAGGATGCCTCTTTGTACTCTCTTATTTCAAGGCTTGCCTCTTTTACTGATGTGCAACCTGCGAAACAGAAAAATATGCTCGTTATCAACATCAATCCATGTGATAACTTTCCTCTCGCGGTGTGTACCGTTAACATATCTCCGGAATTATGAATTGCTAATACTCAGACTTCCTTCACTCTTTTTAGGAGTGCAAGAGCAGTCCCATTTAACTACCAGTTTTTTTATCACATAATTAGAATTTTCTGAACTCAATATCAACTTCTTCCCTCTTCTCATAGATAGTTCTCCGCTCGGCATTTGTTCCTCCGGCCACGAAAACCAAGGTTTTGAAGCATTCTCTGCGTACACTGCTTCTGCTTCAATTTCTATAGTCCCGACTGTCTTGTTAATTAAGGATTCGTTACTGTATGAAAAATCATCCATAAAGTCATCATCGTTCCTAACCCAATACTCCGTGTATGGGGTGAGCTCTCCCATGGCTTGACCAGTGACATCTACGTATGTTCCATCGTTTTTCCTTTGCTTAATATCTGCTGTCCACTTTACATATTGGCTGATAACTCCTTTCCCGGGGTATGCTAATAGTCTCCATACCATTCTAATGTCGAAAGCCCCACAGAATTGGAAATCTTGGCTTATTACCTCTGCATTCAACACAGGTCTTTCTTGCAATCCAACATAATCATTCATCGCAAAAGTGTCATCCCCATAAAAACTGCGCTCAAACTTCAGCGTTCCTTCCTTGTTGTACTCATAGATGCGGCGACCGCTCGCATCGGTGATCTCCGTGGCTAGCTGATTGGTGAAGGCTCCGCAATACTCGTACCCCAACCCAAGAGGTCGTGAAGTTGCCGCGCTCATCGACGAAAAGGGTTCTGCAAAGAGTAAACTCACAATGGATTCATCCTGTGAGATTTTTATCCTAAACGCAACTCTCTTACTACCTCTTTTCGTCATCTTCGTCATCTCCTTTCTCCTTTTCTAAACTCATCGCATCAATTTTGCATACTGAAATTTTACATGGACTGAAGAGAGGAAACAGGTAATTTATAACACTTGGGGTAGTGCCGGGAATCGTTCTCAATTCGCAAGTCAGGTCCCCTCTGTGATCTATTTCTAATGGATATATAGGTTTCCCGTCTGCCGACAATAAATCTCTAGGAAGGAACGACAAATCATGAGGCTTACCATGGCGGCAACAGTCTTCGTATGCTTGCTTAGCCCTATGATAGACTTTATAATTATATGTTCTCTCGACTGAAAGAGAATCGTGTCGGTATAGTAACACAAAGGCTACCATAAAGGCAAAAATAACTGAAGGAGCGTGGGATTTTATAATTTCTTTCATAAAATGACTACTCTAAGGCTTAGAAGCATACGTAATTTTTACACTCTTACAACAGGAATCGCATTTCGCAGCATTACAGTCATGGCCCTTTTCTGTCCATTTTACAAATTTCCATGTATTCCGAAATAATCCGGCGCGACAGATCATCCTTCCTTTCCTCTCCCCTTTTCCTTTCGTGTCCTTACAAGTTTTTCCTTCCTTTTTCGATTTGCATTTTCTAGTACACTCCACTTCAAATGAAACAGGTTCGCTGAATGTATTAGGTTCATCACATTTATCACCAAGCATTTTTGCAGTAACCCCTCCTATAATCCCGCTGCCTGTCATTTCTGCGATTCTCAGTGCAACTCGTATTCCATCAGGTGTTTGTAGAGAAGTTTGCGGTACTAAACCCAAATAGTCGGATGTTTGGGTTAATTTATTTTCTATAACATTATATGGGTTCACACATGACTGTATTTCCAGAGGATCCCTCCTCGTCCACCTACCATCGCGAGAATTGTAGTAGCGGAAGTTGTAGTAAACCAAACCGGTCTCAGCATCGTGATACTCGCTGCTCCACTGGATGGGTTGACTCACCGCCGCCCCATCGGCGGTTCGCCCTTCGGGCAATGCTTCCGCATTGTCCAATCCCCCTCCGATCCCTCGGGGGCTTTGAGTTGTACTCTCATTCTCGCGGACTTGTCCGTAGGGCGAGTAGGTGTAAATGGTGCGGATAAACCCTTCCTGTCCGTACAACTCGCAGATGTTCTTGGTGAGATCCCAGCCGTACGTGTACCACACACCGTTCTTGCGTATAGCAAGGGGTCGCGTGGCAACTCCTTGCGTCGGATCCCAGATGATGAAGCGCAAATCCGGGTGCTCGGCGTGTCCCTCGCGCAGGTCATAGGCTGCAATTTGCAGGTAGCCTCGGTAGATGTAGCGCTCGTGCAGAGTTGTTGTGCCATTGGTGACTACTTTCTTCTCAAACCGCCGTCCCATGTAATCGTAGCCGCAGGTGATGACGGTATGACCGTCCTCGCTTTCAAACTTGATGGCTCGGTTTTGTCCGTTGTACTGCACCTTCCAGATGCCCGTGCTTGTCTGGATGAGTGTTTGGTTGCCGTCCGCATCGTATTCCGGCGTGAAGTTCTCGCCATTTGTGCTAATGCGCGTATACTGGTTCAGATCGTTGGCGGCATAGGTGATGCCCTCGGCTACCTCCTGAGCGATTTCACGGTTGCCTATGTTGTCGTAGGCATAGGCGTAGGCATTCTCATCAAGTAGTGCACCCGTCAATTCACCTCTCTTGTTGTAAGCGAAGGTATCGTTGTGATGAATTGCCTTGTTCGGGTAGCGCGTATCGCGCGTCACCGGTCTCCCAAGTGCATCGTAGTTGTACTGACGTTGCGTGATGAGGCTATTGTCTCGCACATAATCCATGCCCGTAAGCAGATCGCGCTTCTCCTCATAACTCTGCGTGAGAGTCACACCGTTCGGCATGGCGAGCGATTGCAGCAGGTTGCTGCCTGCAAGGTAACCGTAGCGGAACTGGTACTCTACCCCGGCATGGATAAATCCTGCCAAAGCAATGCGTCCGAGTGTGCCGTACGTTATGGAAGCTGCGCATTGGCGGTTGCCATTGCGCTTCAGGATGTATCCTGTGCTGCGCCCGTAGGCATCCCGCTGTTCCTGCAACAGGAAGCGAGAAGAAGCGATTTGCTGCACCTCCTCGAGCTGGCTTCCATACCGGCCGTAGCTGATACTGCGCGCTCCGGAAGCATCCTGCACCGCTGTCAGCTGACCAAGGAAATTGTAGGTAAACTTCTGTGCGGGCGTACCGTCACTAAAGCTGATGCCTGTAAGCAAACCGCGGTTCAGATTGTACGTGTAAGTGGCTACCACCCCACGTGCATCCGTCACGGTGGCGAGATTGTTGTACGCGTCATAGGTCTTCACCGTCCCCTTGCCATCGGCGTAGGTCTTGCGAAGCTCCAAGCCCGCGGCTAAATCATATTTCCACGTGGTCGTGTCGCCCTTCAGTCCGCTCAGGTCGGTGGAAATCACCTTGCCTGTCGTTTGGTAAATCATCAAGGCTTCGTTGAGCTTTCGTCGCATTTGTTCTCGCAATTCAGAGTCATCTTTTTCATACTCTCTCTTTATTTACAACAAGAATTCATTCAGGAGAGGTTTCCTCCCTAAGCGTTCGTAGTCATTGTTTAAGTTCTGACTCCAACGGAATTTTTACGCAACATGAAAATAATGAAGACATATGCCACAATACTAA
>CANPYO010000138.1 GCA_947588645.1 uncultured Akkermansia sp. | reverse complement strand
TGTTTCTATGTTGTAACACCAGATGGGAATGGAAGGCAACTCCCCCAAAAATGAAGGGAAATCCATTTCTACAGGCTGAGGTGTTATTACATCACCTGTTGATATATCAATTTTGAACGGAACAACGATCCCCCCACTTTTTGCCTGCATGCTCAAACGAAGTCCCCCATACTCATCTTCCCGGCGTATGCCCTCGATTTTCAACAGATTAAAATCCGTGTTATCTGCCTCATCAATTGAGCATATCTCGATAATCGCTCGTGATATCCGATCTTCATCCAAAGGAAAGTGCTGAAGTGTTGTATCAATGTCCATGGTGCTACGGTATTCCAACCCCACGATAGCTGCGACCAATACCCCGCCTTTGAGGACAAAAAAATCTCGGTAGGCAGAGTCTGATAATCGGCGCAAAAATCGCTCAAACATGACATTTTGAAGCACTGCCTGAGGAGCTATGCCATGCTCCTGAGCATAGCGGTTAAGGCGGGCCTTCCAGCCCATTTCACGTGAAATCATACGAGGACTTCCAGGTAAGGAGTCAGTTTGTTCAGGACACCGAGTCGTATGGCATATTCGGCCAAGCGATTCAGGCGGGGTTGCTTGCTCAGAAAATAATTCTTGAGTGCGGCGGTCAGTGTTTCCACGTCCATGCGGCTCCTGCTGCGCAGAATATCACAGATACTGCGCTCTGCATTATAGCACCGAATCGTATTCCCATGAGGTGTTTGACGTTCGGTAAGCCCAAGTTCGTGCAACTCCGATTTGATGTAGAAACATGTGCACGATTGAGACACACTTCGAGGAAGCGTGCAGCTCGATGGTATGGTGAGCGATTGCTTGAAGGGGGTGCGTTCTGAAAGACCATTCAGGTAGAGCGCGCTCTCGTGAGAATAGATGAGAAGAGGAAATTTGCGCTGCAGGTAGAGCATATCATCCACTATAAAATGGGGGCGTACATACACTCCGCAGCTGTACCTCTCCAATAATCCCGCGCGAGCGTACACCTGCAGCATGCCGCGGCTGTAACCGAGTTGCTGCATATCAGCAGCGGTCAGCATTCCCCCTTGCGCGTCCATAGTCTCCAAGATTGTGGGATCTAATTTCACTTTGTTCTCACTCCTTTCCCCGACCTTTCTACCACAAACCAACGGCATGAGCAAGAAAAATTATGCAAAACGCAAGAAATATATATCTATTTCGTGTATTTTAATAAATCTTGACGAGTTCATTTACGACTTTGAGCCTTCGTTTGTATTAAAAAAAGAAAATATTACCGTACGGGAAGATTTGGATTGACGAGGGGAGGGAAGCTTGATAATATTCCCGAAAGGGAAGAAAAAATGAGAATTCGGAAAGCGAGCGAGCTGGGAAAACTGCTGAGGGCGCAGCGCAAGGAACAGGGGCTGACGCAACTGCAGTTGGCGGCGATGTGCAATGTGGGGCCGCGATTTATCGGCGAGCTGGAACGGGGTAAACCGACGGTTGAGTTGGAGAAAGCGTTGTATGTAGCCGACATGCTCGGCGTTCGAATTGAGGCGGAGAGTTGAAATGAGCCATGGGAAGAGAACTGCAAGTCACGGTGTATGGCAAGCCGGCTGGCGTTTTGATGGAAGATGACGCCGGGCGGCTGAGCTTTGCGTACAGCGAGGGAGCGAGTCCGCTGTCGGTGCGTATGCCGGTGCGGTCGGAGGTGTACGGTCCCGAATATGCGGAGCCTTTTTTTCGAGAATTTGGCGCCGGAGGGCGCAGCACGGCAACGGATCGCCGAGAAGTTTCATCTCAGTGAAGAGAACGCCTTCTCTCTCCTTGCGAAAATAGGAGACGATTGTGCGGGGGCGGTCGCTCTTCTCCCCAAGGGCGCAAGACAGCCGCGTCGAGGAGAGATCAAGGAGATCCGAAAGAGAGAGTTGAGCCGCATGATTGACCGGTTGCCGGAAAACCCGTTGCTCACGGCGCCTCGCTTGTCCTTAGCGGGAGCACAGAGCAAGTTTGCCGTCATCAGGGACAGTGAGGGGCGGTATTTTCGATCAGACGATGAACATCCGACGACGCACATCATTAAAATCGGCAATCAACGCTACCCGGAATTGCTGCAGAACGAGTTTTTTTGTATGAGACTGGCGAAGGCATTTTTTGACGATGCGGTGGAGGTGCAGCTGGATGCCGTGAACGGACGAAAGTTTCTCGAAGTTCAACGATTTGATCGCATTAAAAAAAATGGAAGATTGGAGCGACTCCACCAGGAGGATTTTTGTCAGGTTCTCGGGTTGCTCAGCCGCATGAAGTACCACGCCGACGGGGGACCGGGTATACGCACCATTTACCGCGCCATCATGGAACATTCCGGCAGGAAGGCAGCTGATGTCTTCAAGCTGGTCAAAATGCTCGTGTACAATTATCTCATCGGCAACACGGACGCCCACGCCAAAAATTTCTCCTTCCTGCATACGGATCGGGAAAATGGCGTCGTTCTTTCTCCCGCTTACGATTTGCTCGCGGTCGATATTTACCCGGAGAAAACGGCTTTCCACGCGATCGCTATGCCCATCAACGGTAAGGGCAAATTTGCCGCCATACGCAGAAAAGATTGGCTTCAGCTCTTCGCCCAGCTCGGGTTGAATCCCGAAGGTACCCTGAAGACCGCGGCCCACACCTTTGACGGCATCTGCGATGAGGCACAGACGCTCGCCGCACAGCTACAGGACGATCCTCTCACCGCTTCACCCGTTTACTCCAAGAGCATTGACAATATGTGCCGGCGCAGTGAAGTTTTGTCTAACGCGTAGAAAAATAACAAAAGGCGCCAGGCGACGAGATGCCGCCTATGTGCGATGTATGATGTACGACTTGAGAAGTTTGGCGCCGGAGCGCAGGGTATTGTGGGGTCAAAATGTGATCCCGTACTTGCGTGCGAGTTTTTGGTCGGAGTTGGAGAGGGGTCGGAGAGTCGCGAGAGTGGGGGGAGAGGGGGGAGTGGAGGAGCGATGGAGGAGGAGACGAATAAGGAAATTGACAAGGCGGATGAAGCGGATGCGCTTCATGTAGCGACCGGCGCGGCGGAGGCATTTGGCGAGTCCATCGGGATCTTCCACAGCGATGACGACGCCCTCACAGACGACGGCGCTGCTACCGATGCCGAGGGAATCGAGCTCCCGAGCGAGGAGAAGTGCGTGGTCGCGGTCGGAGGAGAGGGAGGGAAGAGGCTGCTCTAGCTCGGCGGGAAGATCGACCGCATGCAGTAGGATGCCGTGTTCATTGCAGAGGCGCAGGACCTGCTCGCGTTGGAAAATGATGGTGCTGTGAGCCTGCAGGGCGATATGGCGCACATGGCAGCGGATGCAGTGGCGGATGGTATCCAGGCCGATGCAGGGAACGTCGAAGCGCATATCGTGTCCAGGCTTGGAGACCTTGCAGAGCGTCGTCGGGGATTCCGGGGAACCTGCGCCCTCCCGGATGCACTCGTTGGTGCCCTTGTAGCCCTCCACGCAGACGACACGGTCGCCGTGTACGATGAGGCTCTGTCCGATATCCAAGCGGGCAATACGACGAGCGAGGGCAAGGCCGTGCTCAGCCTCCTGCATCTGTTCAAGGGTTGGTGACGGGCCGGCGAGGTGTCCGGCAGCAGGCAGAAAATCCTCCATGAACGTAGTGGAAGGGAGGACCTCCCAGCCGCACTCCTGCTGGGCGTACCGGCAGACAGCGCCGAAAATTGTATGCGCGTTGCGGCGATCCATGGAAGCCAACAAGCGGCGCGCCGTGGCGTCCGGCCACATCGTGTAAATGCAGGCGGGCTTGATCTGACCCGCCATCATCACATGGGTGACCCCCTGCTCGCGAAAGAAATCACGCGGCTTCTCCACCGCCCCCACACGGAAAGAACGGAACACATCGCAAAGCGGCGGAAGATCCCGTCCGGTCGCGCCACGGAAACCGGCACAAACGACCCGGACGCCGGCGCGGCGAGCTCCCTGAGCCACCATGAGGGGGTACTCCCCTGCACCGGCCAATAGACCCAAAGTCAGTTTTGTGGTGCTGGAAAAGACCATTTAAATTTACGATTTACGATTTACGATTTGGATGCTAGCGCGCCGGAGAGCGCGGGTTATGCAATGCGGGAGCATTGGTGGAGGGGAAAGGAGAACCCTACAGGAGTTCGGGATGTTCTAGGTAGTAGGCGATACGCTGCATGAGGCGGCCGATGTCGCCACCATCCACCACGCGGTGATCGAAGGAGGCAGTGAT
>CANPYO010000137.1 GCA_947588645.1 uncultured Akkermansia sp. | reverse complement strand
TCCCTCCTTCCGCAACTGCGCTTATTCTATCGCAGTCCCCCGTATTTTAACACCTCAAATTAACCGTTTACGATTTACGATTTGGAAAGTTCGGCGAGCGGAGCTCGCGAAGCTGCAAAGCAAATGAGGACGGGATGTGATGAAGCAGTGATCGGACGCGGTTACAAAGGGGCGGAGGTAGGCGGAGCCTGGCCATTTACGATTTACGATTTACGATTTGGAAAGCTAGCGCGCGCTGCGCGGGTTTTTTTCGGATCATTAACACATGGGAAATGGGTTGAATGAGCCCGGAGAAGATTTTCTTGGGACGGATGTGGGTTGAATGAGACAGGAGAAGATTTGACGGCTTCTCGTCGTACATAGGCGCCACCGCTTATGTTTGCGCCGTAGTGGGTGTCGCAGCAAGAACGCAGCTGTCCACAGCATCCAGGAAAGCCGTGGCAAACGAGCCGGGGTGAGGCGCGCGAGAAGCCGCTTGAGCTCCGGCAAGGGAAAAGAGTTGCGAGCAGGCAACAGCTGCAGACAGCGCATTATCTGCTGCAACGGAACACAGAGCTGCCGCAAGCGCCCCCATGGCGCATCCGACACCGGTGACGCGTGTCATCATCTCATGCCCACCGATGATGGCGTGAGTCTGGGAACCATCTGTGGCGTAGTCTGTGGGTCCCGTGACAAGAACGGCAGCGCCGGTGGCATGCGCCAGAGCTTGTGCCGCAGGAAGAGCCGCCTCGCTGGTGTCCGTAGTTTCCGGGCCGCGGGCAAGCGCAGAGTGACCGGCCAAGGCGAGAATTTCAGAAGCGTTTCCTCTGATGAGAGTCGGCGGATAGAGCGCGATAAGCTCGTGGCAGAGTGCTGTACGCGGTGAAAGCAAACCGACAGCTACGGGATCCAGCACCCAGGGTAAAGAATGCGCCTGCGCGGCAGCCACAGCGGCACGCATGACGCTTGCCTGCGCTTGCGAATGGGTGCCAACATTGACAAGAAGAGCATTGGCACAGGTTTGCAGCATTTCCTCTGCCTCTTTCGCATCTTCCAGCATAGCCGGTACGGCATGTGCGGCAAGCAAGAGGTTAGCCGTGAAGTTGCGTACAACCCCGTTTGTCAAGCAGAGAACAAGGGGGCGCTCGGTCCGCAGCCGACAGATCAGTGTAGCGTCGAGATTCACCATGGTCGAGTTCGATTAGAGGAGAGATTGTGCTGCCTCCTTGGGCGTTTGCGAGGAGCAGATGGCGGATACCACGGCAATGCCGGCGCAGAGCCCGGTGGCGCGAATAGCGCGCGCACGCGCGGCATCTATTCCGCCGATGGCCACGACGGGCACCGGGGAAAGGCGAGCGAGTCTTGCCCAGCCTTCTACGCCCAAGTCTTTCGGCGCATTGAGTTTTGAAACAGTGGGGAAAACCGGTCCGCAGCCCACGTAATCTACCACGCTCGCATCTACCGCGCGCATTTGCTCCTCGGTAGACACCGACAGCCCCAGGATCTTGCCAGCCCCGAGCAGGCGTCTTGCGTCGACCGGTGGCATATCGGATTGCCCGATGTGCGCGCCTTCGGCATCGATTTCAAGCGCGAGGTCGATGCGATTGTTGATGATGAGAGGAACTCCCACAGAGCGCAGGAAATTATGCAGGGCAGTGGCTTCCTCCAGAAGCGTGCGGTAATGGGCGCACGTGCTGCGGTATTGCACGATCGTAACGCCGCCGGCAACGGCTTGCTGCACGGTTGGCAGCAAGCCGTTGGCGCATTTGCTCGCCTCATCCGTTACGAGGTAGAGATGGAGGGGAAGAGCGTTCTGGCGTATCATGCAAACAGAGGGGTGGAGTAGTAGCGATCGGCCGAGTCCGGCAGGATGACCACGATTGTTTTCCCAGCAAACTCATCCCTCTGCGCCAATTGCGTGGCGGCCCACAGGGCGGCGCCGGCAGAAATCCCTACCAGCACGCCATCTCTGCGCCCCAGTTCCTTGGCGGTCTCGAACGGCACATCATTATCCACGGCGATGACTTCGTCGTACACGCTCGTGTCAAGCGTTGCCGGGACAAATCCGGCGCCGATGCCCTGGATTTTGTGACTGCCGGGGGTGCCTGTTGAGAGAACGGCCGAGGTAGAGGGTTCCACCGCTACCACGTACACACTCGGTTTTTTCTCCTTCAGGAACTTTCCGGCGCCGGAGACCGTGCCGCCGGTGCCCACGCCGGCCACGAGCACATCCACGCTTCCCTCCGTGTCCTCCCAGATTTCCGGGCCGGTGGTGGCGTAGTGGGTCACGGGGTTGACGGGATTATCGAACTGCCCGGCGATGATGGAGCCCGGGGTCTGTTCATGCAGCTCCTGGGCTTTGGCGATGGCGCCTTTCATGCCCTTGGCTCCCTCGGTGAGCACGATCTCCGCGCCGTAGGCTTTCAGGATGTTGCGGCGTTCCACGCTCATGGTCTCCGGCATCGTCAGGATGGTGCGGTAGCCCTTGGCGGCAGCGACCGCCGCCAGACCGATGCCCGTGTTGCCGCTCGTGGGTTCAATGATGGTGCCTCCGGGCTGTAAGCGGCCGGTTTTCTCAGCATCCTCAATGATGGCCTTGGCGATGCGATCCTTCACACTGCCGGCGGGGTTGAAGTATTCCAGCTTCACGAGGAGTCGCGCCTTGAGTCCGTGCGCTTGGTTGTAGTGCACAGGTTCCAGCAGGGGCGTGTGCCCCACGAGTTCCGTTGCAGATTGGTAAATTTTCATGGTCTTATTGAAGGGTTGAGAAGGCTTGTTCCAGGTCATCGATGATGTCCTGCACATTTTCGATGCCGATGGAGAGACGGATGGTGGCGGGGGTGATGCCTCCGGCGCGCAGCTCCTCCTCGCTGAGCTGAGAATGCGTCGTCGAGGCCGGGTGAATCACGAGGCTCTTGGCATCCGCCACGTTCGCCAGCAGGGAGAAGAGTTTGAGATTCTCGCAGAACTGCTGCGCCTTTTGCTTGCCGCCCTTGATTTCGAAGGTGAAGATGCTGGCGCCGCCGTTGGGGTAGTATTTCTCGTAGAGCTCATGGTCGCGGTGACTGGGCAGGGCGGGGTGATTCACCCTCTCCACTTGCGGATGATGATTCAGGTAATCCACGACGGCGAGCGCATTCTGCACGTGCCGCTCAACGCGCAGAGAGAGCGTCTCCAGCCCCTGAAGCAGGAGGAAGGAATTGAATGGACTGATGGCCGCCCCTTGGTCGCGCAGCAGGGTGGTGCGTATCTTCGTGATGTACGCCGCCGCACCGGCCGCCTCCGTGAACACGAGCCCGTGGTAACTGGGATTCGGCTTGGAGAGACCGGGGAACTTGTCGTTCTGCGTCCAATCGAATTTTCCGCCGTCGATGATGAGACCGCCCATCACCGTTCCGTGACCGCCGATGAATTTCGTCGCGCTGTGGACCACCACGTCCGCGCCGTGTTCAATCGGACGCAACAGGTAGGGCGTGGCGAAGGTGTTGTCCACCACCAGCGGGATCCCGTGCTTGTGCGCGATAGCGGCAATGGCTTCGATGTCCGCCACGTCACTGTTCGGATTGCCCAGACTCTCCACGTAGAGCAGCTTCGTGTTCGGACGTATTGCTGCCTCGTAGTTGCTTGGCTCCGCCGCGTCCACAAAGGTGACGTCGATTCCCACCTCCTTGAACAGATGCGCAAAGAGGTTGTAGGTGCCGCCGTAGAGAGTCGTTGAGGAGACGATGTGGTCTCCCACTCCCGTGATGTTGCGCACCGCGTAGTCCACCGCCGCCGTGCCCGATGCCACGGCCAGCGCTCCTACGCCCCCTTCTAACGCCGCTATTCTCTTCTCCAACACGTCGCTCGTCGGGTTCATCAACCGCGTGTAGATGTTTCCCGGTCGCGTCAGTGCAAAGCGCCCTGCTGCTTCCTCGCTATCCTTAAATACGTACGACGTCGTCGCATATATCGGAACCGCGCGCGAATCTGTCGTCGGGTCGGCTTGCTCCTGTCCCACGTGTACTTGCAATGTTTCAAATCGGTATTTCTTGCTCATATCTGGGTCCTTTCTCTAATGATTCTATCTTTAATTTAATTCCTACTATTTCCGCAGGAACAAGGGTAATTTAACACGAAAATGAGAAGATGTCAATAGTATTTGCAAGAAAAAGTGATCCTAACATGCAGTTAACGGCACATCATGCAACACAATTCATTTACGATTTACGATTTACGAAGTCAACCATAATTTGGCATTGTGCGAATTTTTTTTCAAAGCAACTTTTCACAA
>CANPYO010000136.1 GCA_947588645.1 uncultured Akkermansia sp. | reverse complement strand
ACCGGCGATGGTGTGCTGGCCAATGCTTGGGGCAAGGATGCCAACGGCGAGGGCACGGCCTCCACGGCCTTCCACCACACCTTCACCGGCGATATGACCGACTTCCACGGGAAGATTGTGGCGGGCGCCGTGACGACCGGAGGGCAGAGTGGCGCTTCCGACTCCAGCTGGACGCTGAATATGCAGGGAGCTGCGGAGGATCACGACTACGACTTCAGTCTGGGCGGCACCGGCACGGTGAGCCTGAACGCGGGTGAGTCCGCCATCACCCTGACCGGGCAGGTCAGTGACCTGGTGAGTCTGGAGAACGCCGGCAGCGGCGACATCACCCTCCGGAGTGAGAACTTCACGACCGGCGCCCTCATTACCGGCGACGGGTCGGAGGGACACACCGGCGGCTTCGTGCTGGACGGCGGAACCTGGGCCGGCAGTGAGGTGCAGGGCAGCGGCTCCTTGACCCTGAAGAAGGGAACGCTGACGCATGAGGGCGGTATCACGAAGAAGGGCGCTGACGCCTCCGTCGTGGTGGATGCCGCCGGCGAGGTCAACGTGAACCGCATGGATGCCAAACTGCTCGGCGATGTCACGGTGCACGGCGACCGGGATGGACATCTCTCGAATGTGAAGGGGACGCTGGATACGCATGAGCGCAGGGTCGAACTCGTCTTCGGTGGGGACGACCTGGGCGAGAATGCCGGCGGGTTAATCTCCTTCGCCGGCGAGGGAGGCTCGCTCGTGGTGACGCAAGGCAGCTCGGCTGAAGCGTCGGACAGAGGTCTGGTTCTCGACCTCACCGGGGAGGGCTTGGTGGAAGCGCTGAAGAATGGCATGAAGGACAATGTGACCGTGCTGCACGTCGTGGAGAACGGAACGTTGAACCTCGATGCCGTGGATGGCGGCGACCTGCTGCGCGTTCTGACTGAGGGATCCTCCGGCTATGGGAAACTGCTCGCTGAGCTCGGCTTCACCCTCAATAAGAGCAATGAACCGAGCGGCAGTCTGTCACTCTCCGGCGTTTCGACGGACGTGTACCTGGTGCTAGGGGAGGGAGAGATTGGCAGCCGCGGCAACGATGTGACCGTGGGAGCCGACGAGTTCCCGATGGGAGATGCCAAGGCCGTGGTGGTGGATCAGGGCACCAAGCTGACGCTGCGCTTCGATTCCGAATCCGCAGACAAAGCCACTCTGCATAATCTGGTGGGGCTGGAGGGAGCCGAGCTCGAGGTCGTGGATGATCGCGAAGATACGGAGACGCGCTCCGATGTCGTGGTCGAGCTGAACAACAGCCGCTTCGACGATGAGAAGTTGGACGGGACGGGCTGGAACGAAGGTCAGGTGGCGGATGGCGAGGGGCACACGGTGCATGGCAAGGACAAGAGTGAAGAGGTTGACGGCTTCAACGTGCGCGGGCTCGATACCACCTTTGAGGGAACGCTGACGAGCGGGAGCGACGATGTCAACTTCAATAAGACGGGCGACGGTCAGCTCACCTTCGGTAGTGATCTGACCGGCAACGGCGGTCTGGATGTGAAGGGAGACGTCAAGATCTCCGATGGCGGCGTCACCTTGCAGGGCAATGGCAAGGGCGGCAACAAGGTGGGTGAGCTCGTGTTCGGCTACGATTTGACTACTGACGAACGGACTGACGACAACACCGGTCTGACGCTCAGGAAAGGCGTCGACATCACCGTCGGCGGCATCCGCGAGGAGGGTAAGGACGCACAGGGACACGTAGCCGGCGGCGACGTCACCCTGGGCAAGGACAGTGTGTTCACCTTTGACAACTCGGCCAAGGGGAACGACACGGTGGTGCACGACACGACCTTCAAGGCAGGCGTGGATGAAGAGGGCAATGTGGCCGGTGGCTCGTTGGTTGTCGGCGGTACGACAGCCGATGACAACAAGACGGGCGCTCAGAAGGGCTCCCGATTGACCTTGGACAGCGCCAATTCCGGTCTGGATGACGTGGACTTGCAGGTGAAGGATGGAGCGGAAATGAATGTGCGGAACGGCGCACAAGTGAAGGACGCGGAGATCACCGTAACGGGAGACCGCGTGGTGAAGGCTGCGGGTACGGATGAGGGTGGAACCGCCATTCCGGAGGAGAGGGTCGGCAGCAAGCTGACGGTGGGAGCCAATTCCTCGATCACGGGCACGGGCAACATCACCGTGGAGAAGGGTGGAGAACTCGCTCTGGAGAACGGCGGTTCTCTCGGCGGCACGGAAGTGGATGAAAACGGTAACAAGGTGCGCGGCAAGCTGGCTGGCGATGTGACCCTGAAGGACGATGGCTCCAAGTTGTCGGTGGATGACAGTTCCTCGCTGATGATCGAGGGCACGCTGTCCGTGAACAAGGGCAGTGAGCTGGACCTGAACGGCAGCGCGGGCAACGCTATCGGTTCCCTTGCCGGCAGTGGCACGATCTCCGGCAACGAGGGCTCTGAACTGAGCATCTTCGGTATAGACGACGAGGAAAATCCCGTCACCACCGTCACCTTCTCCGGCACGTTGACCAATGATGGTGAGGCTGACCACATGAGAAAGGGCGGCACGTTGAGGGTGGAAAAGGATGTCAAGCTGACGCTGGACAATGTGACGACGGATGCCGAATGGAATCTGTACGTGCAGGAAGACGGTTACCTGGATCTGGAGGTGGAGGCTGATAAGCCGGCGATGGACTTCGGAGATATTGAGCTGGAGGGTGGCGGCAGCCTGACTCTCGGTGACATTTCCGGAGGCCTGAGCGGCGATCTGAAGGTCGATTCCTCCAATGGCAAGAAGGGTAAACTGAACGTGAACGTTGGCGATGGTCAAGGCGATGTGAGCCTGAGTGGCCTGGATATTGTCAACTCAACCGGCGATTCTCTGACGGCTAAAGATGCAGCAGGCTTGCTCGATGTGAGTCTCATGGGCATGGGAGCCGAGCACTACGACGGTTCGCTGAAGAAGAATGAGAAGGGCGAGTGGTTCATCGGGATGGAGCTTTCCGGACAGAACAAGTTCCTGAAGTCCGGCATGCACAAGAATGTCCGCGCCGGAGCTAACCTGGCCTGGGATCTGACGGCTCCGTACTCGGTAGCCGGCGAATATGTGCGAGGCGAAGGAGCCGAGGGCGATCTGAACCGCCTGGCCAATTCGATCTCGCAGGCCGTGAATGGGCCGGATCTCCTCAGTCTCCTCACGGGTACCTACAACCCGGTGCAGGATATGGATCGCACGTTCGCGGCGATGGCGGGCAGTTCGGTGGCAACGCTGGGCTCTGCGAGCATGCAGGATGTGAAGCGCCAGTTGGAGAGTGTGCGCAACCGCTCCACCATGTCGGGTGAGGCGAAGGTGAATGCGGATCCGGGCGCGAAGAACTTGCACGCTTGGGTGAACGCCGAGAGCGGCTACCACAAGGTGGACGCCGACGGTTGGGCGCCCGGTTACACGCTCAACGGCTGGGGCGGCTCGCTCGGCGGCAGCATGGAGCTCTCCTCCAACACGACCGTCGGTCTGGCTCTCACGGCGATGTACAACGACCTGAAGACCGACTCGGCTGACATGGGCAAGGGAGACCTGGATATCACCTACCTGAGCGGGTTTGTCCGCACGCAGAGTGGCGCCTGGAGTCATACCTTCCTCGCGACGGTCGGTGTTTCCGACATCTCGTTGGATCGCACGGTGAACTATGCTGCCGGCGCCAGCTACAAGACGCACGGCGAGACAGATGGCTACGCCGCCGGCTTCATGTACGAGGTGGCTTATACCCACATGCTGAACGAGCGTGGTACCACGGCTCTCCAACCTCTCTTCAACGTGCAGTATCGTCACTCCCAGATCGATGGCTACAATGAAACGGGTAGCGATGCCGGCTTGCATGTGAACGAGGTGACAGCCGATGTGCTCAGCTTCGGTCTCGGCGCCCGTCTGCAGACCAGCATTCACGAGAATGTGTTTGGTCGCGCCTCGGTGTTCGAAACTCGCGTACTCGCCAAGGCTGATGCCGGTGATGGAGTCGGCAAGGCAAACGCTTCACTGCTCCACGGCACGCTCTCACAGGAGGTCGAGAGTGCCGAGGTCGGCAAGTTCGGTATCGAGGTCGGCGCCGGTCTGACCCTGCCCGTTGGCAGCAATGGCGGCACCTTCTTCATCGACGCTTCGGCTGAGTTCCGCGCCCACTACACCAACCTGAATGCAAGCGCCGGTTACAGAATCAGCTTCTAATCGAAGCAGATTCTGTAACTATGTACGATGTACGATGGACGATGTACGATTTGG
>CANPYO010000135.1 GCA_947588645.1 uncultured Akkermansia sp. | reverse complement strand
GGAGTTCCGTTGAGGATTTCCCTCTCAGCGCTTCAGATTATACCACCTCGAATCAATAGTGTACGATGTACGATTTGAATGCTAGCACGCTATGCGCGTTCCTGCGAAACAAAAGTACGGCTTTTGCCCGGGGGGCGAAAGCGCCGATGGGGCGGCGGTAAGTCAACGTACATCGTACATAGGCGCCGCTAGGCGCCTCCGCTTTCCCAAACACACGCAAAAGAAAAGTAGGGAGTAGCCACAACAGCCGCCCCCTACGGTGTCCATGCCTTATCGTGTAGAAATACGCCTAGCCGATCTCCGCACGGCCGGAAAGGCGAGCCCCTTCGTCCATCGAAAGACGGGCAGTCGTAATATCGCCATTCACGACAGCCTTACCGTGCAGGTGGCAGCGATCGCTCTGCACATTGCCATCCACACGGCCGTACACGTACACCTCTCCGGCTTTGATGTTGCCCTTGATATCGGCCTTGTCGCCGATGGTGACTTTGCCGGATTCAGACTCAATCTTGCCATCAATTTTACCATCGATGTGCATATCGTTCTGGAAACGGATGGTGCCGACAATTTCTATGCCGGCGGCTAATACATTGGTTTGGGGTGTGCTCATAGGGGGGTGATGGGTTACACGGTCATGATTTCTTTTTCCTTCGCTTCGACCTGCTCGTCGACCTTCTTCACGTACTTATCAGTGAGTTTCTGCACCTTATCCTCAGCCAGGCGCACGCCGTCCTCCGTGAGCACATTGTCTGCCTTGAGTTTTTTCACGCCATCCATACCGGTCTTGCGAGCGGCTCGCACGCGCACCTTGGTATCCTCTGCGAGGCTCTTTACATATTTGACCAGCTCCTTGCGGCGTTCGCCGGAAAGCTCCGGGATGGGGAGACGTACCGAACGCGCATCAATGATAGGAGCAATGTTCAGACGGCTCTCCGCGATGGCTTTCTTAATGTCGTTGAGCGTGCCCGGATCGAAAGGTTGAATGAGGATGGAGCGAGCATCCGGCGTGCTCACCACAGCGAGGCTTTTAAGCTTCATGCTCGAGCCATAGGAAGCCACATACACATCCATGTTGTCCACGAGGGATGGGGACGCCTTGCCCGTACGAACCCCGGCAAACTCATCATGCATGTGCGAGAGCGCCTCGTCCATGGCATTTTCAACTTCCAGCAGTAATGTTTCTTCGTCCATTGTAAGTAGTGTTTGTTGATAAAAAATCAGATGCTGATGATGGTGCCGATCTGCTCACCGAGCAGCGCCCGAGTGATATTGCCGGGCTTGTGCATATCAAACACCATGACAGGCTTCTTATTGTCCTTGCACAAAGTGAAAGCTGTCTGATCCATGACCTTCAGCTCGCGGGCAATGCACTCTTCGTAAGTGATGGTATCAAATCGCGTAGCGCTGGGATCCTCCTTCGGATCCGCTGTATAAACTCCGTCCACAGATGTGGCCTTCATGACAATCTGCGCGTTCACCTCGCACGCGCGCAAGGCCGCAGCCGTATCCGTGCTGAAAAAGGGATTGCCGGTGCCTGCGGCAAACACCACCACCTGACCGGAGCGCAGTAAATCCCGCGCCGTGTTGCGAACATAAGGCTCGGCCACATTCTTCATCTCTATGGCACTCATCACGTGGCACGGTACTCCGACCTCCTGCACCGCAGAGCAGATGGAAAGAGCATTCATCACCGTAGCGAGCATACCTACGTAATCCGCCGTGGGACGATCCATACCGCGCACACTCGCCTTCGCGCCACGCCAGATGTTGCCACCTCCCACTACCACGGCAATCTGCAACCCTGCCTGCTGCTGCGCGGCAGCAATCTCGCGGGCGATGCGCGCCACAATCTCCGGGGATATATTGTCTTTACTCCCAGGGGCACGCAATGCCTCCCCGCTCAATTTGAGCAGAATTCGCTTGTAAGTCACGGTACTACTGGCAGTCTCACTCATGATTCCCCTTGTTGCACCGCCATTATGCCACACCTGCCTCCGCTTTTCCAGCCTAAAATGCGCCGTTGGGGTAGTAAAATGAAATTCGACGGAGTACGAACCACCACATCCGACCCACATCTGTTCCAAGAAAAAGCCCCCCAATAGGTAATGCATCAACCGTAGGTTGCTGCCTATGTACGAGGTACGATGTACGATTTGGAAGGTTCGCGCGCGCTGCGCGGAGGGGCGGTGGCAAACAAGGTCTTCCTATTTACGATTTGAATGCTAGCGTGCTACACGCGAGATTGCCGAGCCGGTGCGTAGCGGAACTCCTGAAATGATGATGCGTTGATAGGAGGAAATCATCTGCTGCTACGCTGTGCCGTATTCTCTGCTATGCCGAATCGTCAATGAATTGACATCTTTCCGGGCTTACTTCTTTTGACGCCTCGTCACCCCATTGCCTCCGTGCCCTTGCGGGCAGCGCTTCTCGCTGTTCATCTTCCTCCGCGCAGCGCGCGGGAACTTTGCAAATCGTAAATGAATTGTATGTCTCAATGCTGTCTTCGAGGATCCCTGGGACAACAGAAATCTGTAAGTTATTCAACTACCTGGAAGCGGGTAGGGTCTGTGCTTTTCAGACACACACGACCAATTATGAGAAATAGAAATATCACCCGTTACACGTACGAAAATACTGATTTTCAAGGATGGCGAGTCAGTATTCAGCGCTGCGGACGCATTATCACCCGCTATTTTTCAGATCTGCAGTACGGATCGGAAGAAGAATCCTACCGCCACGCTGTAGACTACCGTGATGAAGTTTTTGCGGAAATGGCTCGCCACCGTCACGATCTACCCGAATACATGGATGCTGAGCTGGCTCACCTCCAAGAGCTCCTCCGGCAAAAAGAAACGGCCGGTTCATACGCGAGGCGTCGGAGTTGATTTCACCATCGGTTCCAACCGACGTCTCAGCTCATGATTCCCGAAAAACTTCGACCGCTCAATGCGCTGAAGCTGCACCATCGTGTCTTCCAGAATCGTGATGAGCGGCTGCTTAACTCCGGGCGTATTGTCAATATAGCGCCACAGTTCTGCGCCGTTCGTTTTCGCATTGAGAGCCTGTAGTTTCTTGAGCACGCGATCCAGCGCCGATATTCTCGCCTGCGCCTGCGCCTTGTCTGTTATGCCCCGCAGCACCTGAAGCTGTTCGAGCAGCCCCTTCTCCAACTCCGCGCACGCTTCCTTTTCTCCCCCCGCCTGTGCTACACACGCCATGCTCATCGCTACCGCGGGGATGAGTGTATTCAGGAACATTCTTCGGTCGCACCACTTCATGCTCGGAATCATAGTTGGGGCGCCTCTCCTTGTCAAGCTCATATCCTCCCCTCCCAGGGCAAACGCATTTGAGAGAAGTCAATCAACAGAGAAATTGCTCTTATTGACTGATATCACCGTTTATACGTATCAAAAACCGTGATAACCAGCGGTCATCATGATGATGGCTCTAAAGGAATCACAGCATACATTAATGATCCGAAAAAATCTGCGCAACGCGCACATTATTAATAAATCGTACAAAACTACCGACAGTGTAAGGGCGATTAGCCAAAAGCACAGCTTTTGCCCCGGAGGGGTGAGGAGTCGTGAGGCGACTCCGAAGCAATAGGCAATGAGGTGCCTGCGAGTCAACGTACATCGTACATAGGCAAACGCATTTTCTAATGCGTTTGCCCCGTCTCCTCTCTCCCGAACGCTTCACAAACTCCCCAAATCGTCGTCTGTGAATCGTAACTGGAACCCGCATATTCCAATGCGAGGGCCTTGGCTCTGGTCGGGCATCTCCCCCGTTCATAAAAACGACCCTATTCGTGATCATACTCTCATTCCATGCGATATGAACGTAATGTTTTTCTTGAGATGTCAAGTTTGCAGAAAATTCTCATTTCCCGTTCCCCTTGTTCCTCGGTAAGTTTATTTCTACCATGCGAAAGCAAAGCTTTCCGAATTTTTTCAAACTTTTTACTTGCCAAGGTGACATCTTGCCACTATAATCCCTCCCGTTCAACCAAAGCGGGGTATTAGCTCAGCTGGTAGAGCGCCTCAATGGCATTGAGGAGGTCAGCGGTTCGAGCCCGCTATGCTCCAGGGTAAAAATAGAGGCTTGTCGGTAACACGGCAAGCCTCTTTTTTATTGAGTTTGTGCGGGTTTTGCGGAGGTTGAAAGGTGAAAATGGGAGTATTTTCGAAATGTTGGGTCAACCCATTTTTTTGTGGAAAGTGCATTTTTTATGGAATAGGTGACCACATTCAAGCAAGACCCTGAGGCG
>CANPYO010000134.1 GCA_947588645.1 uncultured Akkermansia sp. | reverse complement strand
ACGTTCCCGCATGGAGCCTCTCATGAGGCTCCGCCCGTTATGTCGAGGAGTTCCGTTGAGGATTTCCCTCTCAGCGCCTCAGATTATACCTCCTCGAATCAATAGTGTACGATTTGGGAAATTCCCGCGCCTTCGCGCGAACTTAGCGAAGCAAGTATGGGGACTGAATCGTGAAAGCGACCATCGGACGTGGTTAGAAAGGGGCGGGGGCGCTTAGCGGCGCCTGTGTACGAGGTACATCGTACATAGGCAGCAACCTACGGTTGCTGCTGCGCGCGTCGGAAAGCTTTCCGGCAGTCCTCGGCGCTCATCTGCCCGGGTGCACTCGGGCTGTTTCCCAGATAACCGTAAACCAGGGCGCTGCCCTGTTTGCACAGGAAGAGGCGACTCTCTTGCGCCAAGGGTCCCATCCCCATAAGTGCGACGGGGCGGGGATGTCCGGGACGGGTCAGCCACTCTGCTACCGCCTGCACCTGCTCCCAATGATGCGGGGTGAAGGCAACCTTCACGAGATCGGCTCCTGCGGCCAATGCGCGCTGCTCCAATGAATCCAACTCAGAGAAAGAAGGGGTAGTGGAAAAATAATGTGCGGAAGCCACCAGCATGATCCCGGAGGCGTGCACCTGCTCCAGCAAATCCTCCGCGTCATCCAGCAGCGCAATCTCCCAATCCACTGCTGCAGCCATGGGCAACAGCCGCCGCACGCATTCGATGCGCTCATGCTGAGACACGACACAATAGCCTCCCTCCGTCGAATCGCGAAAAGTCACAAGTACCGGCAATTCACAGGGCACCTGCGGCTTCAGCTCATGCATTCCTTCAGCGTAAGCATCCACCCGCAGCTCCACGATATCACAATCCCCTCGCTTCACTTTGGTCAATTCACCAGGGCTCTTCACCACGCCCACAATGAGAGGGTAGGGAGGGTTGAAAAGCGGGCGGAGGGGCTGTGTCTGATTCATTTCTCTGAGTTTTTCATTTCGCGTATTTCCTGGCTTAGCTTCATCGCGCAGAAATTAGGTCCGCACATGGAGCAAAAATGCGCTTTTTTCGCGCCGGAGTGAGGGAGAGTTTGGTCGTGGTACTCCCGGGCGCGTTGGGGGTCGAGCGAAAGGTTAAATTGATCTTCCCAACGAAATTCGAAGCGAGCCTTGGCGAGAGCATTATCACGCAGTTGCGCGGCGGGGTGCCCCTTTGCCAAATCTGCAGCATGCGCGGCAAGTTTATAGGTCACCACCGCCTCACGCACATCTTCAGCATCCGGCAAGCCCAAATGTTCTTTGCGCGTGACATAGCAAAGCATTGCACATCCTCGCTGGGCTATGACAGCGCCACCTATGGCACCGGTGATGTGGTCATACCCGGGAGCAATATCCGTGGGCAAGGGGCCAAGGGTGTAAAACGGAGCCTCGTAACACCAGAGGAGTTGCTTACGCATATTCTCCGGAATATAGTGGAGCGGCACATGCCCCGGTCCCTCGTTCATCACCTGCACGCCGCGCTTCCAAGCTGAGAGTGTAAGCTCTCCTTGTACTTCCAACTCGGCAAGTTGCGGAAAATCATTTGCGTCCGCAATGCTCCCGGGGCGTAAACCATCCCCTATGGATACCGCCACGTCATACGTCGCAAGGATGGCGCATACCTCATCCCAATGCGTGTAAAGGAAATTCTCTGCCTCGTGCAGCATCATCCACTTTGCCATAATCGATCCACCCCGCGATACAATGCCCGTAGCACGCCCGGCTGTGAAGGGCACAAAACGCTGCAAGAGCGCTGCATGAAGCGTCACATAATCCACCCCCTGCTGCGCCTGCTCGAGGAGCGTATCGCGAAAAATCTCCCAGGTGAGCAGCTCCACCTTGCCATCGCATTTCTCCAATGCCTGGTACACGGGTACAGTTCCGATGGGAACGGGGCTGTTGCGCAAAATCCATTCGCGCGTGCGGTGAATATCTGCACCTGTGGAAAGATCCATCACTGTATCAGCTCCCCAATGAATGGCGCGGCGCAGCTTCTGCACCTCCTGGCGTATGCCGGAAGATATGGCGGAATTACCTATATTCGCATTAATTTTGCAGAGAAAGTGGCGACCGATAATCATGGGTTCTGCCTCCGGATGATTCACATTGGCGGGGATCAAAGCCCGACCGGCGGCCAGTTCATCGCGCACAAACTCCGGAGTAAAGTAAGCCGGCACGTGCACCCCGGTGCTCTTCGCATAATTTGCCGGGTGTTGATAATGCAAATCCGCACGCTTCTGCATACTCGACGGGGAAAAACCCGGTCGCCTCTCCAGCTCGCTGGGACGCGGCATGCCTGTTCCAAGCTCGTCCAACAACAGCTGCGCCTCTTCCGGTCGCGTCTTATCATTCGGAAAGCGGTCATACACCTCCCGAAAAGCTTTTTCGCGACCCAAATTTTCTCGAATAGCCACAAACTCCATTTCAGGCGTGATGATACCGCGCAAGGCGTACGCACGCTGCGTGGGCGGAGTATCTACAGATACCGCCCGAAGAACGCCATTCGCTATGCGCTGCACATCTCCACGTTCCTCAATCCACGGTTCACGGAAACGGGGCAATCCGGTTTCTTCCGTACAACTCATGGACGGGTCACCCCACGGTCCGGAACAATCGTACACACGCACCGGTTCGTTCTTCTCTGTGCTCCCATCGGGAAAAAGAGAATCCGAGAGCTCAATCTCGCGCATAGGCACGCGAATCTCCGGGTACCTTTTCCCCTGCACGTAAATACGTTTCCCCGCTGCTTCCGGTAAATTAACGCTCATACGAGCATTCTATCGCATTTCCGGCAAATTGAAAAGTGTAAACAGCAGGGCAAACGCATTAGAAAATGCGTTTGCCTATGTACGATTTATTAATAATGTGCGCGTTGCGCAGATTTTTTCGAATCATTAATGTGTGCTGAGATCCCTTTAGAACCATCATGATGATGACCACTGGTTGTCACGATTTTTGATACGTATAGACATTGATATCAAACCATAAGAGCATTTTCTCTGTCGATTAACTTCCCTCAAATGCGTTTGCCCTGGGGCAGAATGTGATGGAACTGTGTATGGGGGGTGGTTAGAAAGGGGTGCGAATTCTGCAGAGCTGCGTCACCGGCCGGCAGACTCTGTCTGCCACCGTCGCACATAGGCGCCGTCAGGCGCCACCGCTTCCCGTTGCTTTGTAATGATGTCCGGGCATGGCATCATGACATCCCACTCGCATCTGCTTTGCCTCCTCGCGCACCGCGCGCGAATTTTTCAAATCGTACATCGTACATCGTAAATGGAATCACCTTGCGCCTGCCGCACGCAGAACCTCTTCTGTGTCGGTATGATGATCTTCCTGAGCTTTCATCAACGCCGTCTCCCCATCTTCATCTCGCGCATTCACATTTGCTCCGGCGGCAAGCAGGGCTTTGACCAACTCCGTGTACCCATCACTCGCCGCCTCCATAAGGGCGTTTTTCCCTTCGTGATCCTGATGGTTAACATCAGCCCCGCATTGGAGCAAAAGCTTCACAGCAGCCAAATTGCCCTTGTCGGCGGCCTCCATGAGTGCGGTCTCGCCATCGCTATCCGAGCAATCCACGGCCGTGCCACCGGCGAGCAACTGCCGAAGCGCCTCCTCTCCGCTATTTGCCGCACGCAACACCGCCTTCATCCCCTCCCTGCCCGTAAGCGCCGTGGTTGCGGCGGCTGCCGGAGTCGTTGTGGAAGCTTGACGCAACACCTCTGCGGTGTCAGCATGACGTTCCTCCTCAGCCATCATCAGAGCTGTTTCTCCTTCTTTGTCCTTCGCTGAAACATCAGCGCCAGCCGCCAGCAGGGCTTGCACCACAGACGTGCGCCCTTCATCCGCCGCGTGCATGAGCGCCGTCTTTCCATCTTCATCCTTGCGGTTCACCTGCGCACCGTGTTTAAGCAACAGCTGCACAGCTGCCAAATTTCCCTTATCTGCGGCTTCCATTAACGCCGTCTCACCATCATCGTCCGTCACATCCACAGCCACACCACTCGTCAGAAGTTGCTCGAGCTGCTGTTCGCCGAAATTCGCAGCGCGCAACACTGCCTTGTGAGGCTCGGTTCCATCTGAGTACGCAACTCCACCGGCAAACAGCGCCGCCGTCAGTATGATCCCTATGTACGGTGTCTTCATGATCGTCTCCTTGTTTCGCTATCAACTCCCCTCCTACCACAAGAATCATGACAAGTCAAGCCGTTTTTAAAACAAGAATTCGTCTCCCACGACATCCGTCCCAAGAAAAAGCCTGGCCATTTACGATTTACGAAGTCAACCATAATTTGGCATTGTGCGAATTTTTTT
>CANPYO010000133.1 GCA_947588645.1 uncultured Akkermansia sp. | reverse complement strand
CATAAACAAAGTCGTATAAAATTTATCTTGACATATTTTATTCCATTTGCTATAATGGTGAGTTTTCGTAACATCCGAAACGTTAATACTCATTAATTATTGATTATAAATATATTAGAACCCTTTTCATTTCAGTAATTCCCTTATTTGAGAGGTTCGGCAACTCCGTATTTTAAAGTCCAACTTTCTTTTCAAACTACTGATAACGAACGAGAAAAGAGATTCATGACCGCTCCTCCTAATTAACAAGTTGAGAATAATCAGGTATAGGCAGATCAATGGGCAAGTGATTGGGATACATGGGATCATGGGAGAAATTCTGCAGAGTTTCGGCATAGTTCAAATGACCTTCTTGGTTATATGCGAGGATCAGCATTTGCCAGACGGTATATTCACCGATCGTCTTACTTCGAAGCATCCTCATCAGATGAGCTCGTTCCCGGACATTCAGAGTCCACTCCTTTTTCTCCTCCCAATTGACATGCTTCTCATACGTTGGGCTTTTGAAATGAATCCTGGCCACTTTGCTTGCCTTTTGAATATCTCGGTGGTTATAAAGTTTGAAATAACCCTCCTTACCTCCTTCATTTCTATGGATCTGGAGGGCCATATTATGTTCCGTGTCAAAATGCACATTAGCCTTTGGTGCCTGCTCGGGATGGGATAATTCAAAATCCCTTGTGAGCAGTTCATTCTTGAGTTCCGCATAAAATTGAATGACACAGGGATCTGCGGCGATCAAGCAGCGCGAAAACGAGCGAATGAAGAGACCCCCGAGAGTGCGCGTGCGGCTGAGCGCCACGTAAGCCTGTCCGAAGTCGAATATCTTATTCATGTGGACAACCAACTGATCGAAAGTCATTCCCTGCGATTTATGGATTGTGATACCATAGGCAAGGCGGAGTGGATACTGCCTGCGTTCTGTGATCACTTGTTCGCCGCGCATGCAGTCAAACGTTTCTCTCAGGAGAGACCAGGAAGTGGCTTGTCCATCAAATAGCACCTCGATATGACTCGAACTCAGCTTCGTCACGGTGCCGCACGTCCCGTTCACGAGTCCTCCCCTCACGTCAATGTTAATCAACAGCATGACACGACAGCCTAGCCGAAGCTCAAGCACGCGGGGAGCCCTGCAATCTCTGTCGAAATCTTCCCATATTCTTCGCTCTTCCTCCCTCAGATCATCCGTCCCATCCCGTGTTATACAAATGGTCTCTCGACGACCATCCCGCTGATACCGATAAAATTCATCCTCTGCATAAAAAAAGACGGATTCCGTCTTCAAAGCATGCAATTTTTTCTGATTCAGTGCATCAGCGTCACGATTTGCCCCAAATATCTGCAGGACATCGTCCGGTAATTTCTCCGAAGGAGGCACCTCCCGACTCTGAAGGAGCTGCACGTCTTCTTTCCTGATGTCCCCGGTACGGAAATGATTCAGGGCCTCAACCATTGCTCTATCTGTTTGTCGTTTCACCTCCGTCAAAATAATCGGGAAAAGATCCAACTCCTGCCATGTTGCACTTTGGAAACAATACTTGCGTCCATTCTGCTTCATCTTGACGGGTGGCAACTGAAAGAAATCCCCAAAAATCAATACCTGAATGCCACCAAAGGGCATCT
Source organism: uncultured Akkermansia sp. (assembly GCA_947588645.1). Taxonomy (GTDB): domain Bacteria; phylum Verrucomicrobiota; class Verrucomicrobiia; order Verrucomicrobiales; family Akkermansiaceae; genus Akkermansia. Next base: position 2,728 of record CANPYO010000133.1, on the reverse strand, counting down.
GATTGTTCCGGACTTTCTTGAGTACCGCGTTGATGTAATCAAGCGTGAAATCGTCGAGCATTGATATTTCATCAATGGCCACGATCTTGCATTCGGTAAGGATCTCTTTCTTCATCGAGCTCACCATGATGCCATTGACCACACTTTCAACGCTCCTGTTGGCAATGCCGATATAGGACCAAGAGTGCAGCGTTTGCCCGCCTACATTGAGTGCCGATATTCCCGTTGTACTCGTCACATGCAGGGTCTCGCCCAGCTCCTTCTTGATTTGGTGCAGCAAGTAGGATTTCCCTACGCCTGCGCCTCCGGTGATAAACAGATTGCGCCCCTGTCTGATCAATCGCATGACCGAACAAAATGTCTCATCCGAAGGTTGCTTGACCGCCTTGCGCGGCGTCTTTCCCCTGGCGGGCGCTTTGCTGGCCTGCCGGGGCTTAATCATTACACCTTCGGTAGGCATCTCTTTCTTCTTACCTGAGTTCACTTTCCGAGTCATCTACTCAGCATGTTTTCTGCGTCCTGTCATCCTGTGGATGAGGCTCTTTAGAATCGTAGCGACGTTTTTCACCTCTCTAAAATACCACGATTACTCTCGTCTGTTAAGCCGTTTATGCGGCGTACTTTTTCCTTTCTCTCCCTCTTTCTATCTCTTTTGGTTTGCGTCTTCTTTTTTTCCAAGTTTTCCCAATAAGCTGTTATGTCAAACCACATCTGCAGCTCGTCGGATTCCCCTTCTCCGCAAAACTCATGCATATCGTAATGTCGTCCATCCTCACCTACGACCAATTTTTGCATACGCGCTCTGGGCAGTGTCAGCTCTCGCATCACGTCGTACTCCAACTCGACAGCCTTCGGGCTGCTCACTTCCAGTATCTTCCACGCTGTCTCCTGTGTCAGACCGGGTCCGCCTCTCAGCTTGTCCCGGTTTTTCTCCAGCACAGTTTTCCAGGAGAGCATGACGGACATTTCCAAGAGCCCCGCGAGCCCTGTTTCCTCCGTCTTCCCTGTCTTTTTCGTTTTCTCTGTTTTCTTGTTATTTTCTTTCATGATATTTCCTCCGTTTGCGCTGCCGATTCCATATTACTTCCGGTTCGATATCAAGCAAATTCGTTCCACAAAAAAAAGAATTTTCTTCCTATTTTTTCATTTTCCTCGCTTTTTATCTCACAAACACCTTAAGCCAAGACGTACATGCTTCCTCATTCGCACTTGCCTCCTCATGATTGAATTTTTACTATTGATTTATATTCAATTTATTTCATCCAAACCGTTGAGAAACAACACAACTCCTCGGACACTTTTACCACTCGGATTTTTCATGGGGAAGTGGTTATATCTTCCACTGCTCTGACTTGCTCTTCTGTGCATGCGCATTCTTCATTCATTGTTATTTTATGGATTATGATGAGTGGTCTCGGTACGACCACAGTGTTGTTTTTAGCAGAGGGCTTAACGTGTTGAAGTTCATCTTTGGTCCTCCTTCAGCTTGGCGATGATTTCAGCCAAGGTAAGCGTCGGGGGAATCAGGTAGTGCGGCTCCACCTCATCCACGCTGGGCATGTGTTGTTGCGTCCGCCGTTCCCAGTCGGCAAACGACTCGCCGCGGTGCACAGGGGCGTGAAGCGGGGGGATCTCTTTCCATGGACGTTTCTTGGCTCGTGGGCTAGTACGAACAACCTCTCGGGCCTCGCTGAGCCTCGGACGGAACCAGGACAGCGTCGTGCCCAGTTCCTTGGCAACGGGATCTAGCAATATGTAAATGTAGCATGAGCCGCTGAGAATGGAACCATCGATGTAGAGGGCGTACAGGGGATGCCCCTCGACAGAGGTCCGCTTCCAGCCGGCTTCTCCCTTTTTCCACGCCCAAAGGAGATCGCCCAAATCGGGAGGCGAAAGCGGGGACGGAGATCCTCCCCCTACCTCCCGGCATTCCGCCATCTCCGGCGCTTGGATGATTCTCTCCGTATTCCCCAGCAACAGGTCAATGTTGTCCGACAACAGCTCCAGCACGTGTCCTTGTGGCACAGGTTGGCGGTTGTAAAACTCTGCCGGCTGTGCCTTGAACTCCTTCCACGTCTGTGTCGTCTTCGACCAATGATTCCGCCACTTGTTTTCAAACTTCTGCTCCGCGCTTTGAGGCGCCCTGCTTGAGGGTAAGATGAGCCCCTGAGGGACCGAGGCATTGGATCGGAAAATATCGCCTACCGGCGAGGGTAATCTGTCGAGTCTTAACATATCGTTGAGTTGTGCTTGATTGGTTAAACCATCGACAGCACAAGCCCGCAGATACAAAAAACCGCAGCTCCCACCCGCTTTCAGGGTGAATGCCACGGCATCTTGTTCATTTACAATCAGCGTTTCCGCCGAAGGATTGACCTATGCCGTCACATTATTTGCCCATCCGCCGCACACACGGCTTCCGGGGTGACCTTACGGCGTCACCTGACCCGTTGCGAAGTCTTTTCCTCCGCTCTGTGCCCATCTTTTACCACCATCCGCCCGCTTTGTCAAGCACAATTTTTCAAAAAACACAGTTTCATTTCCCCAAAGGCCCACATCCATCCCATGAAAACGCGAAAAATTTACAATTTATTGATGATATGCGTATTACTAATGTTGTTTCGAATCATCAACGTATGCAGGAGGGTTCCTTAGAGCCATCATCATGATGACCGTTGGTTGTCACGATTTTTAATACTTATAAACGATGGTATTAGCGTTGTAGAAT
>CANPYO010000132.1 GCA_947588645.1 uncultured Akkermansia sp. | reverse complement strand
GCGATATGGCGGGCATGATCCGCTCCGTTGCCATCAAGTCCAGCAAGAGCAGCGGGCAGAAGTTTGCCGTCATCACTGTGGAAGACTTCACCGGCAGCACGGAGGCGCTTGTGTGGGGGGATTCCTACGCCAAGGCTGTCGCTGTGGAAGGACTGTTGCAGGAAGGTAGCTTCGTGCGCTTTCGAGCTCGTATATCCGAGGATGATCGGACCGGCGGCAAGCGCGTGTCGGCCAATGGGCTGGAGCTCATCAACCCGACTACGCGTTCCCGACGCGGCAAATCCGCTTCTTTCTACGCCATCAACCTGCTCACGACGCGCCATGATGTCGGGGATATCGCCCTCATTAAGAAAATCCTGGCCGATCACCACGGCAAAACCCCCGTGCGCATCACTTTCCGTAACTCTTTGGGCAACGTTGCTACGATCCAACTCGGCAAATCATTCGCCATTACCCCATCCCCCGAACTCGACCGCTGCCTCTCGCAATACACGTGAAGCGCGGAGAAGCGGAGTCATTTGCGATTATGATTGCAAAGTTCACGCGCTGCGCGGGGGGCGCTGGCGTTCAAATCGTAAATGGGCATCACCTCCAAAAACGCATCCGCCGGGTTAAGCGTCGCAACGCCCCGGCGGATGTGTGAAGTACACATGAAAGAAAAAAAGAAGTCTCTCGACGGTTCCATTAGAACACGAAGAGATGAGAAGGTCAACAAAAATCTCATCCGTCTCAAGAAAAAACGCGACCTCGCAGCCGCTCGCACACGGTTCTATCACATCCCGATCGCCTATGCTTTGCAATTTCCGCGAGCTCCGCTCGCCAAATTTCCCAAATCGTAAATCGTAAAGGAATTGCGTGTTGGGATCGCTTTTTCTTGGGACGGATGTGGCGTTTGACTTGTCCTGCATCACGGCAAACGCATTTGAGAGAAGGTAATCGACGGAGGTAACAATCTTATTGACTGATATCCACGTTTATATGTATCAAAAACCGTGATAACCAGCGGTCATCATGATGACCGCTCTAACGGAATCTCTGCATACGTTAATGATCCGAAAAAATCTGCGCAATGCGCACGTTATCAATAAATCGTACATCGTAAGTCATATATAGCCAAACGCATTTTCTAATGCGTTTGACTTGTCCTGCATAAATTCTGTTGACACGAAAGGGGTGAATAGTATAATGCAGATAAGTGTAGTTTTATTTCTGGATATATGGTTGCATTTTTTCGCCTGATTACGATTTTTGGTGTTTATAGGCGTACCATGTCGTTCACCTCCACGCGGTGGGTGATAAGCAATTTGAGCTATGGTCTCGTGATTTTGTTCTACTTGATGGGCACGTGCGGATGGGGCATGGATATACTTGAAAGCTGGCAAAACGGGAAGCTGTGGGAGACAAAGCGAGGACAAAGTTGGTATGGGGAGAGAGCGTCCAATTTGGACTCTAATTCACAGCGTATTTCCGCTCAAAATAATGTTACGTTTTGCTCCATCAAGTTCGGAGAAATTTTGTTGCAATGGAAGAAAAAGAATTCGGCAAAAGGTGAGGCAGGTACGACAGAGGAGCAACTTCACAAGGTGGAGTGCACGATCTACAATCGAGGGGATGACGGCGACAAGGACGAGAAGGAGTTTTATGAGCTGTTTACTTCTTGTCAACGGATGCTGGGAGAGCGCTTGAAAACGAAGAAGAAGAGAAGTTTTGCTTCTCAAAATGCAGCCAAGATAAAGACCGAAGCCTGGAGGTGGGAATCCCCGCAAGGAACCGTCGTGCTCGTCGCCGGTTTTTCTATTGAAGGACACAAGGCCAAGCGGATGGAGTATATACGCCTCTTGCTGCTGAGAGACCGTCATGCCATTCGTGATGGCGACCCCTCTGATAAAACAACATCTCATCTCCGTGACTCTGTCGCTTGTGATAGTGATGGAACTGTTTGGATTAAGGGCATACCCATGGTGGATCAAGGGAGCAAGGGATACTGTGTGCCGGCTAGCGTCGCGCGTATGTTTGCCTACTACGGCATGACGAGCGTGGATATGCATACGCTGGCTGCCATATGCAATTCTGACTCGTCTGACGGGACAAGTCTTCACAGTATGCAGAATGCGCTTAAGAAAATCAGCGGTCACTTTAACATCACTCTTAAAACTGTAGCCGAGTACTGGCACAAACGGGGAGAGCAACTTGAAAAATATGACAAATATGCGAAAAAAAGGAAACTCCCTCCCCGAAAATGTCAGGACCCATGGATCATGGAAGTGGATCCTAAAGCATGGAGCGATTTCTGTGCATCCAACAAGATGAATGTTCAAGGTTGGCTGCAAAAGATACGGACATATATCGACCGCGGCATCCCTATACTATGGTCTGTTGCCGCCAGTCAAATGTATTGCCATGAAGATACATCAATCCGTGGCGGAGCTCACATGAGGCTTATCATCGGTTACAATGTGAAGCTGGGCACTATTATTTTCAGTGACTCTTGGGGCGAATGGGCTACTAAACGTGTCATGAATATCAATAATGCCTACGCAATCACGGATTGCATCTATGTACTGTGCCCCTGGTAAAACGTCCGGTAGCAGACGCGGGTTTTCGAGGGGGAGAGAAGGACAATGGCGCCTGACGGCGCCTATGATGACCATGCTCCGCCTGCCACCGCCCCTTTCGAACCAATACTGTGCATGGTTTCATCACATCCCTTCGTTCCCGCTCTGCCAAACACGCGCTCAAGCGCGGGAATTTTTCAAATCGTACTTCGTACATCGTACCTCGTACATAGGCGGCGTCAGCCGCCTAGCGCGTTCGGAAGGAGTTGGCGAAGCTTGGCTATGTCAGATCGGAAATCTTCTAAATCGGAAGGAGAATCTTTGACGGTTTCGATTGAGATGCGCGCGCCATCTGGTACAAGATGGAGGATATCCCGAACAATGTCCTCATTTGCCGCTATATGAGCATGGGAATCAATTTCTTCCGATTCATTTTGTATACCGGATAGATGGAACATGTCAGGCTCCATCCGCAGAAAGTCCTGCACGTATCTCTTCCATGGCAGACCATGCGAATTGGCACTACAAACCGCATGCTCGAAGTCAAGACAGAACCCGCAATTGGTTGCGGCGCGAATGCAGGCTATTTCCTCTGGCGTTGACCCGCGACAGATCAGCTTTTGACCTCCCGGGAGGATGACGTGGTGCGGCTTATTCTCGATGAACGCCCGCGGCTCTTTTAAGTTGGCAAGCTGACGAGCCGTTTCCTCTGCGCATCCTCCCATGCCCCCATGGACAATAATTACGGGTGCGCCCAGCTTATCCGCAAAGTACCTCACCTCATCAAACATGACGCGGTTCGCTCCTTCTCTTTCCGGCTGCGCCAAGTTAAAATGATGAGCAAAATGGGGACAATGAATGACGTACGGTATTTTCAGGGTACTCCATTTCTTGAGAGTTTCGAGCGTGCCCGGCACAGCATAAAGCTCTATGTAGTTGTACACTCCCTCATCGTACAGTTGCTCTGCTTTCCGGAGATACGAATCCACATCGGTCGACCATAATTTGAGACCCAGCTGCTGTTTCATAGAACCATAAACTTGATGCGGCGAATCATCTCGCGAAGGTCACCATTTGTCAAGCTTGGATAACAGGTCAAACGCATTGGAATGAAGAAGAAAAGTGAGAAACTCCCCCTCTGTCACCTCTCGCCCTCGGCGCGCATTCTTCGTACGTCAGGCATGACATGTAACTGGGGAGAAAGTCCCCAATGAACAACTGACAGGGCGGAATCAAATAGCCAAAAGCAACTGCGTCACGGTAACGTGGGGTGGGGAGGAAGCCGAAGGCGAAACACAGACAGGATGAACAAGAACCGGATAGAAGGCCAAAACGCACGAGGTGAGGCAGCAATGGATGCTTATGCCCAATACTCTGTCAAGAGAGCGCATGGTAGATTCGGTCTGCACTGTGAGAAAGCTGTTATGTCTTATCCTGAAAGACTCGACTAAAGCGCGAAAGCGCTGCGGAGCAATCCGTCTGTCGGGAGTCAGCACAGGCCCATAGTACCACCTATGAACAACCCAAGTGGGAAGGGCTGAATCCGGCGAGGGCAACCACTCAAATCTCAGAACATATAGCAGCAGAGCCAAGAAGTACTGAAATGTACGAGACCTCGACCGAGGGATGGAAAGCGGTGCAAGTCCGAATCCGCATAACAGTGCGGAGGAGTTGTCAGGGTATCTGGCTAGGAGAGAGAAAAGAGTTGCGGTAGGAACGAGGGTTTCAGGATCAATTACACGCCGAGAAACCACCGTATGCCACAAAAGGCACGTACGGTGGTGAGAGGGGGGGGCGAAAGCCCCGGTAGTTCCTCAACATGGGTAACACATTTGTATCACAACATGGGTTACACTTCTGCTCGAAATTTGTATCATAAT
>CANPYO010000131.1 GCA_947588645.1 uncultured Akkermansia sp. | reverse complement strand
TTATGTCGAGGAGTTCCGTTGAGGATTTCCCTCTCAGCGCTTCAGATTATACCACCTCGAATCAATAGTGTACGATTTATTAATAATGTGCGCGTTGCGCAGATTCTTTTCGGATCATTAACGTATGCAGAGATTCCTCTAGATCCATCATTATGATGACCGGTTGTTGTGATGATTTTGATGCGTATAAACAGGGATATCAGTCAATAAGAGCATTTTCTCTGTTGATGACCTTCTCTCAAATGCGTTTACCCTGGCGGGGGAGTCGATGAGGTCGATGATGCCGCCGATGCCGGGGAGGAGGTGGCTGCTGTCCTTCACGCCGAGACCTCGCTTAGCGAGTGAGTCGGCGAGATCTCCCGCTACGGAGATGATAAAAATAATGGCGGAAATGATAGTGGAGGACAGCGTAAGGCATGCCGAATCGACAAACCTGATGAGAAGTATGCCACAGAGGATGGTAAGAACCAAAGGAGCTGATGATGCCTTCCCACGATTTCTTGGGAGGGACAGCAGGGCTGAAGGGACGCGAGATGAAACGGCGCCCGACGAGAACCCCGCAGAGGTAGGCCTAGATGTCGCTGAGTTTGGTGATGACCACAATCGTCAAAAGGATGGGCAAGCCATAATGCGGCTCCATATAACCGAGAGCAAAGGCAAGGAACCAACCCGGATGGACAAAGGCGAGGACAGTGGTGCCGACGCTGTGAAGGGCTGCCTCAGCGCTCAACTCTCCGATGTTGTCGACTTATCTTTAGAAAAGGAAGAGACGAATGTGGTCAAGCCATCAATATGTTCGCTCAATTCAGGCTTTATGGATGCTCCCATGGCGTCCAATACAAAGTCAATTCCCTCACGTCTTGCAAACTTTGCAGCAGGAACAAAATCGCTATCTCCGGCAATGAGAACGATCTTATCCACCTGTTTTTTCAGCGCCATTGAGACAATGTCAATGCCGATTCGGGTATCAATGCCCTTCTGTTTTATCGACAGCGTAAAGTCTAATTCATCCAAATTTTCTATAGTCTTCTTCCCGCTTAACAAAGCCTTTGTTGCTTCATAGCTCAGGTTATATACGGCCTGCTCATCTGCCAATTTTCCCAGACGAACAGCAAACTTGCGTTTAGTGCGCAACGCATTCAGAAAATCAATGTTCCATCTATACAAATTCTCTTTTTTCAGATCCACCGTTTTCTTGAGAAGTGGGTGATATACCTTCTTTTCAGAAGGAGCGCAATCGTAGTAAAGAACTCGGTACAAGGAGCAATCTTCCCTATCATGAGCCAGATGTCACTGGCAATATCTGTACAAGGTATCAGCAGCTCTAGCCGGAATCTCGTGACCGGTAAAACCAACAATCTTGCGGCGATAATAGCCACCATCAACTAAAATAGCAGTCTTGATCATGATAATAAAAAAGCCCCCACGTTCATAGATTCCCGGATGATGGGAGAATTACTGGTGGGGGCGGATAAAGCTTTCGTCGGAATCACTTCCGCTAAGAGAAAGCTACTATATGAGAGACATTTTGTCAATCTTTATTTTGTTCTTTTGTTTATACGGTAGATCGCCAAATGAAATGCAATAAGCCCAAAACGCCCGACGACCCGGGCCGACTTCGTCGGCTATTTACGATTTACGATGTGGATGCTAGCGCGCTACGCGCGTTACTGCAAAGCGATAGCGAAGCGGAATTTTCGAGGACAAGGTGTCCTGATAGAAGGAAAGACTCCGGTGTGATGCCACGGTAGGTTCGCTCCTGAGCACGCGATGACAAGTGAACATCAAAACATCGAAAGGGCTGCGACGAACGCGATGGTGAAAGCGGGGGAGTCGATGAGGTCGATGATGCCGCCGATGCCGGGGAGGAGGTGGCTGCTGTCCTTCACGCCGAGACCTCGCTTAACGAGCGAGCCGGCGAGATCTCCCGCTACGGAGATGAAATAAAACACAACAGCGCTTATGATGGCAAACCACATGGGGCATACCGGCTCAATAAACCTGATGAGAAACGCGCCACAGAGAGTAGTGAGGATGAAAGAGCCGATGAATCCCTCCCACGATTTCTTGGGAGAGACGGCTGGGCTGAAGGGACGCGAAATAAAACGGCGCCCGACGAGAACTCCGCAGAGGTAGGCCCAGATATCGCTGAGTTTGGTGATGACCACAACCGTCAAAAGGATGGGCAAGCCATAATGCGGATCCATATAATTGAGAGCCAAGGCGAGGAACCATCCCGGATAAACAAAGGCGAAAACAGTGGTGCCGACGCTGCGGAGGGCCGCCTCAGCGCTCTGCCTGCCGTAATCCATGCGAAATAATTCACAGATGACAGCGGTCAGGATAAGAAGGATGAGACAGGCAATCCCAACGGGGAGCCCGAGGACAGCGGCATGAGTTTGGGTATAAACCAGAGCCGCGATCCAAGGGTACACCAAACCTCCGATGAGAATGAGCCAACGGTTGCACTCGGCTTTCTTTTCTCGCAACATCAGGAACCACTCGACGGCAGCCAGGTTGCAGAGCAAGCAAATGAGCGCCGCACAAAACCATGTGTTTTCAAAATAGTACGTCCCGCCCAACGCCGCTGCTACCACAGCAAGACTGATGATGGTGGAGAAGAGGCGCTTGAGGAAAGTTTTCAGTTTGTCGCTCATCGTCGTAAAAAGGCTGCTCCGGGTGGGTTCAGTGGGCGCATCCCGGACACGCCCAACCGGCACGAATATCCGCGAAGAAGTCGTGTCCCTTGTCGTCCACGAGGATGTAGGCCGGGAAATCCTTCACCGTGATCTTCCAGATGGCTTCCATGCCGAGTTCAGGATACTCAAGGCACTCGATGGAGGTGATGCAGTTCTTCGCGAGATCCGCCGCCACCCCGCCGATGGAGCCGAGATAGAAGCCGCCGTGCTTTTGACACGAATCCGTGACGGCTTGAGAGCGGTTGCCCTTCGCGATCATGATGAGACTGCCGCCGTGGCTCTGGAAGAGGTTCACGTAGGAGTCCATGCGCCCCGCCGTGGTGGGGCCAAAGGAGCCGGAGGGGTAGCCCTCGGGAGTCTTGGCGGGACCGGCGTAGTAGATGGGGTGCTCCTTGATGTAATCCGGCAAATCCTGCCCTGCGTCCAGTTTTTCCTTGAGTTTGGCGTGCGCAATGTCGCGTCCCACGATGATCGTGCCGGTGAGCGAGAGGCGCGTCTTGACCGGATACTTAGTGAGCTCGGCAAGCACCTCCTTCATCGGGCGATCCAGGTTGACGGGCACGCCTGCGCTTTTGGTCTCGCGCAGCTCGGCAGGGATGTACTTGCCGGGGTCGTACTCCAGCTCTTCAATAAAAATGCCCTCCGGCGTGATCTTCGCCTTGGCATTGCGATCCGCCGAGCAGGAGACGCCCAGCGCCACAGGACAGCTTGCGCCATGCCGCGGCAAGCGCACCACGCGCACGTCCAGCGCAAACCATTTGCCGCCGAATTGCGCCCCCAGCCCCAACTTCTCCGCCTCGGCCTTCAGTTCGGCTTCCAGATCCAAGTCGCGGAAGGCTCGGCCGTGTTCGTTGCCACTGGTGGGCAGGTTGTCGTAGTATTTGGTGGAGGCAAGTTTGACGGTCTTGAGGCACAGCTCGGCGCTGGTGCCACCCACCACAAAGGCCACGTGGTAGGGTGGGCAAGCGGCAGTTCCAAGCGTGCTCATCTTTTCCACCATAAACTTTTTGAGCGAGGTCGGGTTGAGCAGAGCCTTCGTTTCCTGGTACAGGTAGGTCTTGTTGGCACTTCCGCCGCCCTTTGCGATAAAGAGGAATTCGTACTCCATGCCGTGCGAGGTAGCAAAGAGATCCACTTGGGCGGGCAGGTTGGTGCCGGTGTTGACCTCGCGGTACATATCCAACGCCACGTTCTGTGAATAGCGCAGGTTGTTTTTTGTGTAACAATCATAGGCTCCGCGGGAGATCCACTCAGCGTCATCGCAGCCCGTCCACACCTGCTGCCCCTTCTTGCCCACGCAGATGGCAGTGCCGGTGTCCTGGCAGAGCGGCAGCACTCCCAACGCCGCCACTTCCGCATTCCTCAGCATGGTGAGCGCCACACTCTTGTCGTTTTCCGAGGCCTGAGGATCGCTCAATATGCCCTGCACCATGCGCAGGTGCTCGGGACGCAGGAAGAAGGCGACATCGTGCCAAGCCGTTTCGGCCAGCAGGCGCAGCCCCTCCGGTTCCACTTTGAGCATGGGATGCCCTTCAAAGCTGCTCACACTCACGTAGTCCTTGGTGAGCAAACGGTACTTTGTGTGATCCTCCCCCATGGGGAACATCTCTTGGTATACAAAAGGAGGCGTTGCCATAACGCACTCCCTTGTACCACGCTTTGCCGCACAAGGCGAGCAAAAAATCGTGCCCGGCAGCATGAGCGCCACATCCGTCCCAAGAAAAAACCCATCCATTTACGAAGTCAACCATAATTTGGCATTGTGCGAATTTTTTTTCAAAGCAACTTTTCACAACACGCTCCCGCTT
>CANPYO010000130.1 GCA_947588645.1 uncultured Akkermansia sp. | reverse complement strand
GTCCTTGGCATTTACACTATGAACGGTTTCATAAAACAACTCTGCCAACCGCTCGCAATCTGATGTTGTGTATTCTCGAATTAACATTTCGGTTCCCTCGTCAAATTGGATTGACCACTTACCGCATCCTTTTGTGAATTTCAAGGACAAATGCAACATATGACAGAAAGATTTGAGATCATGCGGGGAGAGGCACTCGAGCAATGGAATTATAATGGATTTGGGTGTCCTTGTTCATAATTGATTGGTCTTTGGAACAGTTAATATACCGTGCTACGAGCTAATCGGCACCCTTTTTTGTGCCGATGGCCTGTTGCGTTTCATTTTCCCCCTATTGTTTTTGCAATTTTTACCAGCTCATCTCTTTTTAAAAGAGATAAGCACCTTAATATCCGTATTATATTAAAAATAAGAAAATTATGAAAACGTTGTTTGTTTTATCTCAGGTGTGCCTTGCGTTTTTTTGGAGCTCACATATGACGCTTTATCATTTAAAAATAAGCTCCAATGAAAATTTTGTCTGTACATCTCTTTTAAAAAGAGGTAGACTCACATCAGTTCACAAAGGAGACATGCCAGTTTTATGACTCTCCCTTGTGGTATCAACCATAATTCAAAACAAGCACTACCATGGAAAACATACTACGTATCCAATTTGCGGGGCGACTTCGTCGCAATCGTTTCTGGCCGGCATACATTGTCATGTGTGTTATTAGCTTCGTTTTGGGGCTATTAGTCGGCTTAGCGGGAGATTCTTCAATTGCTCCAGTTCTTGCAGCACTTGTCAGTTTGGCGGGTCTCTATCTAACTCTTGTCGGCCTCGGTTTAGCCGCTCGCCGTTTGCATGACACCGGACGCAGCGGATGGTGGCTGTTAATAGGATTGGTACCCTACATAGGAACAATAATTCTCATCGTTTTTTTCTGCCTCGACAGCAAACCGGGCTCCAATCAATGGGGACCGAACCCCAAGGAATTGGCTTAAACAAGCTAGCGTCAATCCTGATATCAGGTCATGCCGTGAGCAGACTCTCTGCGGCATGACCTGATTCGTTTTACTCTCTCGAGGTCGTAACATCCTCGAGGAGTCTCAACCTCTATTTCGGCCGCATGCTTTATCGTTATTTTCCTTCTTCCACTTGAATGATGAGATAACGCAAAAGCGAAATTACCTGCCTCATTTTCTTGTTTTCTGCATCAAATTATGTAAAATGATGCAGAAAAAATGCACGACTTCGACTACATCGAAACGCCGCAGAAACTTGTCAATGCGCAAGTCGGGCGCCTTTTGACGCGCATCTATGAGTTGAAGGGGCGTGTGAGTGAACAGTTAAAGGCGGCTCCGGCCATCCAAGAAAGCCTGCTGAAAGTTGCTCGCGTGCAGAGCACAGATGCCTCCAATCGCCTTGAAGGCATCGTGACAACCGATTCGCGGCTGAAGGCTTTGATGCAGCAAAAAACAACGCCACGCAACCGTTCGGAGGAAGAAATTGCGGGCTACCGGGATGTTCTGGCCACCGTGCACGAAAGCCATGCATATATTGCCCCGACTCCCAACAACATCCTGCAGTTGCACCGCGATCTCTACAGTTACGCCGGAAACGGAGGCTCATGGAAAATGTCCGACAACCGAATCATTGAAACGATGCCGAACGGTGAGCAGCGTATCCGCTTTTCCCCCGTGTCGGCAATCGGCACTCCCGATGCGATGGAGCGCCTTTGCACGGCTTACCAAAAAGCGAGCGCTTCCGCCTCAGCAGAACCACTCATCCTCATCGGCATGTTTATTTTGGACTTTTTGTGCATTCATCCTTTCCATGATGGGAATGGGCGCATGAGTCGTCTGCTCACCCTGCTTCTCCTTTACCGCGGCGGATTTGACGTGGGACGCTTCCTCAGCCTTGAAAAGCTCATGGAATCGGCCAAGGAAGGCTATTACGACGCGCTGCAACGAGCATCCGAGTCGTGGCATGAAAATGCCAACGATTACACGCCTTTCCTTCGCTATTTTCTGGGAATCCTCATCAAGGCCTACACGGAGTTGGAAGAACGTCTGAAAGGCACCGGCACCCACCCTTCAAGCAAGTCTGACCGTATTCGCTCGCTATTCGAGACTTCTCTCAACCCGTTGCGAAAATCCGACATTGCCGAAAGGTGTCCGGACATCTCGCTTACCACCATTGAGCGCACCCTCAAAGCCATGCTTGATACCGGACTGATCTCCCGCATCGGCAAGGGCCGCTCAAGCGCATACGTCCGAAAAGGCTAGACTCCCACCGTTCTGCCTGCATTGCCACCGAGCGGGGCATCGGCCATTCGTTCAGGCCTTTCCCGACGTCGAAGGGAGGGTGATGGTGAAGGTGGCGCCGGTGCCGGAGGAACTCTCTGCGCGGATGGAGCCGCCGTGCGCTTCCACGGCATGTTTCACAATGGAGAGGCCAAGTCCTGTACCCTTCACTCGTCCTGTTTTATCGGCGCGGTAGAAACGATTAAAGATGTAGGGCAAATCTTTCGCCTCAATACCGACGCCGTTATCGCTCACGCAGACAGAGCAAGAACCGTCCTCGTTGCGGCGCGCTGACACCGTTAACTGCAACCCGGGTGTCGGATTGTTTTTCAGCGCATTCTCCAGCAGGTTAAAGAGGATTTGTGACCAGTAGAATGAATCTCCACGCATCACGAAAGGTTGCGGAGAAAAATCGGTTGTCCACACCACTTCCTGCGCACGGAGCAGCCCCTCCAGGCGTCCTCGCACGTCCTCCAGCACCCCGCCCAAGTCGAACTCCTCCCAGTGCAGCCCACTCGTCTCGGCATTCTCCAGGCGCGACACCATAAGCATATCCTCGACCAACCGAACAAGGCGCTCCGTGTGCTTGCGCATGAGGGAGAGGACACGTTCCCGAGCCTCCTCATCCGACGCCAGCTCCTTATCTTCCTGCAGATTTTCCAGATAACCGCTCAGGATCGTGAGCGGCGTGCGTAATTCGTGAGAGGCGTTCGCCACAAAATCGCGGCGAATGAGCAGCGTCCGCTGCTCCTCGGTGATGTCGTGGAAAACGATGCCGATGTGGCGACGCTGATCGGTTATCGGCGTGGAAAGAATACGAAAGGTTCGATCTTCCCCACCGTGCGGGAGCGTAACCGTATATTGGCGGGATTCCTCGGCTTGCACAGCATCGCTGAGAGCGTCACGCAGCGAGCCGGGCGGGAGCAAACGCAATATGTTCACATTGGCGGGGTAACCAAGCAATTCCTCGACCGCATGATTCCCCATTTCCACGCGTCCGGAAGGCAGCAGCAGGAGGAATGGCACACCAAGGGCCTCTAGGAAAAGTCCCTTATCACGCTGCAGGTGTTCTTCCAAATCGCGGTTGAGACGGCGCAACGACTCGACTTCTGCGTGACGAGTACGAACGTGAGCAGTCATACTGCGCATCTGAGGCCACAGAAAGAAAAAAGGCAGAGCAAAGGCGATGAGCACCATCGTCACCGTGATTTCCCAGTCGATCATACGAGCCCCATTATACGCGCTCTAACCCTCTCATTGCAACAGCAATTTCTCGTGTGTCCATTCACACGTGTCCCAATAAAATCTTCTCCGGGCTCATTCAACCCCATTACTCATGCGTTTTCCATGGATGAAGAAGGTAAGCCAGCAAGAAGCTTAAACCATTGATGATTGAGCAAAGCCGTGAAAGCCCCCGAGGGTTCGGAGTGGGATTGGACAAAAGCACAGCTTTTGCCCGAAGGGCGAAAGCGACCGACGGCCGTAAGGTCGATTAGCCAAAAGCGATAGCTTTTGCCCTGCAGGGGTGAGGAGTCGTGGGGCGACTCCGAAGCAACTGCCGATGGGGCGGCGCTGAGTCAACCCGACATAGTCTCACACAGGAGGCTTTCCTTTTATCAACGCACCATCGTCTTCGAAAATTCTGCTTTGCTTTTGTTTCGCAGGAACGCGCGCAGTGTGCTAGCATTCAAATCGTACATCGTAAATCGTAAATCGTAAATAACCAACAACTTATGATTCATGATATGCCGTTAACTGCCTACAGGGGGTGCTTTTTCTTGGGACGGATGTGGTGTCCATTTCGCCATAATTCGCGTGGCGAAAGCTTCACCATAGAGAGATTGCGCGCAGCGTTTCGGGGCGTTATAAGAGGGATGTCATGAGTACGACATACATATTTATACTGGGTTTGCTCCTGCTGCTGGCCGTGTTGGATCTGGTGGTGGGAGTATCAAATGATGCTGCGAACTTCCTCAACTCCGCCGTAGGCTGCAAAGCCGCAAAACGGTGGGTGATTCTGAGCGTGGCGGCGATCGGGGTCATCGTCGGAGCTTCTTTTTCAGGAGGGATGATGGAGATAGCCCGCAGCGGCGTATTTGTGCCCTCGCAATTCAGTTTCCACGAGGTGATGATCCTGCTCACCGCCGTGATGCTCACGGATGTGATCCTGCTGGATATCTTCAACACATTCGGCTTGCCGACCTCCACAACGGTGTCGCTGGTCTTTGAATTACTCGGATCCGCTCTGGCTGTTTCCCTTTGCATCATCATGCGGGACGGTGATTCTATCGCATCCGTGGGCAACTACATCAATTCCTCAAGCACGCTTTCCATGATCGCGGGCATCTTCTCTTCCGTCGGTGTCGCTTTTACGTGCGGTTGCGTGGTGATGGGAGTGTCGCGCCTCATCTTCAGTTTTCATTACCAAAAGGCTTATCGGTGGATTGGCTC
>CANPYO010000129.1 GCA_947588645.1 uncultured Akkermansia sp. | reverse complement strand
GCAGAGAATGCAAGACTGAAGTGCCGATTTTATTTTATCCCTTCATTATCTGTCTCAGCGAATTTGCCGGAGACCCGGGCAATGTCACACGTGTCCCAATAAAATCTTCTCCGGCCTCATTCAACCCATTTCTTCGCGTGTGGAATGCGAGACACACGACCCGCTTCCTCGCGCCTCCGGCGCGCTATGATCCAAATCGTACATCATACATCGTACATAGGCGCCGCCAGGCGCCACCACCCCTTTGTAACCACGTCCGATCACGGCTTTGGGACATTCCGTCCGCCCCGGCTTTGCATCCCCGCGCAACGCGAGCGAACTTTCCAAATCGTAAATCGTAAATCGTAAATCGTAAATGAATTGCGTGTTGGGATCGCTTTTCTTGGGACGGGTGTGATTTTTGTCCGATCACAAACCGGAAAACGAATGAGAGAAGCAGCGTAAAGCAAGGACGAAAACAAAAAATGGTGTCATGAAGCACTTTGAGCTTGAAAAGAAACACATTTATGATAGAAAGGAATGAGCAACGCACCCCACAATAGGTAACGCGGGGAAGTTGACAAACTCAACGCAATCATTATAGATATGGACACACAAGTCTCAGTACTTTGCGATTACGCAGCCGATTATCAGGGTAAATTATGCGTACAAGGGGCGTTTGACACGCTGTTTGCACGCCAATTTCCGGTGGTGCATCCCGCATGCTCGCTGGCACTGCGCTTCTGCCTCGTGCCGGAAGATGCAGGGGATCACAAACTGGGCATAACGATCGTGGACGAGGATGGGGTGCCTCTGGACAAGGAGCGCATGCCTATCATGGCTGATCTGCGCGTTGGTTTGCCTGAGGGAGCCTCTTTCCTGACACGAAACCTCGTGATGAATTTCCAGGGGCTTCGCTTTACGAAGACGGGCACGTATTCTGTGGATGTGACGCTGGACGGCGAGCTGCTCTCGCGCACGCCTCTGCGTCTGGTGCAGGTGCCCGACGAGGAAACTCCTGCAGGGGATCAAAGCGCCCCCCAAGCCTGAGCAGGCGCGCAAGGGACGCAAAGCAAATCATCTCCCGAGTGCAGGGCAGCCCCTGCCTCGGGATTTTTTCACTTCCGCGCAGGTTGAACCGCATCTTCCCAGTAAGACGACTGATTAACTGCTGTTTGGCAGCAGCGGGGGTGCTCGCTTTATGCACAGTGCAGGTGAGTGCTGAGCAGGCGCAGGTGCATCGTCTCGGCAGGACATCTTCCAGAGTGCGTGATCCCGGGGAAGCCTACTTGAACGCATATCGTTTATGCAGGGAGTCCGAAATTCTGGCGGGGAGGCAGAGCTACAATGCGGCTCTGCGCAAGGGGCAGGAGGCCGAGCGCGTGTTGGCGGCTATCGTGCGTGATTTTCCGAATTGGAAAACAAACTTGGTGAGTACGCGTCGCCGTCTGCTGGCGGAGAATATGCAAGCCTACCGCAAGCGAGCGCAAGAATCCTTGCCGGGAGAGCGGCGATTTCAGCCAAATGCCGTGGAAATTCCGCAACGGCAGGTGCCCATGGGGGGAGGAGGGGCAGGGATATACACTCCCGTAGAGCCTTCCAGCTACAATCACGAGGAGCGCAAACTTTATCAAGCGCTCATGCGTGCGCAGGAGGAGTGCCGTCGCATCGCACGCGCTTACACCGAGCTTAACAACCGCTTCCAAGAGGTGCAGAAAAAGCTGGTAGCCGCGCAAAATGAGCAAAGCCTGTATAAGGAGCGCTATGAAAAACTTTTGGCTCAGGTGACCACGGAGCGTGCCGCAGGCAACAGCGTGGTTGATTCTCTCTCTCGTCAGCTTGCTGATATGGAAAGCAAATATCGCAACTCTCAGGCCGCGTTGAAAGAAGCCGAAGAGCGCTCCGGCGACCTGGAAAATCGGCTTGCGGAAACCCTGCAGAATTTGGAGCGCGTTACCCGCGAGCGTGATACGCTTTCCCGTGAGAATGAGCAGTTGCGAGCCGTGGTGGAGTTGAATAACCCGGATAAAACAAAAGCTCTTCTTGACCAAAATCTTACGCTGGCCGAACAACTCAAGGCTGCGCAGGAGAAAATTCGCGAGCTGGAAGCCATGCAGACCGGTGCGAGTGACCAGAATGAGGTGCTTTCTCGTCAATTGGAAGAGGCGCGTGCTGAGGCGTCACGCTTACGCGAAGAACTCAACAACATCTACGATGAGAACATGGGCTATCGCCGCCGCATCTCCGAACTTACTGAGCAACTCAATAATCTGGAAGCAGATTTAGCGGCACGAGAGAAACAGCCCGTGGCAGACCCTGCCGTGTTAGAGGAGAACAAATTGCTGCGTGCCATGATTGATAAGCAGCGCAAAACGCTCGCCATGCAGAAGGAAAGCCGTCGTTTTCTCATCGAGACCTACCGCAAGCTGAGTAACAACGATCCTCAAGTTGTGGAAGCATTGGACAAATTGCAGGAGGAGAGTTCCCCGGAACTGACTGAAAATGAAAAACAGCTCTTCGAGCGTGTGCAAAAAAGAATCGCTGCCGGGGTGGATGACCAAGGCAATGCTGTACGCGTGAATCTGGAAATTCAGACTCTTGTGGATCTTGCAAACAAGGCCTTCGCCAAGGGACGTTACGTGTCGGCAGAGCAAATGTACCTGACACTTTATGATTTGCAGCCGGATCATCTGCCCGGGCTGATTAATCTGGGCACGATCCTGCTCTACAACAACAAGAGCAGTGTTGCTCTCAACTACCTCACCCGGGCGACACGCTTGGCGCCTAACATGTCCATAGGTTACTACCTGAGCGGAATCGCGTTTTACCGCCTCGAGCGTCTGAATGAAGCTCAGCGCATGTTTTCGCGTGCCGTGCAACTGGATCCCGGCAATGCCGAGGCCTTTTTTTATTTGGCCAATATCGAGGGAATTAGTGGCGCGTATGACCGTGCTCTCAAGCATTATGCCGCAGCCGTGAAAATCAACCCCGAGCTTGCTGATGCCCATTACAACATGGCTCGTTTGTACGCAGAAATTGGTCATGTGCCGGAAGCGGCGCGTTCGTACGACCGTGCTGTGCATAGTGGAGCAATGCCGGATGAGGAGTTTGAGGAGTTTCTGCGCACCAACAAGGACAATTCCCGGCGACCCGGTGCGGACTTGGTGAGCACGGTAAAACCGGACGAAGAAGCTCAACGTTTGAAAGAAACCGACCCCCAGGTGGATCTGCCGCAGGATCAGGAAGCCGAGGAGGCCACGGCTATAAGCGAGGAAAACGGCGAGCAGCAGAACGAGAAAGTCGCCAATGTCAAGCAGGAAGAATTTGCCAAGATGGTGGAGGAAATTGCTGTGCCTGTTCAGGAGGTAAAAACAGTCTCTCCCGCCGGACTTGGCCATGATTTGCCGGATGATTCTTTCCGCATGATTCGCATGAATACTCGATTGGGGTTGAGATCCTTGCGTCTCAAGTCCCTGAACCCCCAGCGCATTCGCAGCCGGGGGGAAGAGCAGATTGAGAGCATCTCCGGGCGATCTGATCGCAGATAATATGGTACTGGCTGTGGCACGATGACAGCACCTCAAGACACTCGAGAAAACTTGTGCAACGAGTTGCTTAACTACGCTCGCTTGCACTCCGAACAAGCCGACTGCGCCCGCCGTGTGATACACTTTGTGGCCAACACCCCAGATTGTTTCTCTCGCTCACACGCTTCCGGGCATATCACAGGATCTGCCTGGTTACTGAGTCCGGACGGCAGCATGGCTTTGCTGACGCTGCACCGCAAGCTAGGTAAATGGTTGCAACTCGGCGGACACGCTGATGGTGATGCGGATATCCTGCGAGTGGCTATGCGCGAAGCGCAAGAAGAAAGTGGTATTTCAGGTATTGTGCCTGTGAGCGCTCACATTTTTGATGTGGATATTCATCGCATCCCGGCGCGTCCTCAAGCCAACGAAGGTGCTCATTGGCATTACGATGTCCGTTATTTGCTGCGCGCACCACATGAGCGTTTTTGCATCAGTCATGAATCCTGCGCTCTGAGATGGTTCACCCACACGGAGCTGCTCTCGCCCTCATTCTCGGTGGATGAATCCGTGCGCCGTCTCGCAAAAAAAGCGGCACAGTACAACAAGCAAACACATTTGTCCCAATAAAATTTTCTTCAGGCGCAATCCAATCCATCCCCAGGGCAAACGCATTGGGGAAAAGTTAATCAGCAGAAAAACGGCTCTAAAGGGATCTCAGTATACATCAATGATCCGAAAAAAAATCTGCGCAACACGTACATTATTAATAAATCGCACCTCGTACACTATTGATTCGAGGTGGTATAATCTGAAGCGCTGAGAGGGAAATCCTCAACGGAGCTCCTCGACATAACGGGCGGAGCCTCAAAAGAGGCTCCATGCGGGAACGTTCATATTCGTACGTGGGCATAAAGTCCTTTACGACGTCAGTTCTTTCCGCATTCCGTTATGTTGAGGTCTATCAAAGATAAAATAGTTGAGAGGGCTAGCCATAGTCCACAATAGTGTTATATCCGCTTGATAGACACTCTCACAAAAACGTGTACAAGTGTACCATGAAAAAAAGAGAAAGTAAAACCAAACAAAGTAAGGCGGACGAAAAGGGCCAACTTCAATTTGTGGGAGTTGATTTAGGGGGAAAGATAAACTACGCCTACCTCGATGGGAAGATGGAGAGATTCACCAATAATGAAAAGGGCTACCAGGCGCTCTTAAATTGGGCACAAACCAACGCCAAAGG
>CANPYO010000128.1 GCA_947588645.1 uncultured Akkermansia sp. | reverse complement strand
GCAAGACTGAAGTGCCGATTTTATTTTATCCCTTCATTATCTGTCTCAGCGAATTTGCCGGAGACCCGTTTGCCCTGAAAGAAGCCACATCGCACTTGAGTTTTTGCTAGGTACGGTGTATACTGAAAGGCGTTGCCGCATGGCCGAAAGCAGCTCCATAAGCCCCATGATGGATCAGTATCTGCGCATGAAACAGACACTGCCGGATGACGTGTGGCTCTTTTTTCGGTTGGGGGATTTCTATGAGATGTTTTTTGAGGATGCAGTGGCTTGCTCGCAGGCGCTTGGTCTCACCCTGACGAAGCGGCAAAGCATTCCGATGTGCGGCGTACCGTACCACGCGGCAGAAAGCTACATCAGCAAAATTGTGAAGTTGGGCAAGCGCGTCGCTATCGCGGAACAGATGACCGTCCCTGTACCAGGAAAATTGGTGGAGCGCGAAATCACACACCTCATCTCTGCCGGTACCTTGGCGGATATGAACTTGCTGTCCGCAGACGAGCACAACTACATTGTGGCATGCTACCGCGATAAAAAGAGCTGGGGGCTGGCATGCGCCGACCATAGTACGGGAGAATTTTCGGTGGCAGATTATGCCTCACTTACGGATTTGGCGGAAGAGGTGGCCCTATTGCGTCCTCGTGAGTTACTGGTGAGCGATGAGCAGGCGGAGTTATTCAATTCTCTGCCCGTCACACTCAAATACGATGGCTACACTTTCCTGCCTACGCTGGCGCGCAGCTCCTTGGAGACGCATTTTCATGTGCATTCGTTAGAAGGATTTGGCTGTGCGCATCTGAGCGCTGCACTTGGTGCGGCAGCCGCCATCCTGCACTACCTGAAAAATCAGTTGCGACGCAGCACGGATCACTTGCTCCGGCTTAGTCTTCGTCCCACCGCACGTGTGGTGCTGATCGATTCTGCCAGCCGGCGCAATTTGGATTTGGTGGAAGCACGTGGCGGAGCAAAAAACACGCTGCTTGGCGTACTGAACAACACAGGCACCCCTATGGGCGCGCGTATGCTGCGTGAATGGCTGCTGCACCCTATCTGTGATCTGGTAGAGCTTACGCGGCGGCAGGATATCATCGCTACTTTCCTAGAAGAGCCTTTTTTGATGAGCAAGCTGCGCGATTCGCTCAAGAAGGTGCGCGACCTCGAGCGTCTCTCCTCCCGTTTATCGCAAGGTGCCGGGAATGCGCGTGACTTGCTTGGACTGCAACTCTCACTCAGTATGCTGCCGGATGTCATTCAGGATTTGGCGCCACTTGGTGAGAAACAGGTTGAGTTGGCTGCGTTACGCGAGCGTATCGGTGACTTTTCGAAACTCACGGATCTGCTTACGCATGCACTGGTTGACGACCCTCCCACCACCATCAAGGATGGCGGGATGGTACGCGATGGCTATGATGATCAACTCGACGAACTGCGTCACGCCTCTCGCGACGGCAAGATGTGGCTTGCCGAGATGGAAGCGGCCGAGCGCAAGGCTACCGGTATTGATTCTCTCAAAATTCGTTATAATAGCGTATTTGGCTACTATATTGAGGTGACAAAGGCCAATCTCGCCAAGGTGCCCGAACATTACCGCCGAAAGCAGACGCTGGCTAATGCCGAACGCTTCATTACCGAGGAACTTAAGAAGATGGAAAGCGCCATACTGGGTGCAGATGAGCGTGCGCGACAGCTGGAGTATGAGATATTCTGCAATTTGCGCGGGGCAGTGGGCGAACACTTGACCGGAATACAGCAAAGCGCCGGGGCTTTGGCCGAGCTGGACGTACTGCTTAGCCTGGCTGAGACAGCACGCCTGCACAACTACTGTCGTCCGGCGCTTGACAATTCGCGCAAGTTGCACATCGTGGATGGACGGCACCCGGTCATTGAACGTGTGCAGCAGGATGCTTCCTTTGTGCCGAATGACACCGAAATGGAGGAAGAAACCAACCGCCTCATCATCCTCACCGGACCGAATATGGCAGGTAAATCCACCTACATACGACAGGTGGCGCTCATTGCCCTGATGGCACAGATGGGTTCGTACGTGCCGGCGCGCGAGGCTCACATTGGCCTTGTGGATCGTATTTTTTGCCGCGTGGGCGCCAGTGACGATATAGCCGGTGGTCAATCAACTTTCATGGTGGAAATGAGCGAAACCGCTCTCATCCTGAATAATGCCGACGAACGTTCTCTGGTTATTCTCGATGAAATTGGGCGAGGAACGGCGACTTACGACGGCCTCTCCATTGCTTGGGCTGTCGCCGAGCACTTGCATGATGTCATCGGTGCGCGCACGCTTTTTGCCACGCACTACCACGAGATGGTGGACCTGCAGGTCACTCACCCGGCCATCGGCAATTGGCACGTGGAGGTGCGCGAGTGGCACGATGAGATTATCTTTCTGCGAAAGGTGTTGCCGGGGCCGGCAGATAAGTCCTACGGCATTCAAGTGGCGCGGCTGGCAGGACTTCCTGCCACCATCATTGAGCGAGCCAAGCGCATCCTCACGCATCTGGAAATGAGCGCATCCATGCGTGAGCCATCCCCGGAAAAATCCGGTACAAAACGACGTTCCCGGAAAGCGCCCGCGGATCTTCCCGAAGCCACTCCTGCGGGAGACATCACTCAGCTCGATCTCTTCGCCCAACTTGATCCGGGAATCTAATCTTGCAATCCACAAAGGCAACCACAAATGCGATTGCCATTTGTCGTTTACGATTTACGATTTGGAAAGTGAGCTCGCCGACAACTACGCGTTGGAATCGCTTTTTTCTTGGGACGAAGGTGCGTTTGCCCTGGAGTTCTAATATCGTGTACGAGGTGCAGAATACGCTCAGCAACGCGAAAGGCGTTTTTTCATAAGAGCCCGCATGCGCAGTTTGGCAAAGGCGATGTGCAGCACATGAAGCCGATAGCGGAGGTATTGCAGGGCGGAGCGTTTGGGGATACTCTTCCAACGTTCAGTGTCCGTACCATGGTAATCGATCGTGCTTACCTCATTCAATTTTGACAGTACAATGGGACTTGGTGAAAAGCCAAGCGTTGGGATGCGCTGCGTGAGTAAAATGAGACCGATCTGAGGATCAGCTGGACGCCAGAAGCGCTGCAAGCCCTCAACAACCTTTTTGGCACCGCTACGAGAGTAGAGAAACCCCATAGAATTCCACATGATTTTCCGAGGCAGGATAGCTTGTACCCCGGCTGCAGAGTGCGCAGCGGCCGCATCCTCCGGGCTCATGAGCGGATACAGAGTACCTTCATTGGTGTAAAGCTTTGCAACTTCCCAGCCGTGCCAGTGCTTTACAGCTTCGTGAATAGCCGTTACAAAGTGTGGGCGCAATTCAGCATCATCTTCTAGAACAACACCAAACTCTGAACCAGTTTCTAAAAATGTTTGTATTGCTTTACGGTGACTCAGGACACATGCAATCTCATTGAGTGTGAGCTCGCGCGCCATGTAGCGATGGCGAGTCGTTGCATCATATGACTTCAACTGCTCTGCCGTTAACGAAGTGCCAGAAATCGCTTCTATAAAGGAAAAATTGAGCCCCAGAGAAAGAGCCTGTCTTTGCATGAAGGCGCGGCGTTCATTTTGAGATGTCAGGTTGATCACGTAATAGTTGATGGAAGTAGTCGACATAGCGCGTGAAAAATATACGGTTT
This sequence comes from uncultured Akkermansia sp., assembly GCA_947588645.1. Lineage (GTDB taxonomy): Bacteria > Verrucomicrobiota > Verrucomicrobiia > Verrucomicrobiales > Akkermansiaceae > Akkermansia. The sequence continues at coordinate 1,298 of CANPYO010000128.1, read as the reverse complement.
GCGCCTTTGGTAGTCAAGCCTATAACACTTTACGGTAGAAAAAAGCGGAGGATTCCGAGATGAATCCTCCGCTTGAAAAGGTGAAGTACTGAGGGAATTAGATGGAGTCGCCCAGCTTCTTCATCGCCTCAGCGGCGCGGTTGGAGTAACCCCATTCGTTGTCGTACCAACCGCAGACCTTTACCATATTGCCACCCACCACATAGGTGAAGCCGGCATCAAAGATGCAGGAGTGCGGGTTGGAAACGATATCCTGCAACACGAGCGCCTCTTCGGAGTACTCAAGGATGCCCTTGAGCGGTCCCTCAGCAGCAGCCTTCATGGCAGCGTTCACTTCCTCCACAGTCACATCTTTCTTCAAGATGGCCACGAAGTCAGTGAGGGAGCCCGTCGGAGTGGGCACGCGGAAGGAAGCGCCATTGAGCATACCCTTCAGCACGGGAATCACCTCGCCGATAGCTTTGGCAGCGCCGGTCGTGGTCGGGATGATGTTGATAGCGGCGGAACGCATGCGGCGCGGATCCTTGTGCGGGAGATCCAAGATGCGCTGATCGTTGGTGTAAGAGTGGATCGTACTCATCATACCCTTCTCAATACCGAAAGTATCATTGAGAACCTTGACCATCGGGGAAAGGCAGTTTGTCGTGCAGGAGGCATTTGACACGATGTGATGCTTGGCCGGGTCGTACTCCTGATCATTGATACCGATGCAGAAGGTGAGATCCGGGTTCTTGGCGGGGGCGGAGATAAGAACCTTCTTGGCGCCGGCCTTCAAGTGTCCCTCGGCTTTGGCGCGATCGGTGAAAAGTCCGGTGGACTCCAGCACCACATCCACACCCAGCTCCTTCCAAGGCAACTGATCCGGACCCAGCATGCCGCCTAAAATCTTGATGTCGTGCCCGTTCACCACCAAAGTATCCTCGCCCTTGATTTCCACCGTGCCCTTGAACTTGCCCTGCGTGGAGTCATACTTGAGCAGGTGAGCCGTTGTCTCAATAGGGGTAAGGTCGTGAATTGCAACCACCTTCTCGAGCTCGGACTGAGACATAGCGCGAAGCACGTTGCGCCCGATGCGCCCGAACCCGTTAATAGCATATTTGGCCATAATAATAAGATCTGTTGATTGTTGGTATGTTGCTCGCTGACCCACCCGGCTCAGCAGAGCGCGAGAATTTTAGTCTTCTCTCGCCCACAAGTCAATACAAATTTCGTGCATCCTGCTTTTTCTGGGTCTCCGGCAAATTCGCTGAGACAGATAATGAAGGGATAAAATAAAATCGGCACTTCAGTCTTGCATT
>CANPYO010000127.1 GCA_947588645.1 uncultured Akkermansia sp. | reverse complement strand
ACCAAGCTGTTCTCCCCGCGCAAGGTCAGGGTGCTGCCCTCCTTCAGCTCCGTGAGGTACGTACCGGCTGCCCCAAGTTGGATGTTCGTGATGCGTGCCGCATCTAGCCCACCTAGTCCCAGCTCACCCGTGTACGTACCATCCGTCTCAATGGTCAGGCTCCCCGTGTAGTTCCCCGCATTCTCCAGCCTCCCGCCCTTCATCACCACGTTGCCTCCCGCCGCCTGCCCTCCCATGTCGTAAACGCTCGCCGCGCCCTCCAGGGTCACGCTGCCCGCCATACTCCCACCGGTCAGGACGAGTTTTGCCCCGCCTTTCAGCGAGAATGAGGTTTTCTCATCCATGCTGCCCTCGCTCTGCGTGAAGATCGTCCCCGCTCCGGTCAGCTCCATACTCCCGCCCGTGATGCTGCCACTCGCCGCCATCGTCGCTCCCTCGCTCAGCTCGAACGCCACCCCGGAAAGACTTCCTCCCGTCTGCGTAAACTTGGCGCCCTCTCCTTTCAGGACAAAGCTCCCTCCCGCCACGCTTCCGCCTGCTTCCATGGCGGCTCCTTCCGTCAGGGAGAAATCCGTCTTGCTGATGCTGCCGCCCTCCTGCACCATTGTCGTTCCCTCCCCGCTCAATTGGAAACTCCCCCCTGAGATCGAACTCCCCTCTTCCTGCCTCATCTGAGCTCCTCCAGCGAGTTTCGTGTTCTGAACCGTGTAGCTCACCGTCCCAGCCAAGGTGAGACTCGCGCCGCTCCCCATCTCCACCGTGCCCTCGCCCGTGATGGTGCCCGTACTCGACCCCGTCAGTGCCGTGCTGCCTGTCAACCGGAGCTTGTCTGCCACGTCCAGCTTGCCGCCGTTCATGGCGAGAACGCCGATGCCGTTCCCCGCTCCCGCCAACTTCAGCGTACCTTCACTCAGGCGAACCTCACCGCCGGTGGTCACGTCCCCATGCACAGTCAACTGAGCATCGCCCGTTTTCTCAAGGGTAGCGGCTTCCAGACCCGTCCCTTCCACGCGGATATTTCCGTAGAAGTCCGTGTCGCCATTCTGCGTCTCCGCGTCCGTGTGGACATTGTGCAGCTGCACGGTGTGATTGGCTGTGGCTCCAGCCTCCGTTTGCACGAGCAAATCGCCGTGCTCATCACTCTCATTTTGCAGCTGATGGATGATGGTGGGCATCTCTTCCGGCGTGGTTGGCAGTGTGAGGGTCAAATCCTCATCCACCACCACCGCGCTGTAGTGATTCAGCCGATCCACCACGTCCACGCTCTGCCCGTTGCGGGATGTGAGCCATATCCCGCTCGTGCTGCCCGTGAGCACCAAACGACCGCCGTGCACATCATCCAGCAGCAACACCTCGATCTCCTCCATCCCGGTCTCCAGCCCGAAATGCTGCGCCAACCACGCTTCCAACTCCTCCTGTCCCTCGGGCATCCCGCTGAAACTGCCGTTGGTAAAGACAATTTCCTTCTGCCCTTCGATGCCCACCAGCACCTCGCTCTCCAGATGCAGCAGCAGCTTGCCCTCGTTCGTAAAGGCGATGTTGCCGGACGCTCCCTCAAACTGCACCATGGCCGTCCCGGTCGCATCCCCTTGCGCGATGTGTTCGCTGCCTACCACCATCTTGCTCGCCCCATCGCGGAAGGTGAGCGTGCTGCCACTCTTCAACCCATGCAGCTCGGTCTGAGAGGAACCCAGCACGACCTTGGTGATGCGCGCGGCATCCACCTCTCCCAGCTCCAGGGCTTCCGTGTATTCCGTCGCCGTTTCAATGCTCAGCTTACCCTCAAATGCCCCGGCATTCTCCAGCTTCCCGCCCTTCATCACCACGCTGCCTCCCGCCGTCTGTCCTCCCATGTTGTACGAGCTCGCCGTGCCCTCCATGGTCACGCTGCCGCTCATGCTCCCTCCGCTCAGGGCGAGCTTCGCTCCGTCCTTGAGCGTGATCTCCACACCTTCACTGATACTTCCCGCGCTCTGCGTGAAGCTCGTCCCCTCCCCGCTCAAAGCAAAGACTCCGCCCGCGATGCTGCCACTCGCCGTCATCGTTGCACCCCCACTCAGCGTAAAGGCTCCGCCAGAGATGCTGCCGCTCGCTCCCTGCGTCAAACTCGCTCCCTTACCCTCCAGCGTAAAGACTCCACTCTCGATCTCTCCCCCGTTCTGCGTCATCGTCGTCCCGGCGTTCAGGGTGAACGACGCCTTTCCGCTGATCGTGCCTCCCGTCTGCGTAATGCCCGTTCCCGCGTCGCTCAGGGTGAAAGTCCCGCCGGTGATGGCGCCTCCATGACTCATGGTCGTCCCGCCGCTCAATCCAAACGTGCCGCCTGTGATGCTTCCCGACTGGCTCATCGTGGCTCCCCCACTCAGCGTAAATTCACCGTCGGAGATGATGCCGCCCGCTCCCTGCGTCAAACTCGTCCCCTTGCCACTCAGCCGGAAAGTTCCGCCCGCGATTTTTCCCCCGCGCTGTGTCATTGTCGTCCCGGCGTTCAGGGTGAACTCCACCCCCGAGATGCTGCCGTCCGTCTGCGTGAAGCTCGTTCCCTCACCGCTCAATCCGTACGTGCCTCCCGTGATGATGCCGCTCTGGCTCATCGTCGCCCCCTCGCTCAGCGTGAAAGTCCCGCCGGAGATGCTGCCGCCCGCTTCCTGTGTCAAACTCGCCCCCTTACCCTCCAATGTAAAGGTTCCACTCTTGATCTCTCCCCCGCTCTGGGTCAGGGTCGCCTTGTTCTTGAGCTCGAATTGCGCCCCTTCCCCGATGTACCCTCCGCTCTGCGTGAAGGCGGCGCCATCCACGCTCACCCTCACCCCGTTCTCCGTCCCTACGCTGTCGATGTTGCCCTCTTCCAGCTCAAACTTGCCTCCGTTCGTCACGTTCACTTCCGTAAGCTCCGTCCCGCCTATCTGCCCATTGCCCATCCTCACGGTCACGCCGTTTATTTTCAGACTCTCCCCATCTTCCATATCCAGCTTCACCCCGTCCAGTTTAACTGTACCGGACAGCGAAAGCTCACCGTCCCAATCCAGCTCACCCGATCCGCTGATGCTTCCCGTCGCCATTTCATGGTTCCCCATGGTCAATTTCGCGTTGTCCGATAAGACAAGTCCCGCACCTTCCTTCACCTCCAGCGACCCCACGCTGCTCGTCGCACCCCCTACCTCCAGCGTGCCTTCCTGCACCTCCAGCGAACCGGGAGTCGTCAGGTTGCCTCCCACCGTCAATTTTTCCTCACCTGTCTTGATCAGGGTCAGCTCTCCCGCATCTTTCTCCACCGTCACCTCCAGGTTGCCGCCGATGTTGCGGTACGGATTCAACGCGCTGTCTGTGGTATTATTCAATTCGAGGGTCAGCGCGTACTCACCCGATTTCTTGACGAGCAGGTCACCGGTTTCATCCTCGGCTCCGCTGCGCAGGTTGTGGATCACGCTATTCTCTGCCGGCTCTTCATCCACGTCGAAGTCCAGAGTGAAGTCGGCATCCACCACCACAGCGGCATAGCGCCCGAGCTGCAGCGGGCTCGTCACGGTCTCCCGTCCATGGGCAGTGACGACATAGATATCCGCCGTGCTGCCACTGATGAGCAACTTGCCTCCATCGATACCCACCACGGCGAAACCGAGACTCTCCAGCGTCTTGGTGAAGTGGAAATGGCTCGCTACCCACTCCCTCCATTCCGGCGAATCCTCCTCACCCGGCGCACCCGTTATATCCCCGTTGGTGAAGTAGAACTCCGCCTCGCCGCCGAGCTGCCGCAGAGTGGCTATCTCCTTGGCGCTGAGCTTGAGCAACACACCCACGCTGCCACCACCATCCTCCTCCGCGAAGGTTACGCTGCCGCTTTCATTCTCAAACCGGATGAGGTATGTGGGCGTGGTGTCGGTATAATTGAACTGGTTGCAATCCACCACCAAGCTGTTCTCCCCGCGCAAGGTCAGGGTGCTGCCCTCCTTCAGCTCCGTGAGGTACGTACCGGCTGCCCCAAGCCGAATGTTCGTGATGCGTGCCGCATCCACTCCTCCCAGCTTGATCTCCCCGCTGTAGTTCTCCGCTGTCTGAATGGACAACTTCCCGGCAAATTCCCCCGCGTTCTCCAGCTTGCCGCCCTTCATCAGCACGCTGCCTCCCGCCGTCTGTCCTCCCATGTCGTAAACGCTCGCCGCACCCTCCAGGGTCACGCTGCCCGCCATACTCCCGCCGGCCAGGACGAGCTTTGCCCCGTCCTTCAGCGAAAATGTGGTTTTCTCATCCATGCTGCCCTCGCTCTGCGTGAAGCTCGTCCCCGCTCCGGTCAGCTCAAAACCTCCACCCGTGATGCTGCCACTCGCCGTCATCGTCGTCCCGGCATTCAGCGTGAAGGTGCCGTCGACGATCTCCCCACCCACCTGCATGGTGGCTCCATCCTTCAGCGTAAAATTCGTCTCGCTGATGCTGCCGCCCTCCTGCACGAACGCCGTCCCCGTCCCGCTCAGTCGGAAACTCCCTCCTGTGATCGAACTTTCCCCTTGCTGCTTCATCTGCGCGCCGCTGGTGAGTCCCGTGTTCTGCACCGTGTAGCTCACCGTCCCCGCCAGAGTGAGACTTGCCCCGCTCCCCATCTCCACCGTGCCCTCGCCCGTGATGGTGCCCGTACTCGACCCCGTCATCGCGGTGCTTCCGGTCAACTCGAGCGTACCTGCCACGTCCAGCTCGCCGCCGTTCATGGCGAGAGCGCCGATGCCGTTCCCCGCCCCCGCCAGCTTCAGCGTACCTTCACTCAGCTGCACGGTGCCGCCGGTGGTCACGTCCCCATGCACGGTCAGTGTGGCATCGCCCGTTTTCTCAAGGGTAGCGACTTCCGATCCCGTCCCCTCCACGCGGATGTTCCCGTAGAAGTCCGTGTTGCCATTCTGCGTCTCCGCGTCCGTGTGAACATTGTTCAGCTGCACGGTGTGATTGGCTGTGGCTCCCCCCTCCGTCTGTATGATAAAGTCACCCTGACCCTCACTG
>CANPYO010000126.1 GCA_947588645.1 uncultured Akkermansia sp. | reverse complement strand
CTGCCGGCAGGTGTCATAAGGCCGAGGCGGATCAGGCGAGCGCAACGAGCTTTGTTGAGTTCACTCCAGTTGGAAGCAGAACCCGGGCGGCGGGGAGAAAAGCGCTGCCGGGTCACCCCATCCTCCATACGCCGCACCACGCTGTCAATCCACCCGAAGCATAAAGCCTCTTCCACGGCATCCAGATAGGACAGAGCAACCGGCGCGACCTGAGCGACCCGTGTCACCTGCACCCAGCATTCCCGGGCGTGCGCAGCATGCTGAACGTACCAATGCCGCAAACCTGTGCGGTCCAACCCATCCAATTTGGCAGACAAAGCCATGTACGATTTACGATTTACGATTTGGGAAATTCGCACGCCTGCGGCGTGGGGAAGCGGAGCGAATGCAGAGTGGAATTTTGAAAGCCATGCGCGGACGTAGTTAGAAAGGAGCGGGGGCGCCTGGCGGCGTCTATGTACGATTTGGGAATTCCCGCGCTTACGCTCGAAATTCCTGATGCGTTTGCCGTGTTAGTTGGCACGGTCGGCGGCGTTGATTTTTGCCATGGACTCCACAATGCGGTCGTTCACGCTGTGGCGCAGCATACCGTCGGCCATGCGGCAAGCGTTCAGGATGGCGGTAGCATTTGCGGAGCCGTGGGCAATGATGGATACGCCATTGACGCCCATGAGCGGGCAACCACCCACGCTGTCTGCGCTCATACTCGTTGCGATGCGGCGGAAGACCTTACTCATGGCTAGTGCGCCGAGCATGGCAAGGGGACTCTCCTTGATGCCGGCCTTGAGCCAGTGCGAAAAAGCTTTGGCCGTGGCCTCCACACTTTTGAGCAAAATGTTTCCTGTAAAACCGTCGGTGAGAGCCACATCAAGCTCAGTTTCGAAGAGATCGTGCCCTTCGCAATTACCGGTATAGTTGAAGGGGAGCAGTTCCCTCTCGTTGAGACTTTGCAGGAGGTGGTGAGCTTCTTTGGAAAACTCGCTGCCTTTGCAGTCCTCAGTGCCATTGCTCATGACGGCCACATTGGGCATGGGGCGGCTGTAGATATAGCGAGCCATCATAGCGGACATAACTGCGTAGCCCACCAGGTGACTGGGCTTGGCATCCGGATTGGCTCCTGTATCGCTTACCAGCACGTAGCCGTGCACGCTGGGCATCGGGGAAACAATACCGGCACGTTCTATGCCCTCAAGCAAACGCAGTTTGATAGTACTGGCAGCTACAGCGGCGCCCGTGTTGCCGGCAGATACCACAGCGTTGCATTCCCCGCTTTTCACGAGATCCACGGCCATGCTCATGGACGAGTTTTTTTTCTGGCGTACAGCTGCGAGTCCGCTTTCCTCCATGGACACAACTTCGGGCGCATGCAGAATAGAGATTCGAGGATTTGAGCCGATGCCGGCTGCATCGCATGAGCGGCGGAGGGTTGACTCGTCGCCCACGAGGTAAAGCTTTTCGAGAGAGTTGATCTGCTCCAGCGCCAGCTTTGCACCATCAATGTTGATTTGCGGTGCGTTATCACCACCCATGGCATCCAATGCAAGTTTCATGATTCGCTAGGCAGTTAGATTACTTGAGCGTACTCTATCATGTTACGCTGAAAAGTCAAGCGCCGGAAATTTATGATGGACGATTTACGATATGGAAAGCACCTGCACTCGCGTGCGAGGCTTGAGAGTATTCATCATTCGGAACGAATCTGCTCAACGAGCACGTTATTAATAAATCGTAATTGGCAAATCGTATCGTAAATCGTAAATGAGTCGCTTTTTCTTGGGACGGATGTGCTGTTGAGTTGGAGAACTCGTAAATTCACTTGCCAAAGGGAGCGAGGGCTGGTAAACTTGGCGCGTCACGCTCCGGTAGCTCAGTTGGATAGAGCACAAGCCTTCTAAGCTTGGTGTCCCGCGTTCGAGTCGCGGCCGGAGTGCTGGTCGGGGGGAGGTTGAGGCAATTGCTTGGTGAGTTTGAAGTGGAGTTTTGCAACATCCCGCAGGCGATCGGCGCCATGTACGGTCACGAAGCGGCGCGCTGCGTCCAGCACATGAGGAGCGCAGCCCAGCGGGAGATCGCATTTTGCCGCGCATGAGGTTTTGTTCATCCAGTCAACGAAGCGGGCGCGTGCGAGAATGGAGGCGGCAGCCACGGCGATGTCCTGTTCGGCGTGGGGATGTTGTTCGAGTTGCACGGGCAGGTGGTATTGGTCGAGTGCACGACGTAGAACCCTCTCATTGGCAAATTGGTCGCTAAGGGCGCGAGGACAGGCGGGAACTTTGGCATGCAGGGCAGCGATGACGCGGGCATGTCCCCAGGCGAGGAGCTTGTTGAGATTGCCCGTTTGGGCGTAAAGCTCATTATAGCGAGAGGGACCGATGCAGAGGATCTCGAAAGCAATGCCGGGGAGAATTTTAATTTGTTCCGCCATACGGGCAATTTGCGCATCGCTGTCGATCAGTTTGCTGTCCCTGCAGCCGATACGCCGGAGAGGCTCCTCGAGCTGAGCGTCGGCATACACGCCGGCCACGACCAGGGGACCGAAGTAATCGCCTTTGCCACTCTCATCGACCCCGAAATGCGGGGAAGTGGAGGTAGACTGAGCGTTGTCATGAGTTGTTGAGAGGGCCTCCGGCAGCATGAGACGCAGAAAATCCTGAGTGCCGCGTCCTTGCACAACCAAGCGGCGTCGCTTGGGGAAATAGGTCACAGTTGCATCCATTCCCTGAAAGCAGAACAGGGCGTGCTCGCGCTGCTGTGGGCAGAAGGCGGGGGAAACGCTCAGGCGAGCGCAGAGTTGTTGTGCGTCCTGATCGGTCAGAACTCCGCTGTACAGATTATCCATGAGTCTAGAATCCTCCTATTTTTCGCTCCGGTCAACCCCAAAATTATACCGAAGAACCCTCAAAATTGGCATGTTGACACAAAAAAATGGGGTGAAGTCGTTTTTTTTGTGTGACAAACGACTGGAAATGCGCTATCTTACGCACAGCCTTATTCATCATAAAGCAAACACACCATGTCAAAAACAATCACAAAAAGAGAGCTGGTCAACAAGATCTGCACCGAGCTGAATGGCAACCTCACCCAGACAGATGTGCTGGAGGTAATTCAAAAAGCAGTGGAGCTCATTACGGCTTCGCTGGGCGCGGGAGATCGTGTTGTGTTGCGTAATTTTGGCACCTTCGTGGTGAAGGAAGTGAAGGCCAAGGTTGGTCGCAACCCCAAGGATCCTGCCAAGGATGTACCCATCCCTGCGCGCAAGGTTGTCAAGTTCAAGGTCGGCAAGACCCTGAAGGAGACCGCGGCCAAGAGCAAAGCCTAATAATAAAGCCAGGAACCATTCCGGGGGCGCAGTCATACATGTGGCTGCGCTCTTTTTTACGGTACTCGTTGGGGGATCAGGCCGGGGCAGGGCAAACGCATTAGAAAATGCGTTTGCCTATGTACGATGTACGATTTACGATGTACGATGTATTAATAATGTGCGCGTTGCGCAGATTTTTCGGATCATCAATGTATGCTGAGATCCCTTTAGAGCCATCATCATGATAACCGCTTGTTGTCACGATTTTTGATACGTATCAACAATGGTATCAGTCAACAAGAGTATTTCCTCCGTTGATTAACTTCTCAAATGCGTTTGCCTTGGGGCACGCCCGGGCGAGCGGGCAGAGGCTGCTGTTGGGTGAGGCAGTGAATGGCGCCGCCTTCCAGCACAAAAGGACGGGAATCGAAGCCGATGACTTGCATACCCGGCAAAGCCTCGCGCAGGATGCCGAGTGCGGTGTCGTCCTGTTTGTCGTGACCGAAAGTGGGGACCAGGACAGAGCCGTTGCAGATGAGAAAATTTGCGTAGCTGGCGGGTAATTGGTGGAGCCGCCATCCTGTTTGAATCAACGGGGAAGGCATGGGCAGGGGAATCACCTCCACATGGGAACCGGAGAGCGTGCGCAAATCTTGCAAACGCTCGTTGTTTTGCGCGAGGGTGCGGTAATCGGGGGAGGATGGGTTGTTTTCGTACACCGCCACCACAGCATCCTCGCGTACGAAGCGTACCATGTCATCGATGTGACCGTCGGTGTCATCACCCTCGATGCCGGAGCTTAGCCAAAACACTCGTTTGACGCCGAGCATACGGTGCAATTCGCGTTCTACATCGGTTTTGCTCGCAGAGGGGTTGCGATTGGGGTTGAGCAGAACCGCTTCGGTCGTGAGAATCAGCCCTGTGCCATTTCCCTCGATGGCGCCGCCCTCCAAAATCATCTCGCTGCTCTGGCAGGGGACATGCTGGGAGGCAGCCATGAGCGGTGCGATGGCGTCATCTTTGTCCCACGGAGGAAACTTACCGCCCCAAGCATTGAATTTCCAGTTGGCGGCCTGGAGCAAACCATCACTACGCTGCACAAAAATTGCTCCATGGTCACGACACCACACATCATTACTTGCATGATCGAAGAGTTCGACATTGCACGAGGAGGGAAGCAGATGGCGGATGTGCGGATGGAGGGCGGCCGCTGCGTTGAGGCGCACACAGACCCGCTGCGAGACAGAAGCGATGAGACGCGCGAAATGCAGCTCCAGCTCAGCGAGACCTCCATTCCACAATTCGGAGCGGTGCGGCCAAGTGAACCATACGGCTTGCTGCGTTTCCCACTCGGCAGGCCAGCGCAAGGAATCTCCGGATTGCGTTTCAGGTACCATACGCCCCATTAGTAAGCGAAGTGGGACGAAAAAGCAAGAAAAAACCGGCATATCGGCTCACGGCAAACCACTGCTGTCCACATCCGTCCCGAGAAAAAGCGATTCCAACACGCAGTTATCGGCGCGCAATGTAGCATAATGTTTTCATAATTTACGAATTACGATTTGAATGCTAGCGCGCCTGCGGCGCGGGAGGCGGAGCCGGGGCGGCCTTAGCTAAAGCTTTGCATAGCCCGCGCCTCCGGCGCGCTATAATCCAAATCGTACATCGTAATGCCTCAAAAGAAAAAGTCACCGAAGTCCGATGCCTCAAAATAAACGGTCACCCAAGAGCATAGCATTTTCA
>CANPYO010000125.1 GCA_947588645.1 uncultured Akkermansia sp. | reverse complement strand
CCGCTCGCAACAAAGATCAAAAAGCGGAGATTGAGAAAAAGCAGAAAGAGAATCGAGATCGCCGCGAGAAGTTGATCACAACTTTTGGCCTCGACAAAGAAGAGGGTGGCCTCTCGCATGCTGCTGCCCTGCGTCTCCGCTTATTTACGGAACAGGGAGGCACAAAAACGACACCAGCTCTTTGTCCCTTTACCGGAGAGGAGTTGGGAACCGATCCTATGGCTTCTGGCCTGGAGTTGGCCCACCTCTTCCCGGATGCAAGAGGAGGACTTTATATGGCGGAAAACCTTGTGCTGACAACGCGTGAAACTAACCTCGAGATGGGGAGCAAGACACCTAAGGAGGCAGCGGCTGCGCATCCTTCGGCTCATTGGTTAAGCTGGGAGGAGATGCTTAAGCAGTCCCAGAAATTCCATTGGGGAAAAATGAAGCGTTCTCTTTTTGCCTTCCCGGATGAAGAGGCTGTTTCCAAGACCTTCCCAGAGTTTAATAACATGACCCGAACTGCCCAGCTTGCCCGCGAGCTGCGTCGTCTGATCGCTACGTGGATGGGTATAGAAAGTGACCCGGAAATCATGCGCCAACGTATTGGCAATATCAGTGGAGTTTATACGGCAGCAGCGAGAAAGACGATACTGGGAGACGATTTTGTGAAGGATCGCACGGACAACAACCATCACCGCGTGGATGCCGCCGTGATGACTTGTATTCCGCCTGCCGAGGGGTTGAATGATGTGAGCTGTGGCGGAGTTTTCTTCACGGATAAAAAACACCCGCAAGGTGGAGGTGGGGAGGAACGAACATATTCCGCCTTCCGCATGGTAAACTCGAGTAGCCTACCCCTGCCGAATTTTGATGAGCTAAGTAAGTTGGAGGAGACGCAGTCGCCCGTCTTCAAATTGCAAAGTAGGAGCAAATCTAGGTCTCTGGGAGATGGCACTTTCTGGCGTGTGGAGGCGGATAACAGCACCAGCCAGCGCACTGCGGTTGATCCGTCTAAAATGAAAGCTTCGGATATCCATGGGGCGCTTATGAAAGCTACGGAATTTGCCAAGGCAAAGAACGAGCAACTCTCCCTACATCTGATTCCTTCTGAAAAAGCAATTGAAAAGTGGTTGACGGATTGTCAGCCAGCGACAAAAAATGAGGTTCTCGATTTCAAACCTCTTTGCCTCACCAATGGTGTTCCTGTAAAAAGCATCCGCAAATACAATGGCAAAGGTTCTTTCACTTCTCCATTGGGGTGGAGCGCTTTGGTGCAGCAGGGAAGAGTATTCCAAGCTCGTCGCTTGGACTCTTCCAATGATAGGCTAGAGATTTGGCTCGGGTGGAATGCAAAGAAGAAGAAGTGGGAGTATTTTCGCCGTCTCATCCCCACCAAGTCTGCGTTAAATGGGCTTAAGCGTATGGGGTTGCCTTGGCGCGGTACAAAGGATGCTCCTCAGTTCCTTTTGGAGCTTCTTCATAAAGGGAAGGCAAAAGATCTGTGCTCGCTCATTTGCGGTGTTCTACCGCCTCACGCTGTAAAGGTTGGGATACTGCGAAAGGGAATGATGTTCAGACTGAAATTTGAGGTGAAACAGGAAGCGGTACAAAAACTCATGGTCAAGAATCCCCTTCTTAAAGCGACGGACTTCCCGCCGGAGGTTGAGGCTTGGGGCGCCGTTTCTGCCATCAAGAGTAGTAAACAGGTTGAAATCAAGTGTGTGGAGAGGAAGGATAGAAGAGCTGAAAAACCCCAAGCAGCGGATAAATTGACAGATTTGTTGGGAATGCCCTCACCTAGTGAAAAAGCCAAGCAACTTAATCTTCAGCCTCCCGCATGATCCATCACCTCATCATAGCCGGAGAGGGTGGTGAGATGCACATTTCAGAGGGGATGCTCTGCTGTGGTCAAAACCGTGTGGCCTTGCAAGTGCTCGGCTCGGTGCAGTGCCTTTCTTCGCAGATAAAGTGGAGTCAGACTGCGCTGACAGCTCTTTCCTTGCATTGCCCCCTCGTACTGGCTCGATGGGATGCCAAGACGGGCAAATGGCAAACCTCCTCAGTGCAGCCTCGCACACGTTATGTCAACCCGGAGGTTACCTTTCGCATTTGCAATCTCAAACCCGCCCGTAGTACGGCGTATGCCTCCGCTCTTATTTCGGCGAAGGTGGAAAATCAACATAGCCTTATTCGTTCCCTGAATCCGTCACTTCCACCTCTGCCCAAATTCGCTGCCAATTCATACAACCGCATCCTGCGACTGGAGGCTAAATGGGCTCGTTTCTTTTGGGCAATGTATTTCAAGGAGGCTTCGCAGGACCTCTTCACGCGTGAACACCGCCGTGCCCAAGCGCCCCTCAACGTGGCTCTCAATTACGGCTATGGCTTTCTCTACCACGCCATCGAGTGGCAGTGTATCGCCAACGGAATTGAACCGGGTATAGCCATTATTCATCGCCTGCGCCGCAGTCGTCCCAGCCTTGTCTGTGATCTTATCGAACCTTTTCGTTGCTGCGTGGAGCTAACCGTGATGCGTCATCTGGATGAAATGCATGATTCCAAACTGATGGCCGGGCGCTTCGCCGAGATGATGGAATCCTTTTGGATGTACAACGACAGGCGCTTCCGCTTGCGCACCATCATTCGCCTCGTCGTAGAGTCCTTTGCCCGTGCTATTCTCACTGATTTTCCCGCTCACTTCCGACCTTTCCTCCTCCATGCTCGTGATGCTTGCCTATGATGTGCCGGAAACGAAGCATCAAACCCTCCTGCGCAAGGAGTTTGAAGCACTCGGTGGCAAACGTGTCCAGTACAGCCTCTACATTTTCGAAGGGGAGGATCACGAGATTGATCGCATCATTCGGTATATGCACCGCGTCGCTCTCCAGGTTCCTGAGGGAGATATCCGTCTCATCCCCATGGATCGATCTGTCTGGGAGCAGCAGGTCGTCCTCCTCGGCGAAAAGGTGGTTCCTTCCCCACGCCCCTTCCCTGAATTCATCTTGTTTTGGTAAAGATATTTCCCCCGATTTTCTTGGTCTGTGAAATAAGGGAACCTTCCAAATAACTCATTACAAGTTTTTTGGAAGGTTCCTTATACCATACTGACTCTGTGGAGTCAACTTCAAAATCACACGCAAGTATTCCACCTGCTTGCAAACTCTATACCATACTGACTCTGTGGAGTCAACTTCAAAATCGCCGTGCATAGTCGAGTGCTACTGCCCGTTTTATACCATACTGACTCTGTGGAGTCAACTTCAAAATAGGTAGCGGTACGCGAAAAGCCCCGGTGACAGTATACCATACTGACTCTGTGGAGTCAACTTCAAAATGCGTGGTTGCTCTTGAGCCCCTGCCGGATGTTTATACCATACTGACTCTGTGGAGTCAACTTCAAAATGTGAAAGGGGTGTGCGTGGCGGTCATTTTATCTATACCATACTGACTCTGTGGAGTCAACTTCAAAATAATGGTGCGGCTGCAATAACAGGGCGTACGCTTATACCATACTGACTCTGTGGAGTCAACTTCAAAATCAGACGCAGACGCAGTCGCAGTCGCAGACGATATACCATACTGACTCTGTGGAGTCAACTTCAAAATGACGCTTGGAGCATCGTAGCAACAGTCGCTCGTATACCATACTGACTCTGTGGAGTCAACTTCAAAATCGACTACGCGCTGGGATGCATTGTTAGCATGATATACCATACTGACTCTGTGGAGTCAACTTCAAAATAAACTTAGCCATCTGTTCTGATCGGAATAGGTTATACCATACTGACTCTGTGGAGTCAACTTCAAAATGCAGGACTTCTTACAGGCGAGACGGCTTAACATATACCATACTGACTCTGTGGAGTCAACTTCAAAATGAGGAATGCTGGCTAGGACTGTTCGTCACACGTATACCATACTGACTCTGTGGAGTCAACTTCAAAATAAGTTGCCGGCCGCTCGCAAGGCGGTATAGCTATACCATACTGACTCTGTGGAGTCAACTTCAAAATCCTTCCGCAGCATCGACTCTCTGGAGAAGACATATACCATACTGACTCTGTGGAGTCAACTTCAAAATAACCTCACTAATAATCCCGTAAGCCACGAGGTTATACCATACTGACTCTGTGGAGTCAACTTCAAAATTCACCGTAAAATACTCCCAGTAACCCGTCTCATATACCATACTGACTCTGTGGAGTCAACTTCAAAATAAGCTTCGCCGCGAGCTCGAAAGAGAGGTAAAATATACCATACTGACTCTGTGGAGTCAACTTCAAAATTCACTTGCCATCTCTCGCGTGATGGTGTAGTTTATACCATACTGACTCTGTGGAGTCAACTTCAAAATAAACTCTCCCCCTTCACCTCACCCAGCTCACCTATACCATACTGACTCTGTGGAGTCAACTTCAAAATAACACTGTCAAATCCTTCGATATGAACCCATCTATACCATACTGACTCTGTGGAGTCAACTTCAAAATAAACACCTTCCCACAGACACCCGCAAGCACCATATACCATACTGACTCTGTGGAGTCAACTTCAAAATTAAACAATGTAAACAATGGATTTCAAAATTTTTATACCATACTGACTCTGTGGAGTCAACTTCAAAATGCAGGCTATCGAGGGCACGGGCGGCGCGATTGTATACCATACTGACTCTGTGGAGTCAACTTCAAAATAGTGAACGTACTGGACCCGACGAAGCACAAGTATACCATACTGACTCTGTGGAGTCAACTTCAAAATTGAGCATATCAGCAGCCTCAGCAACACCGGTGTATACCATACTGACTCTGTGGAGTCAACTTCAAAATCACCTGGTCAAGCTCAAGGATGGCACGATGGATATACCATACTGACTCTGTGGAGTCAACTTCAAAATTTGGGGCTGGTGACGAATAATAATAGCTATGCTATACCATACTGACTCTGTGGAGTCAACTTCAAAATAAGAAATCTTTGCAAGGGCTTTCAAGGGCTATTATACCATACTGACTCTGTGGAGTCAACTTCAAAATCCTCCAACGCCACGCAGTGTGGATTGCAAGATTAAATGCAACAGGTTCTTGGCACAAAAAAGGGTGCCAAGAAGTTCAAAGTATGCTAGAGTAA
>CANPYO010000124.1 GCA_947588645.1 uncultured Akkermansia sp. | reverse complement strand
ACTCTAGCATACTTTGAACTTCTTGGCACCCTTTTTTGTGCCAAGAACCTGTTGCATTTAATCTTGCAATCCAGATTGCCCTGCATTGTATGTGATTTTTCTTGACATAGTGCGGCAATTCCTGTACATAGTGGCAGAGAAGAGAACGATATGGACACGCAAGCGACAGCGACCGCGGTGGTTTGGGAAAAGTTGCCGAACCTTCCGGATGAGGAAGGGTATGCCGGGATGTACGCCGGCGAGGTGACGGATGCGCACACGGGCGCAAGGGGTTTGGTGGCGGCAGGCGGTGCGAATTTTCCGGAAAAACCACTCTGGGAGGGTGGACCGAAGCGTTGGACGGATCGTATTTTCTTGTTGGAGGGAGGGGCTGAGGCATGGAGGGAATGGGGTAAATTGCCCAAACCGATGGGTTATGGCGCAGCGGTGACACTGCCACATGGTGTGATGCTGGCAGGCGGTTGCAATGCGCAGGGCGTGTTCCGGGACTGTCTGCTGATTTCGTTGAGTGGTGGTGCGTTGCAGCTCACTCCGCTGGCGCCGTTGCCGGTGGGGCTCACCGGACATGCGGCCGCTTTGCTGGATGGCAAGGTGTATGTGATGGGTGGCAGTTTGGCTCCCGGCGAACAGGATGCGCAGAGCTCCCTCTTCGTCTACGACCCGGAGATGGATGCCTGGAGTGAGGGAGAGGCACTGCCCGCGCGAGGACGTTTCCTGCACCAGATGGCTGCTGCCGATGGAGCGCTCTACGTGATGGGCGGCATTGGCATCAAACCGGGTGAGGATGGTCGGATGGTGCGCGACATGCTCACTGAAGCTTGGCTGTATACACCGCAGGGTGGGTGGGATCGCGTGGCGGATCTGCCGCGTTTTTGCGCCGCTGCCCCCACGCCTGCTCCGGTGTCGCCCCGGGGTAAAATCTTTTTGTTGGGCGGGGATGATGCGTCCGTGAAGGGCGTGAGTTCCCCGCAGAATCACCCCGGTTTCCACAGTGCGAGCCTCAGCTACTGCCCCATGTGCAATGCGTGGAAGGAAGAGGGTCCCATCCCCGCTCCGCGTGCGGTGCTGCCCTGCGCCATGTGGAACGGTCGAGCCGTCATCTTCAATGGCGAACAACGCCCCGGAAAACGCTCCAATGAGGTATGGGCGGCCTCGTTACCATAACCCGACTTACGACAATGACTACGAAATTGAGCCTGTTTTGCGCATGCTGGCTGGCTGTGTCGGCTTGCGCGGACCAACTGAAAAGTGAAACGGCGGGCAGGGTGGAGGATGCAGCGGGGCGCGCGGGTATGGCGGCTGTTGTGTTGCCGGCGGATGAAAGTCGTCCGCAAGACCTGCTTGTGGTAACGGGAGGCGCCAATTTCCCGCATGCCAAACCGGGGGCAACGACGCCGGAGGAGCGCGGTGAGAAGGTGTTTTACGCCGATGTGGCCGTGGCGAACAACCTCGGGCAGGGGGGAGAGGTGAAACTGACGAAGGTGGGAGCGATGCCGCGTCCGGCGGCTTATGCTGCCTACGTAGCGACGCCGCGTGGCATGGTAGTGGCGGGCGGGTGCAATGCAGAAGGCCACTTAGCTAAGGCGAGCCTGGGCTTCTTGCGCGATGGGGAGTGGGTGACTGAGCTCTTGCCGGATCTGCCGCGCAGTGTAGCTTACCCCGCGTTTGCCGCCATCGGCAATAAGGTGTATGTGATGGGCGGTCAGGAAAAGCCGGATTCTACGGTGGCGCTGAACGGCTGCTACGTCCTGGATCTGGAGTGCCCGACTGAGGGCTGGAAAGAGCTTGCCACCATGCCCGGTGAACGTATGTTGGCCGCTGCCGGGGTGGTGGACGGTGTGATCTATGTGATGGGGGGATGCTCTCTGCACCCGGACGCCAAGGGACAGCCTGAGCGCACATACTTGTCTGATGTACTCTGCTATGACCCCGTGTCCAACACCTGGGCTAAAGTGAACGCCGAGATGCCGGAAACGCTCGTGGGGATGGCAAACCCGCTTCCCGTCGTCGGGCAGAGCCTGTATGTCATCGGCGGCGACCCGGGCAACTTCTATCGCGCGTCACTGGCGGGCAATGCCCCCGCGCAGCACCCTGGTCAGGGCAGAACAATCTACGCCTTCACGCCATCCACCGGCGCTTGGGAAAAGGTGGGGGAGCTTCCGGAGGGAATCGCTACCTTCCCGGCTGTTGTTTCCGGCGGACGCATCTACACCGTCTCCGGAGAGATCTTCCCCGGTGTGCGTACCCCGCGCATCCACATAATTACCCCGCAATAATCCATCCAACTCCTACCTATGCAACAAGGCTCCTTTTTTGACGCGTTCCTCATAGCTCTCGGCACCATCCTGCAAACTTTCGGTGAGATGTTCGGAGCGGCGATACGTTGGTGCAGCACGCTGTCTGGTACCACGCTCATTATTGCAGCGGTGGTGGCCGTGCTGGCGGTTGTTTTGGGCATTAAAGGCGGGTTGCGCTCTGCGCCGCTGCCCGAGTATGACCCCCGGAAGGGACCGGGCAAGTGGGCGTGGATAGCTGTGGTGGTATTGTGGGTGGTGGTGATGCTCAATTATTTTGATCGACAGCTGCTCGCCGTGCTCAATAAATCCATCACTGAAGGCGGGGAGAACGGTATTGCCATGACGCAGGCGCAATTCGGCATGGTGACCTCTGCCTTCCTCATCGTGTATGCGGCTCTCAGCCCGGTGGGAGGGTATCTGGCGGATCGTTTCAGCCGCAAGTTCATCATCCTTTGCTCGTTGGTGGTCTGGTCCGTGGTGACGTGGATGACCGGGCAGTCTTCCAGCTACGAGGAGCTGATTTTCTGGCGCGGAGCCATGGGAGTGAGCGAGGCTTTCTACATTCCCGCAGCTCTGGCGCTCATTTCCGACTACCACCGGGGTTCCACACGATCCATGGCCACTGGGTTGCATATGAGTGGCATCTACGCCGGGCAAATTCTTGCCGGTTTCGGTGCGTGGATTGCCAATGATCCCGCTTGTTCACTCGGTTGGCGCCTCACGTTCGAGACCTTCGGCTTCATCGGCGTGGCCTACGCCATTGTTGTCATCCTCTTCCTGCATGATCCTCAGGCCGGCGAGGATGAGAAGACCGGCGATGTGGCTCAGCTGGTGCCCGACTCTGCTCCCGCAGGTGATTTTGGCATCGGGCACGTCCTGCGCAGTCTCTTCACCGGACGAGCCATGGCGATGCTGCTCATCATGTACGCCTGCGCAGGATTTGCCAACTGGTTCCTGATGGGTTGGTACCCGCGGCTTCTGCAAGACATGTTCGGGATTTCGGAGGCCGAGGCAGGGCCTATGGCCACGACGTGGGTGAATATCGCGAAATATGCGGCGGTGCTGTTGGCAGCAGTGGTGGCGGATATGTGGTACCGAAGCAACAAGAGCGCACGCGCCTACGTGCCGGGCATTTGTTTCTGCTTGGCGGGACCTTGCGTGATTGTTGCCATGCTGCCGGCGCTGGGCGTGCCGATTGCCCTCTCGCTTGCGGCGACGGTGGCGCTGGTCTCCATGCAGGGGGTGGCTCAAGGCTCGTTGGATGCCACACTGATGCCGGTGCTAAGGTCGCACATCGACGAGCGATTTTCCGCGACAGGGTACGGTCTGCTGAACCTCACCTCGGTTTCCGCCGGTGCGCTTATTTCGTGGCTCGGAGGGTTCTTGATGGATTCCGGGGTGGCGCTTGGCGTTCCGTTGAGCATAGCCGGTTTCCTGATGGTTCTCTGCGGTCTGCTCTTCTTCTTCCTACCAAAAAAATCTTCTTCTGTATCTTCTCACTAACACCATCCTGTCATGAAAACGAACATAACACGCACATTGGTCATTCTCGGCGCAGCCTTGCTCTCGTGGAATCTGGCTGCCAAGGAAACCAAAGAAGACCTTGAAAACTTCGTCCCTTACGACCATGCAAAGGACGTTTTCCTTGCCAAGGAAGGCAATCACTACCCGAGTATTCGAATTCCCAGCATCATCAATGCCAATGGTTTGCTGGTCGCTGCGGCTGAGGGACGCAAGCGCGCCACCGACCAAGGGAGTAACGACATCATTATTTCTGTGAGTAAGGATCTCGGTAAGACTTGGAGCAAGATCATTCTGGCCGCCAGCGATCCTGAACAAGGTACGTACAACAATCCCTACCTCATCTACGATGCGATCAAAAAACAAGTCGTTCTTTTCTTCCAGTATTATCCGCCGGGAGTGAGCGAGCGTGGTACTATCAGCCCCGGTTGGAAGGATCCCAAAACTCTGCGCAACTTTGTTTGCTTCTCGAAAAACGGCAAGCGTTGGTCCAAACCGAAGGATGTCACTGAAACCACAAAGCATGAGGATGCCACGATTACCTGCAGCGGACCTAACTCGGGCGTGCAGATTTCTCGCGGCGAGCACAAAGGGCGTCTGGTGGTCGTGTTCAATGAGGCTGTGAAGTTCGGCGACTGGGTGCTCACCGCTGCCTACTCCGATGATGGCGGCAAGACATGGAAGCTCGGTCAGAAGTCCGAGTCCGGCAAAGGCATCAATGAGGTGTCGGTGGCCGAGACGGATGACGGTGGACTCTACGTGGTATCCCGCTCTTGGAATGGCGGAGGTCGCCGTGTGGCGTACTCCGAGGATGGTGGTGAAACTTGGAGTCCCATCGAAACAAATAATGATTTGCCTAGCCCCGGTTGCCAGAACGGAATGGCTCGCTATTCTCATGCCGACGACGATTCTCGTGGAGGCAAGAGCCGCATCATCTTCACTTCCCCCGTTAGTGGACGCAAGGATGCGGTTATTAAGATGAGTTACGACAATGGTAAGACTTGGCCTGTGGCGCGCGAGTTTGGCAAGGGCCCTTACGCATACTCTTCCGTTTGTCCGCTGGAGCCCGGTTATTTCGGCGTGCTCTTCGAGTCAGATGGCGGGCAGACGATTCGCTTTGTGCGCGTCCCGATGGCGTGGCTCACCGAGGGTGAGGACACCGGCAAAGCCACTAAAGCCGAAGCGAAGAAAGAATAGAGCAGACGCAGAGCGCTTTGCATTTACGATTTGAAAAGTTCCCGCATTGGCGCGCGAATTTGGCGGGGCGAGCGCGGGAACCGAATCGTGGAATCGTGCGCGGAAGTGGTTAGAAAGGGGCGGAGGCAGGCGGAGCCTGCCTATGTACGATGTACGAAGTCAACTATAATTTTGAGGCGGGGTAAATTTTTATTTTTGCTCAATCCATCAGAGCAATGC
>CANPYO010000123.1 GCA_947588645.1 uncultured Akkermansia sp. | reverse complement strand
ACCACGGCCGCGCCCGAGTTCAAGGAGGCCGAGGAGGCTGTGAAGGCGCGCATCAAGAAGATGATGGACGTCAAAGGAACCAAGACACCGGACGAGATCCACCGCGAACTCGGCAAGCTCATCTGGGAGGATGTCGGCATGGGGCGCACGAAGGAATCCCTCATGGACGCCATCGAGAAACTGCCCGCCATCCGTGACGAGTTCTGGAACAACGTCAAGATTGTGGGCAGCACGGAGGGCATCAACATGGAGCTGGAGAAGGCTTGGCGCGTGGCGGCCTTCCTCGACTTTGCGCCGCTGCTCTGCTACGATGCTCTGGCGCGTGAGGAATCCTGCGGCGCGCACTTCCGTTTGGAGCACCAACTCGCCGACGGCGAAGCGAAGCGCGACGACGAACATTTCGCCTACGTCGCTTGCTGGGAGTACAAGGGCACGGACAAGTTGCCCGTGCTGCACAAGGAGCCGCTCACTTTCGACAACGTGCACCTCGCTATCCGTTCCTACAAATAATCGAGCAGAACTGAATCCCTAACACCTTACAACACTATGGCTACACTTAATCTTACGCTCAAGGTCTGGAGGCAGGAGAACGCTCAAGCCCAGGGCCGCATTGAAACCTACCAGGCGAAGAACATCCCGGACGAAGCTTCTTTCCTCGAGATGCTCGATATCGTGAATGAGGAGCTTGTCCACGAAGGCAAGGAACCCATCCACTTCGATCACGACTGCCGCGAGGGCATCTGCGGCATGTGCTCGCTCACCATCAACGGTGTGCCCCACGGCGGCAAGAAGGTGACGACCTGCCAGCTGCACATGCGCCAGTTCAAGGATGGCGATACGATCTGGATCGAGCCCTTCCGCGCCAAGGCTTTCCCATTGCTGCGCGACCTTATTGTCGATCGCTCGGCGTTGGATAAGATTATCGCCGCCGGCGGCTTTGTGGATATCCGTACCGGCTCCGCGCCGAACGCCAACAACATGCCCGTGCGCAAGAAGACGGCAGATGCCGCTTTCGACGCCGCCGCGTGCATTGGTTGCGGCGCTTGCGTGGCCAGCTGCAAGAACAGCTCCGCCATGCTCTTCACCTCCGCCAAGGCTGCGCACCTCAACCTGCTGCCTCAGGGCTATCCGGAGAAGAATAAGCGCGTGCTCGCTATGGTGCGTCAGATGGATGCCCTCGGCTTCGGCAACTGCACCAACCAGTACGAGTGCGAGGCCGCCTGCCCGAAGGGCGTCTCCGTGGACAACATCGCCAAACTCAACCGCGACTACATGATTGCCTGCGCCTCCGAGGCCGTCGGTGTGTTCTCCTAATGCTGTCCGACAGCAAACTTTCCAAGGGAGGGCATAATGCCCTCCCTTTTTGCCGCTTGGCACCGGACCACACGTGTCCCAATAAAATTTCTCCGGGCTCATTCATTCTTTCTTTTTGTTCCCGCTGCTATTCTCTTAATGTTTTCCTTAGAAACACATGTGATAATTTATAATATTTCTTTATTTTTATTGCTTGACATATATCGCAAAGTTAATACAATAGTCCTGATGAGTATCAATTATAACAAAATTGTTGTGGGGGCAATTTCTCTTCCGATATTGTTGCTGTGTTCATGTGGCAAAAAAGTTGAGGGGAGATGGACTGGAGTTTGTCATAATGGCACCTATGATAGTACGGCTCCGCTCACGATTACTTTTCAACAGGATGGGGGGCAATTAAAGGGAGTGCTGATGCTTGGTGGTGAGGAATTGGTCGGTAGCGGGCCACTTACCGGATGCATTACAGGTAAAGATATCGTCTTTACAACACAGGGAGATAACGTAACGTATAACAGTATCAATTGGCAGGGTTCCCTGGATGGTAATTCGATTTCCGGGACATACCGGATTGAACCCACTCCGGAGGCCGTATTCAACGGACTCCCGGTACAGCAGGGGACTTTTTCTGTCTCCAAGTAAATTCCCCGTAGGAGAACTTTGTGTACCATACACGCTTCGAATGTATTCGAATGGTGGTTTTATCGCTGTTTGAGATTGAAGCGATATGGTCCATATGCGGGTATTGGGAAGAGTAGGCCATGTTCCCATGACCTCCTCTCTCGTGCGTTGTCGTCGTTAAGACGTCTGCGAACGGGAGGGGACAGAACTACGTTTTTAGATTGCGAGTTCGAGTTGTAAACAAATAGCATGTAAAATCGCGCGTAGCGTGCGAATTCCCCACATCGTAAATTGACTCAGCGTCGCCCCATCGGTGCTTCGCCCCTGTCGGGGTAACGCATTCGCGTTGTCCATCCGCACATACAGCCGTGGTGTGTGTTGTAAATCGTACATAGGCAAACGCATTTCCTAATGTGCTTGCCCGTGATCGGACAAAAATAGAGCACCGAAAAAAGAAAAGTGTTCGGACATAATTAGTGCACCGAAGTGTTCAACGATGGTTGACTGTCATAGTTTTTGATATCCTTAGAAAGCATTTGAAGGGGGTGCCACCAGGGGGGAGGCAGGATGATTTCATCTATTGACCTTAAACATATTTTCTCCTAATCGTATATGTTCTCTCGCTCCGCCAATCGCTCGTAAAACTTATCGAGCGTTACTTTGAGCCTCACCGAGATTTTTATAAAGTTACAATCCTCCACTGTTCCCGTGATGCTCTGCTTGTTTTCCTCGCTTACTTCCGGGCATGCAGCAATTTGCCGCTTGCAAGTGCTTAGTATCCTGTACTTCTTGCGTGCCTCAATGATGTTCGCAATACCTTCTTGTTCTTTGTCTGTGTTTATCATACGGACATTATAGTGCGCTATTTTGGCCAAACGATAAATCTCTTGCCCCCTTTTTCCCCGTTTGGTACTCTCATTTTTGTCCGATTGCGAGCGAAACAGAAAAAAGAATGTAACCTTAAATCTAAAATAGGTAACAAAATTGCGCCAGTTATCCCAAAATTTCGGATAACTGCCGGTTTTATGTCTAAAATCCTTCGCATGGTAATATGAATTCTGAAACGTGAGCAAAAACAGAGTCAGCAATACTTCCCTAGATCACAAGAAAGAAGAGCATTTTGTTCTATATCTGAGCAAAAACTCTTGCTTTTTACTCAGATATGAGACATAATCATGCATCATGAACGAGAGATGGCCACTCTATCCGCAAGCTGTAAAAGCCCTGAAGAAGATGGGAAACGATTTGCGAGATGCCCGGCGTCGCCGGCGTATATCAACGACGACGCTGGCGGAGCGTGCGCGTCTATCGCGAGCAACGCTGTACCGCATTGAAAAGGGAGATTCCGGGGTGTCCATGAGTAGCTATGCAGCGGTTATCTTTGCGCTGGGCCTTGTTGATCGCCTGAGCGATGCTTTTGATGCGCGTCACGATGCCGTAGGATTAGGTCTGGAAGCAGAACAAATGCCAAAGAACATCGTAAACAAGCGCTATGACCGGTGATACCGAGATAGGGGTGTATACCGATTTATTGCAACCCGGAGCAGACTGCATCCGGGTCGGGACATTGTGGATACACGACCGCCGTCAGGGTTCTGCCAGTTTTGAATACAGCCAGGAGTGGCTGAACCACCCGCACAGCTACGAGCTGGAGCCTATGCTTCCGCTGGGGCGGGGGAAATACCATACCGCCCCGGGACAAGCGCTTTTTGGCAGCATGAGCGATAGTGCTCCGGACAGATGGGGCCGCCGGCTGGATACGACAGGCACACCGCAGAGGTCTACCGGGATATCCGACGGTGAGCGGAGCCTTGGGGGAGCAGCACTATCTGCTTGGGGTAAATGATAGGACCCGCATGGGTGCTCTGCGTTATTCTACCGATGGAGGTGCTACATTCCTGCACACGGAAGAGGGGGCAAGCATTCCGCCAATTATTGATCTGCTTCCGCTGCATCATGCTGCGGAACACCTCTGCCGCGACACCGCAACACCGGCAGAATTACGCATGCTGTTGAATCCCGGTTCTTCCCTGGGTGGTGCATGGCCCAAGGCTAGCGTAAAGGATGAGCAAGGCAATCTCTATATGGCCAAGTTCAGTAACTCCCAGCAGGAATACGATGTCGTAGCATGGGAGGCTGTTGCCATGACAATCGCAGCCAAAGCCGGGATAAGAGTTCCGGAGTTCAGTCTCAAACGCCCGGCACGTGGTAAGAGTGTTTTTCTGAGCCGCCGCTTTGATCGCAGCCTCAGTGGTACACGTCTGCCTTACATTTCCGCCATGACGATGCTGCAAGCGCAGGACGGAGAGGTTCACTCCTACACAGAGCTGGCGGAATATATGAGCCAGTACACGGCCAATCCCAGGGCAGATCTGAAAGAACTTTGGCGCCGCATAGCGCTGAGCATTATGGTGACCAACGTAGATGATCATCCACGAAATCACGGTTTCCTGCGCATGGAACGTAAAGGATGGCAACTGGCGCCGCTGTTTGATGTCAACCCAACTCCGGAGCATGTCAAAGGACATATTCTTTCCATGGATATCATGGATGGGGACAATACAGCTTCCCTCAAACTACTCTGTGAACACGCGGATGTTTTTTACTTACGCCCCGGAGAGGCCAGGGAGTTGCTTATTCCTGTAGCCCGGGCTGTATCAGGCTGGCGAAGCATTGCTACCAAGATGGGAATCCCGGCAGCGCAGCAAGAGGAAATGTCAGGAGCCTTTGAACATGCAGCCGGGTATCATTCGGTACTTAAGCCATAAGGCAGGTTGTCCTCACGAGCGCCGTTCTTCCCCGTAAATTTTGAGATAGCACACGGGAATAACCTTGACAAACCACACAAAAAAACAGATAATGGAACCCCGAGTGCACCTTTTACCGGTTGGTGTACTCATTCATCTACCCCTCCCAAAAAAACTCATACAAAAGAGAATATGAAAAAGACCGAAATCAGAGTGCTCCTACTTCTTTGTGGGACAGTATTAGTGAGTTCATGCGACTCAATGACAAAATTTAGCACAGACGTGATAGGTGTGGCTCCGCCCACTGAAGCGGGGCGCAAGGCTGAGCAGGAGAAGGCTGCTCGAGAAGCTAAAGAGAAGGAGCATAAGGACCTGAACAGTGGTCTGGATTCGATGATTCACGGTATGGCTGAGACTGAGAGGGCGGTGCGTGGACAGTAATACGTGTCCTGTCCGACAACAAACTTTCCCAGGGAGGGCTTAGGACCCTCCCTTTTTTGTGTACGTCAGGCATGACATGTAACTGGGGTGAAAGTCCGCAAAGAGCCGCTGACAGGGCGGAATCAAATAGCCAAAGGCAACTGCGTCACGGTGATTCTCCGCTGATTAACTTCTCTCATATGCGGTTGTCCTGGGAGATAGGCCAGGGCAA
>CANPYO010000122.1 GCA_947588645.1 uncultured Akkermansia sp. | reverse complement strand
TTGCTCTGATGGATTGAGCAAAAATAAAAATTTACCCCGCCTCAAAATTATAGTTGACTTCGTAAATCGTACATAGGAAAACGCAGTTTTCCATGCGTTTGCCCTTCGATTTACTCAGGTTGAATCGTGCCACTCCTTGGGGATCCGGCAGGGACGTCCCTGAGGCGCCTGAACGAGTGCGAGCCGCTGGCGGACAGTGACGCAGAGCTTATCATCCTCCGCGCGACGAATCTCAAATGTAAAGTAAATGGAGGACTTTCCCACACTCTCGATGCCTCCCAGCACCCTTATCTCGTCTGCAATGAAAGCGGGAGAGTGGTAATGCACCTCATGGCTCACAAGCACGCAATGCTTGTTTTCTTCTTTGGCTAAGCGTATCCAATCAATGCCGATGGCGGTGGACATCTTCGTTCGGCACTCTTCCACCCAACGCAGGTAGGCCAAGTTATGCACCACGCCTCCACAATCGGTATCGTAGTACATCACTTGGTACGGAAGCACAAACAGGGGATTATTCATGGTGCGAAAAAAAGAGAAAAAGAAGTGGGGAAAAATTATATGCCTCCCCCTGCCTTGTTGGCAGGGCAAACGCATTTTCCAATGCGTTTGCCGTGCCTCGTGAGTATTCAATCAGCCGAGTTTGAGGATATCGACGATAGCGCTCGTGACCTCCTTCATGTCGTCCATGGTAAGTTCGCCCATGTGAGCAATGCGGAAGGTCTTGTCCTTCAGGTCGCCATAGCCGTTTCCTATTTGCATGTCACGCTCGGCCAAAGCTTTATTCAGGTCACCGATGGAAATGAGCTCGTCTTTTCCCTTGGGGTGGGCGTCAATGACCGTAAGCGTTTTGGAAAGATGCTTACGGTTCGGGTACACGCGGAAGTACTCGTCCGCCCATGCACGGGTGAATTTGGCCATCTCCTCATGGCGGGCAAACCGCGCTTCGATACCTTCCTCATCCACGATGTGCACCAGTTGCTTGTCCAACGCATACATCAGCGAAAGACAGGGCGTGGAGGTGTACTGGTAATTCTTCTTGTCAATAAAGTCCCAAAGGTTGCGCAAGTCAAAGTACAGCCCGCGGTTTTCCACTTTCTCCGTGCGGTCGTATGCTTTGCGGCTCACGGCGCAAATAGCCAACCCGGGAGGCAGCGCCAGCGCTTTCTGGGTGGAGGTGATCAATACGTCAATCCCCAGTTTATCCGTCTCAATCTTGGATCCCACGGCGGAAGACACCGCATCGACACACCACACGACATCCGGGTATTTCTTCATCACTTCGGCAATCTCTTCAACCGGGTTCTGCACGCCCGAGGATGTCTCGTTGTGCGTCACGGTGATCAGGTCATACTTACCGGTGGAAAGAGCGGCGTCTACCATCTCCGGCGTTGTGGGTTCACCCATGGTGCTCGAGAATTTATCTGCCGGCACGCCGTTCGTCTTGGCCATCTTGAACCATTTGTCTCCAAAAGCTCCGATGGAGAATACCGCCGCTCGCTTGGCGGTGCAGGATCGGATGGCTCCCTCCATGAGTCCCGAACCACTGGAGGTGGAGAGCAGAATTCGGTTCTCGGTGAAAAGCACTTTCTGCATGTAGTCCGAAATGTGCTTTTGCAACGCAGAGGCCGCTTTAGAGCGGTGGCTGATCATCGGTCCGCTCAGTTCCTTCAATATCTCATCCGACACGACGGTCGGCCCGGGGATGAATAATTTAATTGCCATAGACAAGACGAATTTTAACTGTTCTTACTCTACCACCTCGCGCATGCTTTGGCGAGCGTTTTTTTCGCACCCCCATCCACACGCACACGTGTCCCAATAAAATTTTTCCGATCTCACTCAACCCATTTCCCATGGATGAAGAAGATAAGCCAGCAAGAAGCTCAAACCATTGATGATTGAGCAAGGCAGTGAAAGCCCCCGAGGGCTCGGAGGGGGCTTGGACAAAAGCAGAGCTTTTGCCCGAAGGGCGAAAGCGACCGACGGCCGTAAGGTCGATTAGCCAAAAGCGATAGCTTTTGCCCCGCAGGGGTAAGGAGTCGTGAGGCGACTCCGAAGCAAGCGCCGATGGGGCGGCGCTGAGTCAACCCGACACGGCGTCAAGCAAGAGGTTTTCCAGCGCAGCGCGCGCAAGCCTTGCAATCGTACATAGGCGCCACCACCATCGTCTTCGAAAATTCTGCTTTGCTTTTGTTTCGCAGGAACGCGCGCAGCGCGCTAGCATTCAAATCGTAAATCGTACATCGTAAATCGTAAATAACCAAAAACTTATGCTTCATGATGTGCCGTTAACTGCCTATTGGGGGTGTTTTTTCTTGGGACGGATGTGATCCACACGTGTCCCAATAAAATTTCTCCGCTCTCATTCAACCCATTTCCCACGCGTTAATGATCCGAAAAAATCCGCGCAACGCGCGCTCACTTTCCAAATCGTACCTCGAAAATCGTACCTCGTACATGGGCAGCTCCTGTCTGCCACCGTCGTAAATGAATTGCGTTTACGAGTGAGGCTGCGATTCATCCCCACTCACTTCAAATGACCAGGTGAGTTCATCGGGACCGGTCACTTGCACCTCACGCAGCACCAACTCCTTGCCAGATATGGCGGCATCTCGCTGTGCCTGCAGCAGGAGGGAAAATTCGGTTCGAGCTTCTTTGGTAAGTCGTTCGCAGAGATCGAGCTGAATATCGCGGTAATTCGCGACCATGAGCTGCTCCATGACCTCAGGCTTCACTTGGATGCGCGTCCCTGAGCCCGACACGCCGCCGCGGTAAGGGCGAGGCATGTAGCTGAGCTCTTTTTCGCAGAATGCCGTAAATTTTTCATCGGCAAACAGGTTGGCGTACTGCCGGATGGCCTCGGTTCTCTTGTCTTTAGGAGCCTCTAGAATGCGGGTGACGATACAGTAGGTGCCGGCCAAGCTGTGCGGATTAAGTTTTTTCTGAGTGCTGACGCTGTGGGTTGCATGGGCAAAGCGCAGCATGTGAGCGATGACTTCTTGCCTCAAATCATAGCTTATTTTCAGCTTTGGACTGTAGAAGAGCATTCCTCCGCGTCGTTCTCCGCGTTCAGGCAGTCGGCAGAGCTGTGTATTTTGTTCCGCCAGTGTCACCTTATTACGCGCAGCTACAGCCGGCAACCTCACCAGGTCTTGTGCTGTGTAGCTGATATTCCCTTGCAGCTGCATCTCCCATTTCTTTGCTTGCGGAGAGGAGGCAAGCGAGAGCTTCTGCTTTTGGGCCCCGCAGTTCAAGTGTTCCGGCGTGAGCTCGGTTAATTTGTCTGCCTCGTCAGCTTTTGTCTTGCGCTTGCCTTCGGGTGCAGGCAAAGCTATTCGCACTTCCGGCAACAGAAGAACCTCGCCTGTCGTTTCGTCTCCTTGGGGGATTGGCAGAAGCAGAGCGACGCTCTTTCCTTCTTCATCCGTGATGTCGCGCAGCGTGTTGTCCTCTGTGGTGATGGTAACTTTGCCGCCGGGCATGGGCTTGTCCTGTTCAAGCAGCCTCAGCTCCCATTTTCCCTCACCATCCCCGGGACTGATTATTGCGCGGTATGCGTTGCCATCCAGGTCGTGGGAAAGGCTGTTCACTTGCTCGTTTGGGTGAAGGTGATATATGGCGACTTTTCCGCTATCGAGTCTGTTATCAATGTCGCTGAAGAGCTGTTTGAGGCAATTGGGGATTGCTTGCCCGACCTGTACGGGTAGGATGTCCCCGTGAGTGGGCACTTTTTCGCCGGTTGAGACTTCTTCGTCGTTTGATTGCGTCGCGCTTTCATACGCCTCATTCTTCGCATGCTCGGTTTGGCCGAGTTCCTGAGTCTGCGCATACGCCTTATCGGCGTGTTCTCTCAATTCAGCACGGTTATTCCACACGTATTGCCCACATATCACAGCTCCGCCGAGGATGAGAAGCGCTCCGCCCAACCTCAATAATTTGGACAACAAATGCGTCGATGGCGGCGCGCTCGCTTCGTCTTCCTCTCCGCCGCTCGTAATGGCGCTTTTTTCTACCTGCGGTGGGGTGAACACCGGAGGCGGCGCTGCTGGCTGCACGTTCGGAGTTTCTGCCGCATCGACCAGTTTTTCAGTCACCTCAATGACGGGTATCCCGGCCAGTGTAGCCTGCCTCTGCATGCGACTGCCTATATATCCGAGCAGCTGCACCTGGGTCAGCTCCACGACTTGTTCACTACCCTGAGTTGATACAGGGATGCTCCAGCCCATGTCGCTGCGCAGAGAATCTGCCTCGTGCAGCAAACGCAGCATGTCGATCACCGGCGTTCCTGCTGGCAGAGCAAGCATGCATGCTTCTCTGTACTGTGGCGATTTGAGAAGTGCGGCAAAATGCTTGTGTCCGGTATAGTACTGCCAGGTCGGTTGCACCTGTGCTTGCAAAGTCTCCTCGGCCTCCGCCCAATTTGGCAGGTTCTCATTCGTCAGCCACCTCGCTGTTCCCCTCCAGCTCTCCGCCCAAAGCCCGTTCAGCTCCAGCACGAGCAGTATGCCTGCCGGCGTCAGCCTGCATGAACTTTGCCATATCTTGCGCACTTCTTCTTCCGTCAGCACTAAAAAGTGCGCGATGTAATCCGCGCTCGTTACGCCGCCGCGTTTCGCCCAGCGTACGCTGCCGAATATGTGCCGAATCCCGCGGCTCGTGAAGTCGGGAAGATAGAGAAATTGTGGCTCCAAATCCATGCTCCTCTTCTCTATCCCATGTCGAGCCAAACTAACAAGCATGCTTTCTAAGTCAGAACTCATGCGCGTCTTCCCCACTACTGCATACCCCGGCTTGACCGCTCGGCATATCCGTTGTGCCAGATTTCCATGTACGGCCCGTGACTTTGTGTAGATGAGCTGAGATGCCATACGCTCCTTTTAGCGAATTTTGCGTATCTTGTCAAGTTAGACTTCGATGCTCGTAGAGCCAGCGCACCCGCATGAGAAAATGCAGGGACCTTTTGCCATTTACGATGTATGATTTGGATTATAGCGCCGTAATGCCTCAAAAGAAAAAGTCACCGAAGTCCGATGCCTCAAAATAAACGGTCACCCAAGAGCATAGCATTTTCATCAGAATTTGCAAGACTTTGCTGGGAGTTAGCTTCGTTTTCGGACCAAAATGGTGCAGCGAAAGATTTTGTAATATTTACTTTCCTCCTTTTGCTGTACCCGTGAGGCATTCGCAAAGGGGGTGATGGAGCGTAGCGGAATCGCCCCCTTTGCGAATGCCTCAGCCGAAAAGGGGGGGCATGATATTGCCTTTTTCCCGTATAATTTTTCTACTGGACAAACTCTCGGGGAATCAATCTAGCATGATTTTATCCAAATGCGATTCATCATATGACTTTTTTCTTTTCCGCTTTTTTTGCTCGAGGTATTCATAGAGCTCCCTCAATGCCTCTTCTACTTTGCGACTAAGTTCAA
>CANPYO010000121.1 GCA_947588645.1 uncultured Akkermansia sp. | reverse complement strand
TTCTCAGCCAGAAAAAACAGCCTTTTCTGCAGACCAAGTTTAGTGACCCCTTCGCTCTGCGTAGCCATTACCCAAAGCAGAATAGTCTGTTTCCTTGTCACCCGCATGCACAGCATTTTATCAGCCGCGCACTCCGTTTGCAAGCGCGTTTTTACCGCTGCGCTGAAGGCGTGGCGCAACCTACGCCACTATGCGGGGAATCAGATGGTGATGAGGTCGGGCTTTTGGCGGAGGATGCGCAGGAGTTTGTAAGCGGCGGCATCCGGACGGCGGGCGCCGGTTTCCCACTTGGAGAGGGTGGATTGAGAAATGCCGAGCGCGGCGGCGAATTCTCCCTGATTGAGGCCGAGTCTGCGGCGCAGGCTGAGGACGAGTTGGGCAGAGGAGACGTTTTTCTCTGCTCCGCTGATGATGATGAGGGCGCTGCCGGGCGGATCGTAGGGGATGCCGCAGGCGGTGCAGTTGGCGAGGGAGATTTCAGCGATGTCGTCGAGTTGAGAAGAGACGTCAGCGATGGTATCGCCATGGCAGCAGTTGGGAGCGATTTCCGGAAGCGATCCGATATAGCAGTTGTCCTCCTTGCTCCAGCGGATGATGCGCGTAAAGAGTTTGGCTGTTTTTTTAGTATTCTTTTTCATGGCGTGATTTTTCTACGGTTGTTATGGCTTGGCGTACTTCGCGTTCTTGGTAGCGCTTGGCGTCGTCGTTGTCGTGTCCCGAGATAGTGACGGGGCGGAGGAGAGAGGGGTGCCCGTATTAGCGGTGGCTGCCTTTGCCTGTGGGCAGCGGGCGAAGGCCTGCCTTGAGGAGCATAGCTTTGAGCTCGCGTATTTTCAGAGGCATGAGCGCATGATAGCTCTTTTATGGGTGCGGAGTCAAGTAAAAATAGTACAAAAGGCAAGAAAAAAGTGAAATGTGCCACAACATTTACGATTGACGAGTTACGACGTCAATCGAAAATCCCCATGTGTTCCGGCTCCGCTCCCCGCTGCTTTCTAAACCACCCCCGCGCGCGGTTCCACCTTCCCCCATCGCTCCAGCTCCGCCTCCCCGCGCGCCAGCGCGCTATCTTCCCAAATCGTAATTCGTAATTCGTCATTCGTAAATAACCAACGCTTTGCGTTGAACGATGTGCCGTTCACTACCGATTGGGGATGCTCTTTCTTGGGACAAATGTGAACGCGCCCTTTTTTGCTCTTGCCTTTTTCACCTTTCCATGCAATAATGCCTTGGTGGGGAGGGTTTGTCCCCGAAGATCATGAAAAAATTCCTGCTCCATTTCTTAAAGCCAACGCTTTTTCGCCGTGCAGAGCTGCACACGCATGGAAAGAAGGATATTGTTTCCCTTCTCGCATCGGGGAATGTGTTGCTTCATCGTGGAGCTTATATGACGGCTGAGGATATGGAGGCTCGGAAGCGTAAGGCAAAAGCTTATCGACTTTCAGCGTAGCTATGGATACCTCTCTTTTGGCAGAGTTTTGTTCGAATTTTAAAATCGCCGAAAAGCAGATCAAGAGGTCAGAATTCCGGAATATCGAGATTTATCTTCCGGCCGTCAACCAGCTTCGGTATTCCTGTCGGCATTTGGTACGCGCCCTCGAAGCTAACACAGAGGAGGAGAACAGGGAGGAACTTCGCAGGGCGATATCCCACACACAGAGGGCTATCTTTGACGCATCCGAAAGTGAGGCTCTCAGTCTTGTTGAGACCTGTTATGACATCAAGAAACGGCTCGGCCTTTTTTCCTACGTTGCAGGTAAGTATATACCGAATTATGCTGAACTCAAAAAAAACATGGGGCTTGCTTATCAGTACTTTGTCGAACAGGAAACTCCCGCTGAGATGGGTGAAACTGGAACTGACCTCCGATTAGCTAGTTTGGTGGACTCCAGACGCTCTTGCTTAGAGCAGACAAACAGGCATATCGAAAATCTCAAGGAATATGTCAGGGCTTACAATGCAGCGGAGGACGACATACTTAATGAAATCTTTGTGAAAAAAATGCAAATCGTACTGCCCGTTGTCGGCACGATTATTACAGTAGTCGTTTCTGTGCTTTTGTCAATTTAACCTATTGCGGCTGACCATTTTTGATTGACGAGTCACAATTTGAATTGCTAGCGCGCTGCGCGCGAGATTGCCGAGCCGTAGGCGTCAAGATGCCGCCTGTGTACGATTGCGGAATTAGTAGTGATACCTCATCAGGTGAATGGTAATAAGGCGCTGCTCTTCGTTTACTGTGTAAACAATCCGATGCTGGCTGTCAATCCGGCGTGAATAGAAGCCGCTCCATTCATGCCGCAGGGCTTCCGGCTTGCCGAGTCCCGTGTAAGGCGTTTGCTGCATATTGGCAAGAAGCTTGCGGATACGTTTGAGCATTTTTTTGTCATTTTTGCTCCAGAAGAGCAAATGACGCTCGACCTCGGCTGTAAGTTCTATCTCGTACATCAGTTGAGGAGCGCGTCTATTTCCTCTAATGTGATACGGCGAGTTTTGCCCTCTCTGGCATCCTGCATAGAACGGCGCAGAGCCTCCCCATTCCGACCGCCGGTTATATAGGCGGTTTCGACGAGGGAATTGTACTCGTCCTCGGAAATAATGACTGCATTTTTATGCCCGCGATGGCGTATCACCACAGGCACGGCATCCTCCACAACTTCCCGCAGGATGGTGTAGAGAGAACTCCTCGCTTCACTGGATGAAATGCTTTTCGTAGTCATGGTTCTATTGTACGCAATATGCGTACGAGTGCAAGAAGAATATGCAACCCCCTAGGGCAAACGCATATCGTACCTCGTACATAGGCAGCCCTCGTCTGCCTCCGTCGTACATCGTACATAGGCAACCGCATTTTCTAATGCGGTTGCCTTACACGTGTCCCAATAAAATCTTCTCCGGGCTCATTCAACCCATTCCTCATGCGTTTCATGGAAGATACATGACGGAAGAGAAGTCAGCAAGCTGGCATCGCGTATCCACAAACCATGCTAGTTCACAACGCGCTATGTTTTGAAAGTTTCTATGCGCACCCGCTCCGTCAAATTTCCGCGCCGCAGGCGCGCGAACTTCCTAAATCGTAAATCGTAAATCGTAAATCGTAAATGAATTGCGTGTTGGGATCGCTTTTCTTGGGACGGGTGTGCGGTTGCCTTGGGCCTTGGAATTGGTGCTTGACAAGGAAGAGGGGAGATGGTAGTAACGGAGAATCCGTATGTACATATCGTCGCTTCATTTGAGGAATTTTCGCATGTTCGGGGAGGCGGATTTGAAGCTGAACCGCGAGCTTTGCGTGTTCGTGGGCGACAACGGAAGCGGGAAGACCACATTGCTGGATGCTCTCTCTCTATTGGTTTCGCGAATTTTCCCCTACTGCAATTATGTGCCCCGCATAGGCGCGATCCCATATTCGTCTCTTAACGCTCGTAAATACGTGGAGATGAAAAGTGGCCGCGCCCGGGAAAAGGCGGCGCAGGATAGTTTTATCCTTGCGGAGGTTGCTCCCTTTGAATTCAGCGACTATGAGGCTGAGACCTCTTACACCTTGTACGCCGGGAAGGCTCCCAACAGGCAGAATGTTCACCATCAGTTTGGCATCAAGTATAACCGTACGGAAAGTGATCTAGCTGAGGAACTGAATCACCTTGCCGAGGAGGGTAAGTCCATACCGGCTCTGGCGTATTATGGCCCGCACAGGGGCGCTCAGCAAGGCGATCGAAAGAGATTCGGGCGCAGGAAAAGGAATTACACCGATCCCTTTTCTGCCTATCTGAACGCACTCCAGCCGAGTTTGGACTTTGATAGCTTCCTCGATTGGTTTAATGACGAGGAGACAAACGAGTTGCGAGAACAACGAAAGAATAAAAGGTTCTCCAGTCGGGAATTAGAGGCGGTTCGCGAGGCTTTGGAGCGCGTGTTCCGAAATTCAGAGTCGAAGCTGACCAATCCACGCTTTGAGACGAATCCGAAACGTTTTGTGATGGATCAACATATGCCGGATGGAACTGTCAAGGAGATGAGGTTTGACCAGCTTTCGGATGGCTACCGCGGGATGGTGGCGTTAGTAGCCGATTTTGCGCGTCGATTGGCCATTTGTAATCGCTTCACATCGGAGAATCCGTTGGAAGGGAAGGGAATCCTCCTCATTGACGAAGTGGATGTGCATCTGCATCCCAAGTGGCAGTATCGGGTTGTGGGGGATTTGCGCAGGACGTTCCCCAATGTGCAGCTCATGATGACAACTCACTCGGCGGAGGTGTTGTCTTCCGTCAAAAAAGAGCATATTTACATTCTTCGCGCTGATCAGGATGGTGTCCTCAGGGAGGAGCATCCCCAAGATGAGACCATGGGCTACTATCCGGACAGCATAGCTGCGGAGGTGATGAATACTCCGGAATTGTACCGGGAAACGCCGGGTTTTAAGGCATACTTGGACTGCTTGGCGGAGTTGCAGACTGGACAAATAGACGGTCAGAACTACAAAAAGGCTTATGGGGTCGTTGTCGCGCAGTACGGACAGGGATCCCCCCTTGTGCGAAGAGCTCCACTTCCGCGAGGAAGGCGTTCGCCGAGCACGTGCACTCAGGGAGAGATTGAAGGGAGAGTAAGCGATGAAACACATCGAGCTCAGACCGTCTGACTTTCCGGAGGCGCTCAAAATCCTGCGTGATTGCGACAAAGAAGGAAAGAAAAAATCGAATAGAGGAGGCAAAAAGTGGGATTTAGAGCGTCGGCAGAGGGAAGTTCTTTCCAAGGCGAAGCTTGAAGAGCAGGACGGATTTTGCGGCTATTGCGAGTGTGAGCTCAAAGAGCCCCACTGGCATATCGATCATTTTTATCAGCGTTCAAAATGCCCTCAGCGCACGTGGGATTGGAACAACATGGTTTTGTCGTGCCAGAGTGATGACCATTGCGGGCGGTACAAGGATGCAAAGGGTGGTATTCCGTCCGAGCTGCTCATCGATCCCCATTCTGAGGAGGAGAATCCTCGGAATCTTATTACCTTCGTTCTTGAGGATCGATCGAGCAGGGAAAATAGTCGGGTTACTGCCAGGCCTGTGGGAGGAAATCAGCGCGCCGAGAACACAATTCGGGCTCTCAATTTAAACGATCGCAAATTGTCGGAAACAAGGCGTAATTACCTGAGACGGTACGAAGGGGAGATAGATGAGCTCAGGAAAAAAAGAGGAGAGGAGCAAGATCTCAGTCGCGTGCAAAAGGAAGCAGAAAACTTTGCAAATCGTACATCGTACATCGTACCTCGTACATAGGCGCCGCCAGGCGCCTCGGTCCTGACTAATCATTTACGATTTAGCCAAGCCAGTCACTCAGCTTTGCAAATCCACCCCCTTTCGAACCAACCTCCCGTCCTGCTCCGCCCTCCCCCTCCGCTTATGCTCCGCATTTCCCGCGCCTCCGGCGCGCTATAATCCAAATCGTACATCGTACACTATTGATTCGAGGTGGTATAATCTGAAGCGCTGAGAGGGAAATCCTCAACGGAACTCCTCGACATAAC
>CANPYO010000120.1 GCA_947588645.1 uncultured Akkermansia sp. | reverse complement strand
CCATGCGCAGTGTGGGGACGATGCGCCGCACCTGGTGCTACGCAGTGGATGCCGCCGCCGCCCTGTTGCGCATTCTGACGGACGGCGCGGCGGAGACCTACAACATCGGCAGTTTTGATGCTTCGCTGCGCGAGTTCGCCGAGTGCCTGGCGGCAGTGGGCGGCGTGCAACTTCACGATGAAATTCAGGATCCGTCCGTGCGCTATGAACTAACGATGGATTGCTCCAAACTACGTTCCCTCGGCTGGTTTCCCCTCTGGGATATGAGGAAAGGCATAAAAAACACGCTTGATACCTGCAGGCAATTCCTGAAGTAAATGAACGATTTGAGAACAGAACTTTGCGAGGCGAACTGCGAAATCATTCGCAGGCGACTCGCTGTGCTCACCTGGGGCAACGTCTCTTGCCGCGTTGATTCATCGAGCATTTTCATCAAGCCCTCCGGTGTGCCGTACGAGACGATGAGCGCGCAGGACATGGTGCTGGTGGACATGCAGGGGCGCGTACTGGAGGGAGGCTTGCGCCCGAGTTGTGACACTCCGACTCATCTTGAAATTTACCGTGTCTTCCCGCAAGTTCGAGCTATCTGCCATGTGCATTCAAGCTATGCCACAGCATTTGCACAGGCCGGCAAACCCATCACGCCCATGGGCACCACCCAGGCCGACAGTTTTGCCGGAGCTATTCCTGTCACCCGCCAGCTCACACCGCAGGAGGTAGAGCAGGATTATGAGCTTAATACCGGTCGCGTCATTGCAGAGGCGCTCGCGGGTCTGGATGTGACGAAAGTCCCGGGAGTCCTCGTGTGCCAACACGGTGTGTTTACATGGGGGAACTCGCCAAGGGCAGCTGTTGACAACGCATACGTGCTCGAACAGGTTGCAAAAATAAACTTTCGCACACTCCTCATCAACCCATCTGCTCCTCTTCTCCCCGATTACCTGCTTCGCAAGCACGAAGAGAGAAAGCACGGCTCCTCCGCTTATTACGGGCAGCCTTCCGATTGCCGCGCCTCTTCTCTTTCGCTTCAGCACGGCTGCTCTCCTGCATCTCCCTTGAGTGCACCGGGGGCGTCTCCGGGTCACGATTTGCCGCCGCAGTACCCTGGTTAAAGCCTGGTATCCGCTTTTTCGCTATGAGTTCCGATACGCCTAGCCTTAAGATATTGGTATGTTATCACAAGCCCGCAGAGCTTGTGAGCGGCGGGGTGTACACTCCCATCCATGTGGGAAGAAGCGGGATGGACGAAGCCGTCAGGAAAGGATTGCTCCGCGAGAGGGATAAGCAATGGATGCTTGAGAACACGCTTGGCGACAACACCGGCGAAAATATTTCGGAAAAGAATAGCCATTACTCTGAACTCACGGCGCAGTACTGGGCGTGGAAAAACTACGAGCTGCTGGATTCGCCGGACTACATAGGCTTCGTGCACTACCGCCGCGGTTTTCTCCTTGCGTCGGAGCTCGGACAAGGGGCTGTCCGTTTCGTCTCAAATCTGGACGCACAAATTCGGGAGGAAATAAACGACACGAGCCGGCTGGAGCTCGGAAAGTATCAACTGTATGCCCCGGAAGCGCGTCAGGCGTACCGATTGGAGCCGGGGGAGGGAAGATACAGATTGAAAACCAATCCCAAAGCGCCCTGTCGGGTCGTTGATAAGATTCCCCATCAAAAGGGGCTTGCTGAGGCTCTCGATTACGTGGCATCCCGCTACCCTGAGCATGAGAAGTACTTGCGCAGTTACCTGGGTGGGCGCTATGCCTACCAATGGAACATGGCTATCTTTCACAGGGATGTTTTCATGCGCTTTGCTCCCTATTTCTTTGATGTCCTGGCCCACGTCGAGCGCGTCGTGGACAGCTCACATTTTAGCACGGCTGATCAACGTTTCATTGGCTACCTGGGGGAACATCTTACCGGCGCTTTCATTGACGAGATGGTGAAGCGCAGGGAGGCCGTTAAAGAGATCCCGACCTATTTTGTGCGCGATGTGCGGCGTCAGGCTCACTTGCAACCGAGTGATGCATCCCGTAGGTGCGTCGTCGTATGCACTTCCGCCGGCGAACTATCCGTCATGTTCTGCGGCGTGATGATACGTTCCCTGATCCTGCATACCGATGCGAAGCGCCATTACGAAGTCGTCGTGCTGGCGAAAAAATTGACGAAGGAATGGAAGGAGCAACTGAAAAGACTTGCCGACAACGCCGCCAATGTGACCCTGCGCATTGTATCCACGGAGAAGATCCAGGTGGAAGGAAACCCTGCAGAACCGGCCATGATGGTACCGGGGCTTTTCTCGGCGTATGCACGCGTGGTTTACATCTCTCCGTACACAGTTACGTGCGCCGACATCGCGCAGCTATTTGACACTCCCATGGAGGAAGGGCAATGCCTTGCCGCTTGCAAGGATCTGATCACCATTTCCGGTCTCAATAAAGAACGCCGGTGTGCGAAAAACTTCCGGAAGGATTTTGGCATTGCCCATCCCTATGAAGAACTGATAAGCGGGAAAGTTCTCCTGATGGATATCAAGGCCATGCAGGCAGCCGGGGTGGATCGAACGATAAGCATGTCAGCGCCCCGGGCGGGTAACTCCGCAGGAGTGGGGGCGCGGTTGACTCAGCTGTGTCGGGGACGAGTGAAGCTGCTGCCTCTCGAGTGGAACGTGTGCCCGGCATGGAAAGATGCGCTCTACATGCCGGCGAAGGATTGGGAGGAATGGTCGAAGGCTCGTGCATCGGCCAAGATCATTCAATTCACGAGGGGAGATCAATCGCCGCTCAGTTCGTATTGGTGGCAAGTAGCGCGCAGTGCCCCCTTCTATGAGCAAATCGCCGAGCGCCTTTCTCGCGGGGATATCCAGCTGCGGCAAATCCGGCGCAGGTTGAATTGGCTCCGCTGCGGACTCTTGTTTGCCTGGGGCAGGAAAAAGCAAAGCTACATCGAGCGCAAGAACCGGCTGAAGGCACAACTCAGAAAAATGGAAAAAATCATGACCGTACGATGAAGACGACGTTAATCACAGGAGGGACAGGGTTCCTCGGGTCGAACCTCTGCGCGCGGCTGTTGCGGGAGGGGCGGCGCGTGATCTGCCTGGACAACAACTACACCGGGCGCATGGAGAATATCGCGGAATTGCAGGGAAATGCAGACTTCCGCTTCGTGAAGCACGATGTGTGCGCTCCCTTCGACCCGGGCGAACAGCTAGATGAAATCTACAACCTCGCCTGTCCCGCCTCGCCTCCTGCATACCAGGGGCGCCACTCCATCGACACCACCCGCACCTGCGTGTTGGGCGCTCTCAACATGCTGGAGCTGGCCAAGGAGCATGGGGCTCGCATCCTGCAAGCGAGCACCTCGGAGGTGTATGGCGAGC
The DNA here is from genome assembly GCA_947588645.1 of uncultured Akkermansia sp. GTDB lineage: Bacteria > Verrucomicrobiota > Verrucomicrobiia > Verrucomicrobiales > Akkermansiaceae > Akkermansia. The sequence goes on along the minus strand of CANPYO010000120.1, from coordinate 2,222 downwards.
CGTTGGAGCATCCGCAGAAGGAAACCTACCGCGGCAATGTGAATCCCATTGGCATTCGTGCCTGCTACGATGAAGGCAAGCGTTGCGCTGAAAGCCTCTTCTTCGACTACCACCGGCACGAGGGCGTCTCCATCCGGGTGATCCGCATTTTCAATACCTACGGTCCGAAGATGGATCCGAAGGACGGTCGTGTGGTGTCCAACTTCATCTGTCAGGCGTTGCGAGGAGAAGATATCACCATCTACGGCGATGGAACTCAGACGCGCTCCTTCTGCTATGTGGATGATCTCATTGAAGGCATGGTGAAGATGATGGCGGTAGAGGATGAGACATTCACCGGCCCGGTGAACCTGGGCAACCCCGGGGAATTCACGATACGCGAGCTGGCGGACATTGTGCTCTCCAAGGTAGGAGGCAGCTCCAAACTCGTGCATCGCGATCTGCCGTCGGATGACCCCACGCAGCGGAGACCGGATATTTCTCTTGCACAGACTGTACTGGGTTGGAGCCCGCGGGTGCCGTTAGAGCAGGGGCTGGATGCAACCATTCAATACTTCCAAAAGCAAATCAACAGATCATGAAAGTAGCCATCATAGGAACAGGATACGTGGGACTCCCCACGGGAGCGGGGCTGGCAAGCCTCGGGCACGACGTCACCTGCATCGATTGCGACCACGAAAAAGTGGAAAGACTGAGTGCGGGGAAGGTGACACTTTTTGAGGAGGGTCTCGAAGAGCTTCTCAAGTCCGGACTGGACTCCGGTCGTCTCACTTTCACCGATTCCATGGAGCAGGGCGTGCGCGGGGCGCGAGTTGTAATGCTGGCAGTGGGAACTCCGGAAAATCCCAACACAGGCGAAGCCAACCTGGACTACCTGTTCGCAGCGGTGAAGCAGCTGGCTCAATGCCTCGAAGATCCGGCAGTCGTGGCCATCAAGTCCACAGTCCCGGTAGCTACCGGGGATCAGGTAGAGGCTCTTATTCACAAGACCAACTCGAAAGCCCGCGTTGAGGTGATCTCTCTGCCCGAGTTCCTGAGAGAAGGCTATGCCGTGCATGACTTTTTTCACCCAAACCGCATTGTAGTCGGCACGCAGTGCAGAGAGGCGCGTGCCCTCATCCGCGAGCTTTACGCGCCTATGGAGCCCTCCCCGAAGATGCTCTTTGTCTCCCGCCGATCCTCGGAGGCGATCAAATACGCTTCCAACGCTTTTCTCGCTATGAAAATCCACTACATCAACGAGATGGCAGACTTCTGTGAAGTGGTGCATGCGGATGTTCATGAGGTGGCGCTTGGTATGGGGGAAGACGCCCGCATCGGATCGGCTTTCCTCAAACCCGGTCCCGGATATGGTGGTTCCTGTTTTCCCAAGGACACAAAAGCCCTGCTGCACATGGCTTACAAGCATGGGGTGGAGCTCTCCCTCGTTCGCTCCACGATTTCCGGCAATGTAAAACGCCGCGAGCTGATGGCGCAAAAGATTTTGGATGCCGCGAAGGATATTTCTTGTCCTCGCATCGCTGTTTGGGGGCTGGCCTTCAAGGAAGGGACGGATGACTGCCGGGAGAGTCCCGCCATCGGCATTGTGCAGCACCTCATCAAGCGCAGTGGTGTCACGGTGACTGCCTATGATCCCAAGGCGATGGATAATGCTCGAAAGCTGTTGGGCAACTCCGTCACCTACGCGCCGGACAAGGAGAGCGCTGCGCAGGGGGCGGACGTGTTGGCAATCCTCACGGAATGGCCGGAGTTCGCGGAGGCAGACATGAAACAAGTCCAGAAGCTCATGGCGTCGTCCGCCCGCGTAATTGACTGTCGCTTCCTTGCAAAATCATGAATACAAAATTAAAAGACATTCTCGTGATGGGAGGTGCAGGCTACATCGGCTCGCACACGGTGCGCCATTTGCTGGATCGCGGTTACGGTGTGGTAGTGGCTGACAACCTGATCTATGGGCACCGCGAGGCAGTGGATCCCCGCGCGGCATTCGAAAAGGCCGACCTGCTGGAGCCGGAGAGTCTGAAAGCTCTCTTTGAAAAGTACGACATCGGCGCCGTGGTGCACTTCGCTGCCTTTGCTTACGTGGGAGAGAGCGTCACCAAGCCTGCCAAGTACTACCGCAACAACGTGGTCGGCACGCTCAATCTGCTGGATGCGATGCTGCAGCATGGGGTGAAGAAGATTGTCTTCTCCTCCACCTGCGCCACCTATGGCGAGCCGCA
>CANPYO010000119.1 GCA_947588645.1 uncultured Akkermansia sp. | reverse complement strand
TGGTTGTTACCGCATATTTTGCCGACTTTGTAGAATTGCTTTGTTGGGTCATTCCACAAAATTATACGAAGAGCGAACCATTGGCGAAAAAAGAAAAAATCAAAAAAAGAAAAATTGCGTCGTATGAGAGTTTTTATGGAAGCACTGCGCACATTCAAGTACCCGCAAGAAGTCTGGCTGCAAGATGATGGGTGTCGAGCGTATTATCGCGCTTTCAAAGTTGGGAATCGTAAAGAGTTTATTTCCGGTGTTGTGGTAGACCAAGAAGGGTTTGTCGTCTCATTCGTCCGGACGCACAAGATCGGTTATATCAACGGAAAAAGAGATGGAAAACTGCTGTACAAAAGGTGAAAAATAGCCGGACGCCAGGAACACTCACGGCCGACACTCAAAGGAAGATAACAGGAGTGCCCCCCCGCCTATTGAGGACTTAAAGGGTGCAGCAAGCACCCGGATACAGGAGAATTCAACCACACCACACACAAAAAGTCAACCACAAAATCGATCATGAAATTAGCACCATTCTCATATCCGTTCCTCGATTGGCTGCGCTCTCAAATCTTGCAATGCGCGGAGCCGGAGATCAGTGATTCGAACCTGTACGACACGCGCACCATGGACCTCATCGAGCGCATACGCAAGAGCCTCGCAAGCTCGCTGGGATACTGCGCTGTGCTAGATTTGCCGCAAGCCGAATCAGTCGAACCAAAGGAAGATACATGGGCGCTGATGCATACCATCAGTGTGACGCTTACCATACTTCGCGGGCCTCTGTGCAAGACCGATACGACGGCCATTGCTGAGACATTGTATCGCTTCTTCCTAACCCGCCATTTCCGCACGGTTCCTGGGCTTTTCGCACCTGATGTGTATTGCGGGCCTTTCAAAGCAGAGATGGACGCTGCGGGCAACACGCACCACTATTTCACCATCTCCGCAGCCACAGATATTACCCTTCCGGAGGGGTGATTGGGCGAAATCTCGCTTGTATGACACAAGCCGAGAGTCCTAGTGCCATGCGGGTTTGAGGGTGGTGGCGAAGGATGTGGTGTATGAGTCGCTGAGGTTGCCGATACCCGGGGAGGGCGAGGCGGTGCTCTCCACGCCGGATGCGACGGGCATGCAGCAACCGTCGATGCAGGATCCGTTTGCGTTCTTAAAAAAAAACTCTGAATCTGTAGCCGCGGCCAACGCGGAGGATGACGAAGAGCCGGAGGAAGACCGGCCGAAGAAGAGGCGAAGCTTGCTGAACCGGGAAGCGTTGGCAAGTACGTTATCAGAGCTGTTTAGCGAGTCACTGCTTGCGCGAAAAGGTGCGAATGTGGAAGCGGCAGCAAGCGACAATGGTGAATGCCGTTCAAAGGACCCTTCGCATTGTCGGGTGCATGGAAAGCCTTTGAAGAAGCAGGAGGAAGCGACGAAAGAGGATTCGAAAGAGCCGGAAGAAACGAAAGAATCCAAGGAGTCAAAGGAGCCGGAAGAGCCGAAAGGACCGAAAGAGCCCGTCGTTAAAAACCCTAAATTCGTCCATATTGAAAGCCCGTCGAGGTCTTGGGAACACCAAAAGGAAGTCATAGCGCAAAAAGCGAAGACGTACGGCATTCCCGGCAAAGGTTATGTTGCCCCGGGGATGAAAGAAGAGTTTTTTCTCAGCAATAATGCGGGTAGTGAAATGAGGTGGGATAAATACGTCAAAAAATCGGCAGATAGAATATCGCATTATACGGCCTCTGAACATGTGGATGAGCTCTGGCAGGTGTCGCACCCCTTGCGCAAGGAACGAGATCGCTACCATATTCCTGAAATCAGCTCCATCAAATGGGTACACAAGCGCTTGGCTTACATGACTGTTAACGAGAAAAAGTATGAGGTTTTAATCACCGCAAAAGAGTTCAAAGACAGCACCCCAAACATACTTTACCAAGTCCGGACGAGGGCAATAAAATAGCGCAGGGATAAAATGGGAACTATAACCTTTCAAGCCTCCCGCCTCTGCGCCAAAGCCATTCAACCACACCAACACGAAAAAGTCAACTACAAAAATGCAATTAAGCCTTAAAAATTTCATCGAAAATTGGGTTCGCGGTAGCGAAGGGAGTGTAGCGCAAACTCGTGATGAGGCTGAGGGCGTATTAACTCAACATTGAAAAAGCTATGGCGATTATTCTGGATACGAAGAAGTTGATTTCGGTGGCGCCGTCGGGAGGGGGATCGTGCACGGGGGGAGGATCTTCGGGAGGAGGTGGTACGAGTGGGGGGGAGCAGACGGCGTTTGTGCCGCATTTGACGGGGTGTACGCTGACGCAGTCGGCAGAGGGCGGGAGCACGCTGTCTTTGGAGTTTGCGGGGACGGCACCGGATTGGGTGAAGTATTGGCAGCAGGTGACGCTGAGGCATGAGGGGATGGATTTGTTTACGGGGCAGATTACGTCGATTTCGACGTCGAATGTGGGCGGGGCGGTGCGGAGCTATGTGACGGTGCGGGATTACTGGTTTTTGCTGGAGAGGCAAACGAGCGCGCAGCAGTTGACGGATTTGCTGAATCAGTCGAGGTCGGAGTTTCGGTTCAAGGATTCGGCGGCGTATCAGACGGAGAGCTGGGCTGCGATGGCGCGGGCGATAAGGCTTTCCGCGCCTGGGTGGACGACGGAAGGTGGGAGTGTGACGACCTCCCACAGCTTGTAGAAGAGGCGTCTACCGCGTCCATGGAGGATTTGCCCACGGAGGCTCAGCAAAGCGTTTCTGAGGCCTGCCAGGAGGCCGGAATCGATTTGCGGGTGATGCGGGATGGGTATCGGCATGTGACACCCGAGCCGCTGCTGGATCCGAAGGCGGATGCGGAGCTGCTGGCGGAGTTGGCTGAGCTGGAGCGGATGCTGAAGGGGATTGGCGGCTTTGAGGATGTCCAGGGTGAGCATTGTAACCAGCAGCACATTGACGGTTGCCCAAATCGGTTCAAGCAGCATGACAATCGCCACGCGAGGGAGGGCAAGACGAAGCCTATGAAAAAAAAGACCATCTCAGCAAACGAGATGGAGGAGAAGAAGCCTACATTTTTTGAGTTTCGAAAGATGACAAAAAGCGAAGAAGAGGCGAGAAATCACTTGACCGGGATTAGTGAGAAAACACTCTTTGTGCGAGAAAATCACCGCGAAGGCATCCTTGGACGCGGTGCGAAAGCACCAGGCGAAGGTCAGCCGGAATTTTTCTTGACGAAGAACAGTATCGGTGAGCTTGTCTGTCTTAAAAATAGGAAAAAATCTGCAGATAAGGAGTCACATTTGACCGCCGCAGCCCATGTGTGCGAGCTATGGAGACACTCAGCGCCGATAGGCAAGGGGAGGCATCGGGACACCAAGGAAGATTACACAAAAAGTCCCATCGAATGGATGCATCGACGTGTGGCTTATATACGCATCGGCAAGAAAAAATATGAGGTCAAACTCACAGCCAAAGAGTTCAAAAAAGAGCGTCCCCACGTGCTCTATTGCGTCCAAACGAGGCTAATAAAATAGCGCGGTGCTCATTTGACATCCCCGGGACGAACCTTTGTTCGACCGACGGTGCCAGCCCCCCGCGCCACGGACATTCAACCACACCAACACAAAAAAGTCAACTACAAAAATGAGAAGTGAAAAGACATCAGGATACCCGGGGAAGCGGACGCCGGGAAGGACGCGGTACACGAAGGAGCTCGGGCGGTACATCTGCGAGAGGATTGCGGAGGGCGAGGGGCTTGTAGCGGTGGCGCGAGAAATCGGCGTACCGAAGCGGACGGTGAGCGGATGGGTGAAGAAGTACACGGGATTTGCCGCAGACTATGCGCGGGCATGCGAGACGCGGCTCTGCCTGATGGAGGAGCGGATCCTGGAGCTGTGCGAAGAGGCGAGGGAGGCGGGTGAATCAGGGGCACCGGATGCGAGGGTGCGGATTGAGGCGGCGAAGCTGCAAATTAACACGCTGCAATGGACGCTGGCGAGGCTGCTGCCGGCGCGTTGGGGTGAGAAGAATAAGCTGGAGGTGACGGGTGCGGGAGGCGTGCGATCGGGTGGTGGGGGCGATTAATGCGTGCCCACAGAATGCGCCGATTGCATCCGGGCTGGGGAAGGTGCCGGCGGAGTGCAAGAGGACGGCGATTGTGCTGGCGCGGCACGCGGCGATTTCGGCGGTGCCGGCGATGCACCAGGCGCTGGAGGGTGAGACGCGGCACGATGAGTACAACTCGGCGACGGCGGATCTCGCTGCGCTTGCGGCTTGCGACCTGCTGCCGATGTATGAGCTGGAGGATGAGGAGTCTGCCATCGATGCGGAGAGCGCGCCGGGAATCGGAGTGATGGGCAAAGAATCCCCGGACTGGCTGATCTAATGGGCATTTTGGCGGACATTGCGAGGTACCACTTGCTTGTCGCTGTGCAGCGATGGGCGGGACCGATGTTGGCCATCCTGTGCGCGCATGAGGGATTGCGAGCGGGTGCGCAGGCGCTGCCGCAGCCGCAATTTCGCGCATCCTGGGCGCCACCGCTGACGGAGGAGAGGGATGCAACGCTGCGCATACGGCTGGCGGCGATGAAGGTGATTGCGCAGGCTGTGAAGCCGGAGTTGCTCGAGCTTGTCCGCAAGGTGGAGGAGCACCGCATTACCGTGCCGGCTGCGGAGAGGCGCTTGCTGGGCATGCTGCCGCCTGCGGAGGAGCTGGCGCAGGAGGTGCTGGCGAGGTTGGTGGACAAAGTTGAGGCGGCGAAGGCGGAGGAATGCCGCTCAAAAGACCCTCCCCACTGCCGTGTGCACGGCGTGCCGCTGAAGAAGCCGGAGAAAGCAAAGCAAAAAGCACCGAAGAAAGTACCTGCACCAGCGGCAAAGTCCCAACAGAGACCTGTCCAGGTAAAGAAAATCCCCGAATGGCAGGTACTGGGACTTGAATCTGCCGCCAAATTTCCGGTGAACAAAGGGAGACTCATCTCTACAAAAAGCATTAATAGAGCGCTCGCAATGATTCACCGAGGTTTTACTTTGCACTCCGCCGCGATAGAAGGCGACACAGTAAAGGTTTCAGACGCTATTCTCAATCATTGGCGAAAAGGGAAGAAATCTAATGCAGAAATAAAAAGACGTTTGCAGGTTTTCATGGAAGCACTGCGCACATTTAAATACCCGCAAGAAGTCTGGCTTCAAGATGATGGAATGCGAGCGTATTATCGATCTTTTTCGGTTGGAAATCGTCAAGAGTTTATTTCTGGCGTCGTGGTCAACAAATTAGGGCTAGTCATTTCCTATGTCCGGACAGACCGAGCAAGCTACATCAACGGGAAAAGAGATGGAAAATTACTATACAAAAAAAGATGAAACATGACCGGACCCTAGGAAACACTCTAGGCGGTCGCCTCATACGGCAGATAGCAGGAGTGTCCCCCCACCGCGAGGGTCACGTTCGCCAACACTTGCGCTCGGCCCTGAATACGGAAGATAGCAGGAGTGTTCCCCCTCCGCTCAAGGGTACAGGCCACACATAAATGCAGCCCACTGTAAGCTCATTCAACCACACCACACACCAAAAGTCAACCACAAAATCGATCATGAAATTAGCATGTGGATTGCAAGATTAAATGCAACAGGTTCTTGGGACAAAAAAGGGTGCCAAGAAGTTCAAAGCATGTTAGAGTAATTTCAACCAAAACAACCAAGACACTATGAACCAAGACACCCAAACACATTGTAACTCCGTTGCCCGAAA
>CANPYO010000118.1 GCA_947588645.1 uncultured Akkermansia sp. | reverse complement strand
GCCACTATTTTACCCCTCTCTTTTCATGACCTCAACTTTTTTTGTCATCTGTTGCATTTATTCTTGCAATCCACAATTATTTTTCTCCTTTCTTCAACTTTTTTCCCGCGTTTTTTCACCTCGGTAGTTTTTAGAGGTGCCAGAATCGTAAATCGTAAATGAATGGGTTTTTTCTTGGGACGGATATGATTCAGAGGTGGTGGAACAGCAGAATACCGAGGATCAGAGATAGGGATCGGGCTTGTTAAGGAAGTCGAGGATGTAGGTGGTGACGCCGTCCTCAAGGGGGGTCATGGGTTTGTCGTAGCCGACGGCGCGGAGTTTGGTGAGGTCGGCCTGAGTGAAGTACTGGTATTTGTCACGCAGGGACTCGGGCATATCGACATAGACGATGCGCGGCTCCTTGCCGAGGGCGTGCCAGGTGGCAGTGGCGAGGTCGTAGAAAGAGCGTGCCTCTCCTGCACCCACGTTGAAGAGACCGCTTACGTCAGGATGTTCCAACAGCCAGAGAATGACGGACACAATGTCGCCTACCCACACAAAGTCACGCAGTTGCCAGCCATCTTTATATTTTGGATTGTAGGATTTAAAAAGTTTGACTTCCCGATCGTGCAGCACATCCGGAAAGATGTGGGCGACTACACTTTTCTGGCCTCCTTTGTGGTACTCGTTGGGACCGTATACGTTGAAGAACTTGAGAGCGACGTGTTGGGGCGGAGCAGGGTGCTCGGAAGCGAGTTCACGAGCAACCCAGCGATCGAAGAGAGCCTTGCTCCAGCCGTAGGGATTCAGCGGGCGCAGGGCGTTGAGATGCTCCAGACTATCGTCATCTTTAAATCCGAGAGAACCATCGCCATACGTAGCAGCAGACGAGGCGTAAATGTATGGAACTTTTGCATCGGTGCAGAACTTCCAGAGCTCCTGAGAAAGCGTGAAGTTGGAGCGAATGATGAGGTCGGCATCGGCCTCCGTAGTGGTGGAGATAGCGCCCATGTGGACGACGGCCTGAACCTCGTCGGCGTGGTCGGCCAGGAAACTGCGCAAGTGCGGGGGCTCCACAATGGCGGCGAGCTCGCGTTTGGCGATGTTTTTCCATTTATCATCACATCCTAACCAGTCCGCTACAACAAGATTCGGATATTTTTTCTGCTGCAGGGCAGCCAAGATATTGGAGCCGATGAAGCCGGCTCCGCCTGTTACAATAATCATAGAGCTTGGAGAATGGGTTGAAAGTTGCCTTGAAAGAGAAAATTCTGCGAGCAACCGGCGGCGGCGGCGGCGTCGAGGTCGCGTTGCTTATCGCCTACACTCACGCAGGCGGTCATGTCCAGTTGGTACTTATCGCGAGCGGCGAGAAACATCCCCGGCGCGGGTTTGCGCATGGGTCCGGACAGCAAGGGGCAGTGGAACACATCGGCAATATGGATGCCGCGCGCGGCGAACTCATGGAGCATGTATTCTGTAACTGCTTGGTAATCAGCCTCAGTGTAGTATCCGCGTTCAATACCGGACTGATTGGTCACCACGATGAGGAGGTAGCCCAATGCCTGCGCATGCGTGCAGAGTGCGAAGATGCCGGGGATGAAAGAAAAGTCCTCCTTGCGGCATACGTAGCCGTGATCAACATTGATTGTACCATCTCGGTCTAGGAAAAGAGCTTTAGGCATACAAGGATGACTCGATGAGATCGCAAATCAAATGTCCCGCAGCGATGTGCAGCTCTTGAATATGCGCAGAGGAATCGGCCGGAACCGGCAGAGCCAGATCAGCCAGGGCTTGCATTTCACCGCCTCTGGCGCCCACCAGCGCAATGCGGCGGATGCCTATGTCTTGCGCTCGCTGCATGGCTAGCACCACGTTGCGCGAATGACCGGAGGTAGAGAGACCAATGAGCACATCCCCCGCTACTCCGACAGCCTCCAACTGACGTGCGAAAATTTGCTCATAAGAGTAATCATTGGCAATAGCGGTGATGTTGGAAGTGTCTACCGTCAGCGAAAGGGCAGGCAAGGCAGGGCGGTCCAGTTTGTAGCGTCCCACAAGTTCGGCGGCCAGGTGTTGAGATTGTGCGGCGCTTCCACCGTTACCACAGAAGATGATTTTGTGGCCGGTACGCAGGGAATCAAGGCACATTAGCGCCGCCTGTTCAATTTGCGGAGCGAGGGAGCAGAGATCAGCTGCGGCGCGGGAGAGTTGCTGCAATTGTTCGGTGATATACGTTTGCATCACTTCATTTTCTTCACGAGGTTAGATGTGGAATAGCCTTCCACGCGGGGAAGAGTGACCACTTGTGCCCCGTAGGTTCGCGCATACTGTGCTTCCGGCCATTGGTCGATCGTATAGCCCTCCTTGGCCAGCACATCCGGTCGCAATCGCTCGATGATGGGCATTGGCGTATCTTCATCAAAGACAATCACCATGTCCACAAACTCCAGACTGGCGAGCAGCAGTGAACGCGTCGCCTCGTCCTGCACCGGGCGGGTCGGTCCCTTCAGACGGCGCACACACGCATCTGAATTGAGCGCCACAACCAGAACATCGCAGAGCTTGCGCGCCGCTATGAAGGAGCGCAGATGCCCCATGTGGCAACAGTCGAAGGCGCCATTGGTGAAGCCGATGCGCTTGCCCGCCTCGCGCAGGTTGCGGACGGCTTGTTCCGCCTGGTCGAGCGTCATGATCTTGCGCTCCGGCGGCAGAATGGTCGAGCCGCTGCGGGCGCTTGCTTGAGAGAGAGCGCGCGTGATTTCATCCGCAGTGACTGTGGCGGTGCCGAGCTTGGCCACTACCAGCCCGGATGCTACGTTTGCCAGTCGCATGGCCGCCTCAATGGGCGTACCGCAGCCCAGCGCCGCCCCCAATACAGCCAGCGAAGTGTCGCCGGCGCCGGACACATCATACACCTCCTTTGCCTGGGTGGGGATGCGCAGGAAAGGCGGGTTCGCTTGCGGGGAGATGAGCGCCATGCCGTGCTCCCCGAGCGTGACGATGAGGTTGGCGATGTTCAGGCGATTAATGAGCGAAAGGGCGAGATCCGTGAGGCGCGGCTCGAAGGCCGGCGTGCGCGGGTCGGGCAGGGAGGCGGCCGTAGCTTGGGCGAACTCCTTCAAATTCGGCTTCACCAGCGTGGCGCCTCTGTATTTGGTGTAATCCGCGCCCTTGGGATCCACGATGACTTGCTTTCCCAGTTCGCGGCAAATGTCGATGATGATGGGAGTCGTTTGTTCCGTGAGCAGCCCTTTTCCGTAGTCAGAGAGCAGCACAATATCCGCCTGCTGCACGAAGCGGCGCACGATATTGGCGATACGTGGCAACTCTTTGTCGAGGCTGGGCAGCGGCTCCTCCCGATCCACCCGCGAGAGATGGCTGCCGGAGGCAATGAGCCGCATCTTCACAATGGTCGGAAAATCCGCCGGACGAAACAACATGGGCTTTGCGCCACACTCCTTGAGCATCTGCTCTACGCGGTCGCCATCTGTGTCACGTCCTACCAGACCGACCACTGAGACGTTGCAGCCCAGCGCACGCAGGTTTGCCACGACATTCCCCGCGCCGCCCAGCATTTCCTTCTGCTCGCGGATCTGAAAAACAGGCACCGGCGCTTCCGGAGAAATCCGCTCGACCTTGCCGTACGTGAAGCGATCCAGCATCAGATCCCCCACCACGAGGACGCGCACATTTGCCAGCGAACGCAGTGTTTCAATGAGCGATACCATGGAGAACGACCTACATTATACGGACAGATGAGATTTATGGCAAGAGAAAAAGGCATTTACGATAATTCATTTACGATTTACGATTTACGACGGAGGCAGACAAGGTTTGCCCATGTACGATGTACGATTTTCGATGTACGATTTGCAAATAATGCGCAGCAGAGCTGCGGGCGGCGAGTAGACAGCGCGGATGCGCTGCCCGCGGGGTGAAAACTGACGACGGTGTAAAGTCAATTATAATTTTTTTGGGGGTAGTTCCTCAACATGGGCTGCACCTCCCCCGGCGGGTAGTGGAAATGAAAGAAGCAGTAATCTTTCGATGGGTTCATTAGAACATAAAACGCAGCGTGAGTCAAAACTTTTACGATTTAGCGAGATGGCTCGCGGGTGGTGGGGGAGTCTATAAAAAGACCCGCCCGCCGGTTATGGGCTGCAACCCCCGGCGGGCAAGAAAAGTAAATAAAGTATGCAATGAATACAAATCCACGCAGGGATATTCAAACAGAAAATGCACGTGAAGTCAACACCTTTTTTGCCCCATTTCCCCGGAGCTTCCGAAGAAGCCCCGGGGCGGGTGCAATGCACGCTACAACCGGTACCAGGCGAGGAGAGCGAGATACACAAGTTGCTCCACGTGCCATGGGTGCGCAAAGCACCACCAGCATGCAGCCAGCATGCGGCGTTTGATTATATTCATATTCCACTCTATTTACTTGATGCCGGCTTTTGCAGAACCGGCGAGGGGAGTTTAACACAAAGTAATGGGTAAAACAAGGGATTTACGACGTACGACGGAGGCAGACAAGGTCTGCCCATGTACGATGTACGACGTACGATGTACGATTTGGAAATTTGGCGAGCCGCCGGCTCGCGGGATTTTGCGGAGCGTAGGCGGAGGTGGTTGGGAGGAACAGAGTGCTGGCGTGATTAGAAAGGTTTCGAATTTTGCGGAGCCGTTTTCCCGGCTTTGCTACCTCGTACATAGGCAACCACATTTTCTAATGCGGTTGCCTTGCGGTTGAAAATATCTTGCTAAGGGAGGGGCAATTTGATAGATTGGCGTGAGAGGTGATGAAGAAGATACTAATCATCAAACATGGGGCGCTGGGGGATGTGGTACTGGTGATGGGGACGCTGCAGGCGATACGGCGCGAGCACCCGGAAGCCGAGCTGTGGCTGCTGACGGCCAAGGGCTTTTTCTCGATTGCGCGAGCCATGGGGATTTTCACCGGATGTCTTGAAGACAACCGCCGCGGCAAATTAGAGACGCTGCGTGTTTTACGTGGTATTGCTCGGGGAGAGTTTACCGATATTTATGATTTTCAGCAGTCGCAACGTGCGCGTTTCTACAGGCGCGTGCTGCGGTTCCTCTGGCCGCGCGGAGTGTACCGCTGGGTGGACACTAAGACGCAACAGCTCATCACTATCACCAAAAAATGCAGTTGGGGCCTTGGGCGAGTACAGGTGCAGCCTGTCCACATTCCCTGGGAAAAGACGGATCTAAGCAACATGCGTGCGGAGGGAAAGCACTTTGACATGCTGCCGCAGCGCTATGTCCTCTTCATCCCCGGCTGTTCTGCCAAGCACACCTATAAACGCTGGCCGACGGAGAAGTATGGAGAGTTGGCTGATCGGTTGGGGCGAATGGGGATTTCTGTGGTGGTACTGGGTACGCGGGATGAGGCGGCCGAGGGCGAGACCATAGCCTGCGGGCGCGACTGGGTGGTGAATATGGTGGGGTTGACATCGCTCACCGATGTGCCTCAGGTAGCTCTGCGCTCGCTCGCCGTGGTGGGCAATGATACCGGCCCCACCCACATGGCTGCCATGACCGGTCGCTTCACCATTGGCCTTTTCGATCGACGAAATGCTCGTAGTGTGCTGCGCGGGGATCATGTGGCTAACCTCGTTTCTCCCGGCGGGGTGGAACTCATCGGCGTGGAGGATGTGTGGAAGAAACTACCATGTTTGATGTGCGAAGGATGAAGTACGATTTGCAAATTCAAGCGCGTTGCGCGAGCCGGCGGCTCGCCAAATTTCCAAATCTGGCACCTCTAAAAACTACCGAGGTGAAAAAACGCGGGAAAAAAGTTGAAGAAAGGAGAAAAATA
>CANPYO010000117.1 GCA_947588645.1 uncultured Akkermansia sp. | reverse complement strand
ACGCAGCCCGCAGCGCTTACCGCTCTGCGGGCTGCTCCTTTTCATACACCCCCGCGTTGTTGCCTATGGGTGGTGAACTAAGACTTCTCCACAGGGCAAACGCATTGGAGAGAAGTTTTCCCCGCGCCGCACGCGCGCTCACTTTGTAAATCGCCCATCGTAAATGAATTAAATCGTACATCGTACCTCGTACGTAGGCAAACGCATTTTCTAATGCGTTTGCCCTAGGCCGAGTTGGGTGGCAAGAATCTGCAATTTTTTCGTGGAGGCACGACCCTTGAGGGAGAGGGAAGGAGCAAAAAGAGAAAGGCGGAATTCCTCGACCATGGATGCGTACCGTAGCCAAATAGCCGAGTCAATATGGTTGGGGTATCGTTCATAGAAGGTGGCGGGTACAGCGGCATCGAACTGGGCGAGTCGGCTGAGATCATCCGCGAGCGGGCGGTGCGAGAGACGTTGCAGCCGCTCGCTCACGCCGCGCACAAAGCGCAGGTAGTTCGGGAGGCCGTTTGGTTCATCGGCGCACAGGAAACCGGGGCGAGTAAGCCAGTTCCACTGGCGCTCCAGATCGCTGAGGATGCGCGCGGCGGCAGGAGCGCCAGCAAAGGCGATCCGGAAAGCGCTGAGCGCATCATGGGCGGCAGCAAGCTGTTTCCACACGCGAGAGATATTGCCCGTGAGGGTATCGTAGAGATTGGCGCGTACGCGTTCACAGGCGTTGATGAAATCTTCTGCAGATCGCGGTAACGGGTCGAGAGTTGCGTCGATGGCGGCGTAGAGGGAGAGTTGGGCATTTTCTTTTGGTCGAGCGCCGATAGTGGAGAGAGCAAGCCTCGCCTGTATATCCGTAATGGGCAGGCGTTTTTTGATGCCTTGGAGAAAATCTCCGCAGCGCAGGCAGACCAACCGTCGCACACCCGCACGGTGTACGAATTGAGCCTGTTCTGCCGTGGGGCAGATGCGCACGCGCACGCAGTTGCCTTCATCCGCCAGGGCAGGATAACCTGTATCAGCCCCCACGGGCACGGTTTCGGGCAGGGTACCGCAATCCCAACGTGTCATGGGAGAAGAGGAGAAAGATCGCACAGCCTGTTTGTGGAAGCGTTTTTTGCGGTAAACGGTGAGGGTAGCGCGCAGTTGTTTCGCATCGGTTCCCAAGGCGAGTTCCTGTCCCTCATCGTCGCATACCCATATTTTGGTGATATATTCCGGGAGCATGCGGGAGGCGTCAAACTCATCCGGGTGGCAAAATCTGCCTGTTCGTCGATGCACAAAGTCGGCGAGCTCGCGCAGGAGGTGCTGTTGGGGTTCGCGTTCGGCATGCTCATCGCAAAAAGCTTGCGCGGTTTCGGAAAGGGGCATGAGTCGCTGACGATCCAGCTTGGGTAATGTGCGCAGCAGCATTTCTACACGCAGTGGCAAATGTGCGGGCACGCCCCAGCTCGGCAAGTAGTCCGGGAAGGTATCTAGTTGGTCAATGTGGACGCCTATGGTCACCCCGTCATCCGGTTCGCCGGGGGCATGGCGGTAGTAAATGGGGTAGGAATCGCCTTCGGCGTGAATTTCGTCCGGGTAGAGATCAGGTGGGACATGATCCTCGCCGGGGTAGATGCACTCCTCGTATGGGATATCAAGAATATGCGGGTCATTTTTCTGCTCGCGGGAAAGCCAATCACGCAGCGATTTTTCGGAGGTGCAGCGGGAGGGAATTCGTGCATTGAAAAAGTGGAATATGGATTCCGGACACCGGATGAGACCGTGGCGACGCAGCTTGTGCTCTGCATCGTCGATGCGTTCCATCATGTCGGACAAGTGCGTGAGGAAAGAGTAACTGCCCTGCATATTCTGCTGCAGGATGCCATCGCGAATCATGATGGAGCGAGCCTCTGCGGGGTGATAACGTGCATAACTGATGCGACGTGACTCTACAATGGTGAGTCCATTGCATACCACGCGCTCCTGAGCGTACACCACGCCAGCCCTGGCATCCCACTCAGGTGCAAAAGCATGGCACGAGCATAGATGAGGCGCCACTTGCTCCACCCAGGCGGGGTTCAATACTGCCGCTCTTCGCAGCCATAAACGACCGGTTTCGGTGAGTTCGGTGCCAAAGACCCAGGGCGCTCGGTTTTTACGGCGGAAAAGTCCACTGCCGGGAAAGAGAGAGAAGGAACGACCGGCTGTGCTACGGTAAAGTTTTTCCTCGCGGTTCCATGTGCCGATTTGCAGCGGGGCGCCGGCAAGAACAGAACGGTGGATGCTGTCCGTGGGCGCTTGTTCATTCTCTGCCGGAAGTGAGGGGACTCGCCAGCGTAGTGTAAGGGCAAGGGAGGCGCGCAGGTCCTGTTCCAGGTTGTGCCACTCCACCATGCGGGTGAAGGAAAGAAAATGTGAGGCGCACCACTTGCGCAGGGCGTTGCGGCGCAGCCTGCGACCATCGCGAAATTCGTCCATGGAGCGCCACATCCGCAGCAAAGATAGGTAATCGCTCTCTTCATCTCGCCAGATGGCGTGTGCGCGGTCGGCCTCTTCGGCATGTTCAGTCGGTCGCTCTCGAGGGTCTTGGATACTCATGCCGGCCACCAGTACCAACGCTTCAGGAGTGGCGTTTTCGTGCTGCGCTTCCAGCAAGATGCGTCCCAGGCGCGGGTCCAGCGGCAAGCGAGCAAGCCGCCGACCGGTCGGAGTCAGACATTTGGCTCGATCCATGGCGCCGATTTCGCGTAAAGTTTTGTAGCCTTCGCGGATAAGTCGATCGCTCGGCGGGTCGGGGAGAGGGAATTCACCGAGAGGTGGCAGATGCAAATCGGCCATGCGCAGAATAACCCCGGCCAGGGCGCTACGGCGTATTTCCGGGTCGGTGTAGGCATCTCTCGCGTTGAAGTCCTGCTCGCTGTACAAACGGATGCAGATACCCTCTGCTACGCGACCGCAACGCCCGGCGCGCTGACGAGCCGATGCCTGGGAGATGGGCTCCACTTGCAGGCTTTGGATTTGACGTCCGGGGAGGTAGCGCGAAATACGTGCCAAGCCGCTATCGATGACATACGTGATGCCAGGGATCGTAAGGGACGTTTCGGCGACATTGGTGGCGAGCACGATGCGGCGTGTATGGAGCGAGGGGTGGAAGATTCTCTGTTGATCTGCGAGACTCAGGCGCGCGAAGAGTGGCAGAATATCTGTACGGGGCAGGTCAAGCTCAGCCAGAGCATCTGCGCAGTCGCGGATTTCTCGTTCCCCGGGCAGGAACACGAGAACATCCCCATTTGCATCGTATTGCGTTATCCATTTCGTGGCGCGCAGAACTTGCGAGAGCAGATCCTCTCGCTCATCGACGGGAGGCATGTAGTGCAGTTCCACGGGGTAGGTACGCCCCTGCGCCTCAATCACCGGTGCGCCGCCGAAAAAATCCGAAAAGGAAGCGGCATTCATTGTGGCCGAAGAAATGACAACGCGCAGATCGCTTCTTCGCTTCAGCAAAAGCTTCAGGTAGCCGAGGAGGAAATCAATGTTGAGACTGCGCTCGTGCGCTTCATCTAAAATGATGGTGTGATAGGCACGCAGGTCGGGATCCTGTTGTGTTTCAGCCAGCAGGATGCCATCTGTCATGAGTTTGATGCGCGTGTCCGGGGTCGTGTGGTCATCGAAACGCACATGGTAACCCACGATGTTTGCATGATCGCCCTCCAACTCATCAGCGATACGGCGAGCCACAGCCACTGCTGCCAAACGCCGAGGTTGGGTGCAGCCCACCATTCCTGACCTGTCGCCGGCTGCCAGCAGCGCCATCTTCGGTAGTTGGGTCGTTTTCCCACTGCCGGTTTCGCCCACCACAATGATCACCTGATGCGCTTTCAGCGCCGCAATAATTTCCCGGCGGTGTGCGCTGACGGGCAGGTCGGGGAAAGAGAAGGACATCATTCGCCCCAGCGTTGGGTAATGGGGGAGTAAGAGTCGATGCGACGATCGCGGAAGAAGGGCCAGATGCGGCGATGGTCTTCCTGGGCTTCAAAGTCCAAATCAGCGTACAGAATGGCAGGTGCATCCACGGGAGCCTTTGCAATGACCTGGCCGCAGTAATCCGCTACAAAACTTTGCCCCCAGAATGTCGTTTCCCCTTCTGTCCCGCAGCGATTCGCCGCGCACACATAGCAGCCGTTCGCCACGGCATGCCCGCACTGCACAGTTTCCCAAGCGTGATGCTGAGCAGCATAGAGTCCCTCCTCCCCGGGAATCCAGCCAATGGCTGTGGGGTAGAAGAGTACCTGGGCGCCCTGTAAAGCCGTGAGCCGCGCGGCTTCGGGGTACCATTGATCCCAACAGATGAGTACGCCGATTTTGCCGAACTTGGTATCAAAGCATTTGTAGCCTGTGTCGCCGGGGGTGAAATAGAATTTTTCCTCGAACCCGGGATCCTGAGGTATGTGCATTTTGCGGTACGTGCCGAGGAACTTGCCGTCCGCATCAATCACCATCGCCGTATTGTGGTACACCCCCGGAGCACGCCGCTCAAATCCCGCCACAACCAGCGCCACCTCAAGCTTCGCCGCCAGGCCTTGCAGCTTCTTTCCCCATGCCCCGGGCATCTCTTCCGCCAAATCAAACGCCGCGCAATCCTGCGTACGGCAGAAATACGGCGTAGTACACATCTCCTGTGTGCAGATAATCTGCGCTCCTCCCGCCGCCGCCTCGCAGATGGCGGCTTCGGTGCGGCGCTTGTTTTCCTCCATCGCCGGGGCGCTGGGTTGCTGAATGAGGGCTACTTTCGGCATGTCCGAAATATACCACATCCCGCTTTACGTGGCAAGGCTTCCGTGCCACAATGCAGGGCAAACGCATTTGAGAGAAGTCAATCAACAGAGAAATTGCTCTTATTGACTGATATCACCGTTTATACGTATCAAAAACCGTGATAACCAGCGGTCATCATGATGATGGCTCTAAAGGAATCACAGCATACATTAATGATCCGAAAAAATCTTCGCGACGCGCACATTATTAATAAATCGTACCTCGTACATAGGCAAACGCATTTTCTAATGCGTTTGCCCTGTGCCACAATGTACGACGGTGGCAGACAGGACCTGTCCATGTACGATGTACGATTTGAAGAATTCGCGCGTTGCGCGGGGAGGCGGAGCAGGTGCGAGCGAGAATTTTAAGAGCCTTTTCTCTGCCGATTAACGTCTCTCAAATGCGGTTGCCTCGTGTCCCAACAAACGGGGCAAGAGGATGTTAAATCGCGGAAAGGCGTGATTGCTCAGAGCGAGGGAGGGCGGCGCTACAACATGAGACGCGTCGTGACGACATCCCACCAACTGCGTTCTTTGGCACGGTCGCGAATGCTGCGCGTCCCGAGACGATCCGGCGAGCACGAACGTATCAACTTGCCCAATCTATCGGCCCACACGCGCAAGTTCACATCGGCATTTCCCCCTTTGCGGTAGGCCTCCTTTTCAATCAGAGCTGTCATCTCACGGTTACTGTCCTTGCACGCAAAAAGCAAACGCCCGTCTTTCACATTTCTGATGGTCATTTCTATCCCTATGTCACCTTGCGAATAACGCGTGGCCACACTGCTCACTCCCGGCACAGGGCTGAAAAATCCGCCCACCGTGGATGCCACTCGCAGCAGGGGTTTCTGGGGACGAAAACTCGCGATAGCCATATCCACGCGGATGTCGGCTTCCGACACATTTTCGGTGAGTTGCCAGTTAGCCTGATTGGCGGCGTTACTTTCTTCAAGAGCTTTTTGCGTCGCTTCCGAAACATAACGGCGCATCCTTCGAACCATAAAATTGGCGCCTCGGGGATACTTGTCTTTAACGAGATCGACATTTAGTTCTGCTATGAAAATTTTCCCCTCCTTCTG
>CANPYO010000116.1 GCA_947588645.1 uncultured Akkermansia sp. | reverse complement strand
ATAACGTTGGATACCTATTCTTAAAAACTCGCCAAATCTTTTTCCTGCGCCTCCAGCGAAATTGACCGAGATCCCATTTTTTTGCTTTCCACTCCTCCTCCCCTCTCCGTTTTTTATCCCTCCAATCCTCTTTACTATGCGCCCTCACGGCCTTTTTGCCCATGTGTAATTTTTTCAAATCTTACATCGTACATAGGCGCCGCTAGGCGTCTCCCGCTCCGCACCTCCGCGCAACGCGCGCTCACTTCCCAAATCGTACATCGTCCATCGTACATAGGCAGACCCCCGTCTGCCTCCGCCCCTTTCGAACCACGCCCGATCACAGCCCTAGGACATCCCTCCGCCCCCGCTTCGCAAAATTTCCGCGCCTCTGGCGCGCTATAATCCAAATCGTACATCGAAAATCGTACATCGTACATAGGCAGACCTCGTCTGCCTCCTGGCGCCGCTAGGCGCCAGGGCCGATCTGCCTGGCAGCGAGGAACGATTCGATGTACTTGGCCAACATATCCCACTCGAGATTGACACAGGAGCCGGGAGAATACGCAGGCATGATGGTGCGCTGCCACGTGTGCGGGGTAATCCAGAACTCAAGCTCTGACCTGACTCGGTCGATAGAAGCGATAGTGAGTGATACGCCGTCCAGCGCGATGCTGCCTTTGTCGATAACGTAGCGCAGGTCGGGGACGCGCACGCGGAGCATGTGATCCTGCCCAACGGGGGTGATGCTGACGAGTTCACCGGTGGTGTCAATATGCCCGGAAACGAAGTGACCGCCGAGGCGGGAGGTGGGGAGCATGGCACGCTCGAGATTGCAGAGCGAACCGGCGCGGAGTTGTCCGAGCGAGGTGACACGCATCGTTTGAGTGAGCAAATCAAAGCATACGGCTCCTTCGACAATCTCATCCACCGTGAGGCAGCACCCATTCACCGCGACTGAATCCCCGCGCGAAAGTTCGTGCGCAAAGGGGACGTCAACTGTGTAGCGCGCGCCCTCTGCGATGGGGGTACTGTTGCGCACGCGCCCCGTACATTCTACTAGTCCGGTAAACATAATTTAAAATAGAGTGAACATGAGGAACATAATCACCGTGGGAAGGAAGGCCCAGATAAAGAGTTTTCCGGCACTGATGCCGGATTTGAAATACTTGCCCAGGATGGCTTGGCCGGCGGGGTTGGGGGCATTGGCAATCACGGTGAGACCACCGCCCGTCACCGCACCGGCAACGATGGCGTAACGTATGGCTTCCGGCAGATTGGGCACCGTGCTGGAAAGGAAGGTGACGGAAGCATTGTCATTAAATGCGGTGAGCACACTCGCCACGCCCATCGTCGCTTCTGCGCCCAGATCGGCCAGCGCCTGCAGCACCGGCTGCATCCACCAACCCTGCACGCCCCCGAGAATGAGCAGCCCTGCAAGGAAGAATGCCACAAGCAAAGGCACCTTAATAGAGAAGGCATTCTGGTACTGCGGGGTGGCCATCGTAAAGCCCAAGAAGAACATGAAGCCGCCGATGAAAATGGCGGGGTGATGAGCAAACGTCACGGTCCATGCCAGGAAAATGATGGAAACGACGTAAACCCAGATGGGAATGACATCCTGTCGATCCTCCCAAGATGTGGGCACAGATCCGTCAAAAGACGCATTCTGTCGCTGAACTTCTGCAAGGCGCCTGAACTCCTTGGTGAATACCGCAAAATAAATCAAATTGGCCAGGACAATACCGACAACGGCTTTCCAGCCGAAATGCGTGAACATGTGCGCCATATCCCAATTCCACTTGCCCGCCACCATCACAATGGGAGGCGCCGCAAAATGCGTGAGCGTACCCCCCACCGATACATTCACGAAAAGGAGAGCAATCGTCGCATAGCACAGGCTTACGCTGGGTCGGAGCTGGTATATCTTTTTGCCCAGCAATATGGCAGACAGCGTCATGGCCGCCGGCTCGGTGATGAAGGAGCCCAACAGCGGCGCGATGCAGAGGACGGAGAGCCACCAGGCCGCCGGAGATCCGTTCCCAAGCGAAGCCCCCAACTTCAGGGTATTCTCCGCCAGACGATAGATGGGGCGCGAGGAGGCAATGACCATAATCACCGCCACGAAAAGGGGTTCGGTAAAGCTGGTATCACGGTCGATGTAGCGCAGAAAATCCTCCATCGAGTAATAGTGCTGGCACACCAGGCAGAACGGCACAATCCAGAGCCCGAACACCACCTCGACCTCACCCAGGAAATGGCAAAGCGTGGAAATGAAGGAAACCGGCACACGCTGCTCCGGGTGCAAAATGCGGAAATTTTGCTCGCGTAATTTTTCTTTGTATCGCTTTTCGAGTTTGTGTGCCAATCCCTGAAAAACAGGTGCGAGAAACGTATGAAAAATCGCCAGCAGAAAAATCAGCGTCGCCGCCAGGTTAAACTGATCCACCTCCACGCGGTGTTTGAGTTTTTGCCAAAGCGTCATTCCCTGCTCATTCGGAGCATAAATAGCCAACGGCACAGGGAAGCGGCTGTATTGATCCCCCTTGCCCGTATAATGGTGTGACCACGCCGGCGTTGGGCCATCGGGAGCCACATTTTCCACAATTTTTCCACAATCCGGACAGATTGTTCCCTCCACCGGCGGTTCAAACGGCATCTTCATGCGAATATGATCCAACACGCTGTGTCCATCATACGCATGGTGGGGGGAGGAAAGATATTTGCGGAGGGATGCAGCGCTCATGGCGTTGGCGGCCTCCCGTAAAGCAGGACGTACTTTTTCCGGCACCCATGAGGCCGATAGCAACTGCTCCTTGATCTGCTCTTCTGTGAGAGCGCGAGCAGGGGCATTCCTAGTTTGACCATCCGCGGTCGTTCCCTCAGCTTCGTCCAGCACTTCCTGAGGCGGTGCAGTCGCTTGCGGCACTTTCGCCGCATCTTCCTGCTGCGCGAGGCAGGTCGTATTCACCAGCATCAGCAGCACTATCAGAAAAAGAATCCTTTTCATAGTCAGCCTGGCATTGAAGCTTGGGTAAGCTTTGAAAACATACCACAAACAAGAACCGATGAAAAGCTAAAAATACCAAGGCCAGGGCAAACGCATTAGAAAATGCGTTTGCCTATGTACGATGTACGATTTCAGGAAATTCGCGCGCTGCGCGCGGGGAGCGGCGAAATTTTCAAACCAACGCGGGTCATTAGCCAAGATAGTTTGTGGGTACACGATGCCATCTTGCAAGCTTTACTTTCATCGTTTACTTCCTGTGAAGCGCGTGAAATTACATGAGAACTGGCGTGGGGGTACACAAGTGCACATTGCACGCCGAAGGGAAAAACAAAAAAGCAGGCATATCGTAGATTACACTTGTTTTTTTGTATAATTGGTGGTAAGTTGCCGGACAAGGTCCATGAAGAACGAAGAGCAGAACAAGACAGACAGTGTGCTGAAGAAGAGTCGGCGCTTTTGGTGGTTCGGCGGGGGGATTTTGGCCGGGTTAGCCGTCGGGGCGACCGGGATGTGGCAAGCGGGCAAACTATACGTGCCGCCGACAGAACGAGGCATCCGACAGTACAAAAACGGGGAACTGGATAAGGCGGCTAAAACCTTATTGAGCGCTGCAGAAGACGGCGACGGACTCGCTCAGTATTGGTTGGCGCGCTGCCTGCTGGAAAAGGGAGGTGATAATGCCGACGACGCGCTGCGCTGGATGCGCGCTGCCGCAGAAAAGGGCACGGCGCAGGTGAAAGTTGAACTAGGAAAGATGCTGCTGGAGGGAGAAAACGCTGAGCAAAACACACCGGAAGCCGCGAAATGGCTACGGCAAGCAGCGGCGGAAAACCACGGCGAAGCCGCCATGAAGATGGTCGAGTTGCTGATGCAACAGAAGGTCCCGGAAGAAAAGGAAGGCGAGTTGCTTGAGAGCCTGCAGATTGCCGCACGGGGTGGGCATGCCGAGGCTCAGCTGCTCTTGGGCAAACGCTATCGCGATGGCGAAGGTGTGGATCAGGATCTTCTGAGCGCTCTTCACTGGCTGCGGGAAGCCGCCGATCAAGGACTGGCCGACGCGCAATTTTGCCTCGGCGAAGCATTTGCCGTGGGCAATGGACTGGAACCCGATGCTGCCAACTCCACCAAATGGCTACGCAAAGCTGCCGAGCAAGGGCACGTCCCCGCGCAGCGCACCCTGGGCTTCGTGCTCACCGGTCCGCGCGATGACCTTACCGAGGCGGAAATCCAGGAAGGACTGAAATGGCTGCAATGCGCCGCTGAAAAAGGCGATGCTGAGGCGCAATTTCAGCTGGCCATCTGTCTGGCCATGCGCGCCAACGGAAGCAATGATGCCCAAGAAGCTGCCAAATGGTTCCGCACAGCGGCCGAGCAGGGGCTCGCGCCGGCTCAGTATAACTTGGCACTTTGCTTGGAACAAGGTGAGGGAGTGGACAAAGACCCTGCAGAGGCTGTGCAGTGGCTGCGCAAAGCTGCGGAGCAAAACATGCCGGAGGCGCAGCTCGCGCTCGCGCTCTGCCTGAAGCGGGGAGAGGGAGTCGATAAAGACCCCGCCCAAGCTGTCGAATGGCTGACCAAAGCTGCGAAGCAACAGATGCCGGACGCTCAGTTACAGCTCGCTCTGTGCTACGAACTCGGGGAAGGCGTCGAAAAGGACATGGAAAAGGCGCTAAAGTGGTACAAGGAGGCAGCCGACCAAGGCGTGGGCGATGCCGCTCTGCACCTCGGACTCTGCTATGCTCGCGGGGAGGGTGTTGAAAAGGATGAGGCGCAGGCCGTCCAACTGTACCGGCAGGCGGCAGAGGCCGGTCATGCTGAGTCTCAGTACATGCTGGCGGAGGCATATCGGCTCGGCGCCGGGGTGAATGCTGACATGCAGCAGGCCGTCAAATGGTTCCGTGAGTCTGCCCAGCAAGGCAATGCCAAAGGTCAATGCGCGCTCGCTCTCTGCTTTGCCAAGGGGGAGGGAGTAGGACGGGACGCCGCCGCTGCCGCCATGTGGTGCAAACGAGCTGCGGAACAAGGCTTTGCCCCGGCGCAGTATGCAATTTCCCGTTGCTACGCGCAAGGAGAAGGAGTGAAACAAGATGAGGCGGAGGCTGCCAAATGGCTGAAAGCTGCCGCTGAACAAGGCGTCGCTCAAGCCCAACTCGAATGGGGCATCCATTGTGAAGAGAGCGAGGAGCACAATGTGCAGGACGCCGCCCGCTGGTATTTGGCTGCAGCAGAGCAAGGAAATGCCGAGGCTCAGTGCCGCATCGGTCGCTTTCTGGCCAAAGGCGAGGGAGTCGAAGCGGATGCAGCCAAGGCTCTCGAATGGTTCAGCAAAGCGGCAAATCAGGGACACCTGCAGGCAATTTACAACCTGGGTGTGTGCAATGAAAGTGGCACGGGTACCGAGCAGAACTTCGAGGAAGCTGTCCGATTGTACCGCCAGGCGGCGGAAGGCGGCTACGTACCGGCTCAAGCAGCACTGGGGCTGTGCTATTTCGATGGCGTAGGCGTGGATCGCAACGATGCCGAGGCTGTCAAATGGTTCCGCTCTGCGGCTGTGCAGGGCGACGAGCGGGCGCAGTATTTCCTCGGCGCCTGCTACGTTGAAGGTGCAGGCGTGCGACGCTCCCGGAAAGAAGGCATCAAATGGTTGACGACCGCCGCCGAACAAGGTTCCGAGGATGCCGTCAATCTCCTGCAGCAACTCGGCGTCAAACTCCCCTCACCTCCCAAGCCGGAAACGACTGCGCCAGAAAAGCCCGAGCCTGAGGAAACCGCAGAGCAACCGCGTTAGGAAATGCGGTTGCCATTGATGATTTAGATTATCCTGCCATTCCTCTCCACGCAACAAGCACGCGAATTCTGCCATCGTCCATCGTCCATCGTACATCGTACATCGTACATCGTACACTATTGATTCGAGGTGGTATAATCTGAAGCGCTGAGAGGGAAATCCTCAACGGAACTCCTCG
>CANPYO010000115.1 GCA_947588645.1 uncultured Akkermansia sp. | reverse complement strand
GACGGACGCACGCCGCTTTTCCGTCGGCTTTCTCTCGAGGACATCCAGACCTTCGTACGCCACGGAGTCAATGTCAACGCCCGAGATAATCAGGGCAATACAGCACTTATGCATCTTCTCGGGAAATGGGACATCGGTGGAACTCTTAAAGCCCTGCTCAAGGTTGGAGCCAACCCCAATATCACCAACAAGGAAGGCGATACCTCTCTCATGATGGTCGTGATGAGACGGTGGGATAATATGGTTCAAGCCTTCCTTGAAGCCGGGGCGGATCCGAACATCAAGAATAAAGCGGGTAAGACTGCCTTGCAAATCGCCAAGGAGAAGAAGGATGAGGACATCATCAAACTCCTCAAGGAGCACGGTGCGAAGGAGTGAGAGGGTACGGGTTACGGACGCAGCGTGCTGAGCGGCACAACGAGCACGCCGTCGTCGCGGCGGTAGGCGTAGGTCCCCACGCTGGTGAGAACCATCAAGAAGGAGGGAGCGGGGGCAGACGGGGTCTGCCTATGTACGAGGTACGATGTTGGATGTACGATTTGGGGAGTTCGCGCGCCGTGCGGCTCGGGGCGCTTGTCGTCGTGATTTTTGATGTGTATAAACATGGATATCAGTCAATAAGGGCATTTCCTCTGTTGATTGGATTCCCTCAAATGAGTTTGCCCTAGGGGCAGGGGCGTGCTTGGTATCTATCTTTTCTGCAAATCTAAGCAGGTTCTTCGCCGCGTCATCGGCCATGTGCGCTCCCAATATGATCTCCACGAGTCCGTATTTGCCGTTATGCAAGCGAATGATGGCATCGATTTCCTGGCTGTTTTTATCCATGAAATGGTGTACATCGACGACGACTCACTTGGTTCAAAGAAAACTCAACATGTTTCTCATTCTCGATGAGAACCTTACAAGACCAATTCACAAAAACGGCCAAGAAATCTTCAGCAATTTGGCGAAATCGGGCTCTTTTTCTTTCCTGTTTGTCGATTCCTATTTTAGAAAATCTCTCCGGAGAGAATTTTCTAAAATAGCCTGCTACGCTTCGAGACATCATGATTTTCATATACGGCTCACACGTCTCCCAATAAAATTTTCTCCGGGCTCATTCAACCCATTTCCCCTGCGTTTCCTATGGACGAAGGAAGCAAGCCAGCAAGAAGCTTAAACCATTGATGATTGAGCAGGGGGAATAGCGTAACAGCAGATGTTTCCTTCTATCTACGCATCATCGTTTCGAGAGTTCCTCTACGCATCTGCTTCGCCAAATTCGCGCGCAAGCGCGGGAATTTTCCAAATCGTACATCGTAAATAGCAAATAACCAACAACTTATGCTTCATGATATGACGTTAACTGCCTATAGGGGGTGCTTTTTCTTGGGACGGATGTGGGCGATTGTCTGTGAGAGGCAAAATAAAACTTGCCAGGATGGGGGAAGTGTGCTACGCTGCGCGCGCAGGAAGGCAAAAATGAGAGAACGAGACATAACCAATGTACTGGCGGCACGGTACGTTTCCCCGGCAATGAGGTCGATATGGAGTGCTGAGGGACGGATTCTGCTGGAGCGGGAATTGTGGATAGCTGTCATGAAGGCCCAGCGAGATTTAGGGCTGGAAATTCCGGAGGAAGATATTGCATCGTATGAACGGGTGAAGGGGGAAATCAACTTGGAATCCATTGATGCTCGCGAGCGGGTGACCCGCCACGATGTGAAAGCTCGCATTGAAGAGTTTTGCGATTTGGCCGGCTGCCAACATATCCACAAAGGAATGACCAGTCGTGATCTGACCGAAAACGTCGAGCAGTTGCAGGTTTGGCGTTCTATGCAGTTGGTGCGCGACAAGTCTGTAGCGGCGCTGGCGTGCATGAGTAAACGTGCCGCAGAGTGGCGCGATATTGTCTTCGCGGCACGTACGCACAACGTGGCCGCGCAAGCCAGCACGGTGGGCAAGCGCGTAGCCATGTTCGGGGAGGAACTGGTACACTGGGTGTACGCCTGGTTAAGCATCATGGAGCGCTACTGCGTGCGCGGCATCAAGGGAGCCGTTGGCACTCAGCTCGATCAGCTGTCCCTTTTTGGGCGAGATGGAAAAGCTGTGGAGGAGTTGGAGAGGCGCATATGCTCCCATTTGGGTATCTTTGCAAAATGGGTGAATGTGGGGCAGGTGTACCCGCGTTCGTTAGACTTTGAGGTAGTGGCAGGTTTGGTCGGTCTGGCCAGTGCGCCCAGCAGCTTTTGCACAACTTGGCGGTTGATGGTGGGACACGAACTTTGCACGGAGGGCTTTGCCAAGGGGCAAACAGGTTCGAGCGCCATGCCGCACAAGATGAATCCACGCTCCTGTGAACGTATCAATGGTTTTCACAACGTTCTGAAGGGGTTGCTCACCATGGCGGCCGGTTTAGCCGGCAATCAGTGGAACGAGGGCGACGTATCGTGTTCTGTAGTGCGACGCTGCTATCTGCCGGATGCCTTCTTTGCCATGGACGGTCTGCTGGAGACTTTTCTGACAGTACTCGATCAGGTGCAGGTGTACACTCCCGTGGTGCGAACAGAAATGGATCGCTATTTGCCCTTTCTGATGACTACGACCATTCTGATGGCTGCCGTCAAGAAGGGCGTGGGACGCGAGGAGGCTCACGAGGTCATCAAGGAGCATGCTGTGGCCGTGTCAGATGCCCTGCGTGCCGGATCCTTGGCTCGCAATGATTTGGCAGAGCGTTTGGCCGCTGATCCCCGTTTGAAGCTGTCGCTCGAGGAAGTTCAGAGTATTTTCCGCGAGCACGGCAGCGATACCGGAATGGCTACATCGCAGGTGGATGCCTTCTGCTCCATGGTGTGCGAGCTCACTCAACGCTTTCCTTCTGCGACTTCTTACAAACCCGGTCCAATTCTCTAACACAATACCTCCTGTCATGAAGCGTTTATCCTGTCATTCTGTCCGCTATACATCCCGTCATTTCCGCATTACTACATCCGGTGTGCGGGAAGGAGACATAGATGCTAAAGTTTTGGGAGCACGCTCGCTGCGGCTGACCACGCCGGCGGGTGAGCGCGAGGTGTGCGTTCCTGAGGCACCGCAGGATAGCGTGGGCTTTCAGAGCAGTTTGCCCATCCTTAACTTTGCTTATTCGCTGGCGATGCATGAGCTGCACGCTAATCGCGATGAAAACGGCTTGCTAAAGGCCGGCGCTGCATGGAGCAGCGCATGGACTCGGGATATTGCGTATGCCGCTGCACTGGGTGCGGATTTGGCGGCTCCGGAGGCGTGTCGCCGCACGCTGATGAGCCGTGTGAAAAATGGCATTATCCTGCAGGATACGGGGACAGGCGGAGGCTGGCCAATTTCCACGGATCGCGTATCTTGGGCTCTCGGTGCATGGGCTTGCTACCTTTCCGGAGGCGATCGCGATTGGCTTGAGTTCTGCATTACGGCACTTCGCAACACGCTTGAGCAGGATGATGCCGTGTTGCGTTTCAATCCTTTGGTGCCGGGTGAGACGAGTTTTCTTGACTGGCGTGAACAGAGTTATCCAGTGGGCATGAGTCCATCACAGATTGGTGAGTCCTATGCGCTGAGTACAAATGTGCTTCATTACCTCTGCCGCAAACTCCTGGCGCGCATGCTCACAGAGGTTGGACGTCCCGAGGAGGCTAGAACCTACTCAGCTGCAGCGGATGAACTCGGCAGAACAATTAACACGCGCTTCCGGCGGCCCAACAGCTCCAAGTACGCCATGTACCTGACCCCCGACGGACGGCAGGATTCTCACACTGATGCTCTGGGTACAGCTCTGGTGGCTCTTTCCGGACTAGCTGGCAAGGATGGCTCTCGTGTGCTGCACATGTTGCCGCGGACGGAGTACGGCACACCGGTTTTCACTCCCTTCAATCCAGAGGTAAGGGAAGCTTATCACAATTTTGCTATTTGGCCTTTTGTGGAAGCTTTTGTACTGCTGGCGCAGGCGGATCAGCAGAATATGGAGGGAGTCGAGTTTAGTGCGGCTGTCATGTTGCGCGCGGCGTTACTCAACGCCACCAACAAAGAAAATTTCCATGCTTGTACGGGACGCGCAAACGACACGTTAAGCAATTCTGATGCTCAACTATGGAGTGCCGCGGGCATGCTTGGCCTTTTCTATCATGCGCTGTTGGGGCTGCAATTTGAGCACGATTCCATTGTTTTCAGACCATGCATCCCAACCATGCTGGAGGGTGATCATTGGTTCACTGGGCTGCGCATCCGTAATATGGTGCTGGATGTGCACATCAACGGTTACGGTTCAGAGGTTGCGTCTGTGTTCATCAATGGGCAACCCGCATCTCCGTCGATTGCGTTGGGCACAGAGGGGCGTTTGCAGGTGGAGTTGCAGCTCATTCCATCTATTGAAAAACCTGTCGGACGACGGAATAGGGCTCCCCTCATAGCTGATCAAGGTTTGGCTTCTCCGGTCTGGTGCGATGATTCGACTCCAACATGTTTGCGTTGGAAGCCCGTACCGGGAGCTACGCGTTACGTCGTTTCCTACAATGGGAAAACGGCGCGGCGCACGACAAAAACCTGCTTTTACACGACTGTTGCTTCGCGCATGCACTACCGCCAATACCGCGTGCAAGCGTTGGGCAGTGGGAAATCATCTGCGCTCGGTTTGCCTATGGAATATATAGCTCGGGGTGCTTTTTTCACCACACAGCCACACACCATCGGTGATGGCTCAGAATCATACATGGTGGAGAATGCGCAGGCTTGGCTTGATACGCGCCCCTGCACGAGTATTACTACGTATCACAGACTTACTCTTCCTGCCGGCACATATGGTGTGCGCGTGTGCTATTGCAACGCTACGGCCTCATTGCGTGATTCGGATACTTGTGCCCTCCGCGAACTGTGGATGGATGGAAAGCCTCTTGGTGTGCTTGTCATGCCGCATAATACCGAGATCAATCGCTGGGATGATTACACTCTTTCGGCGATGCTTGAGTGCTCTATTTCGGCAGGGGAACACGAGTTCTCCCTCTGCTACACACCACGTTGCTCCAACATGAATGGTGGCGTGAATCAGTGTATGGTTCGCCAGCTCGAAATCATCCGCTTGCACTGAGCTGTTCTCGCGACAATTTCATAATTTGTGCCGGCGCGTGTACGGCTCATCCCATATGGCGTCGCTTGGCCGATACGCTCAGTGAGTGGTTTGTACCCATCATCTGTATGTGGTGCTTCACGAGGAACAACGGAATCACGGAAGGGTTCCACCGCAAGATGAAAACTCATTCAACGACGAGCCTACGGTTTCCAAAACTTTGCGCTCTTCGTATAATTTTGTGGAATGACCCAACAAAGCAATTCTACAAAGTCGGCAAAATATGCGGTAATAACCAAAAAAAATTCATTAACCCCAAAGAAAGATTTGAGCATGGAGGAGATTTCCCCTACCATGCCCAGTATTATGTTTTTGAAGTCCCTGCATTTTAAGAAATCGTCTCATTCATGTCAAGGTGAAATCCAGCATGCGTTTTATCAGGATAACCCAGAGGATATTCAATGCCCTCACTGTAAGAGCAAAAACTACTATCTTCATGGTTTCTGTTACCGCAATGCTCTCCTGGCGAATCATGAAAACACGCTGCGCAACGTGCGAATAAAAGTACAACGTTACCGGTGTAAGGATTGCCATAAGACCTACGTGATGGGCTGTGAAAAGATTGGGCTGCTCAAATACCAACACCGCAATGAGCAATGCAATCGCCTGATGCTCGAAGATTGCGTCGACGGTCAAACCAACAAGTGCATCGCTAAACGCTATGGTGTATGCGAAAGCACCGTAGAACATGAATTGCATCGCACGACCCAAAAGCTTATTGAACAGCAAATCAACTACCCTCTCCCGCGTGTGCTGGGCATTGATGAGCACAAGATTCACAAGGGAGGTAAATATGCCATTACGTTGGTAGATCTGGCACATCATCGAGTCTATGATGTGATCGAAACGAAAGACAAAGAAGCATTGGAGAAGTATCTGAGAGAAAAGAAAGGGCGCATGGAGGTACGTGTGGTGTGCATGGACTTTTGCCCAATGTTTCGAAGTGTGG
>CANPYO010000114.1 GCA_947588645.1 uncultured Akkermansia sp. | reverse complement strand
AGCGTGTTGTGAAAAGTTGCTTTGAAAAAAAATTCGCACAATGCCAAATTATGGTTGACTTCGTAAATCGTAAATGGTTTGTCACATCAAAAGCTGCCGGAGCTGTGCGGCGGAGTAGGCAACGGGGCAATGCGCCACGGAAAGATCTTTACCCTGCGAGTAGCCCCAATTCACCAAGATAAGTTGCACCCCTGCCGCGTGAGCCGTGGCGGCGTCGATAAGCGAGTCGCCCACCATCGTGAGCTGCTGCGGGGATATTTCCCAGAGCTCGGCAATGTGCAACAGCGCATCCGGCGCTGGTTTGCGCGGGAATTCTCCGCTATGTCCTAGTACGGGTGCAAAAGTGTGTTCCCCGAACACTGTTCGCACCATATCATATGCGACTTCATGTTGCTTATTGGAGAGGACGGAGAGGCGTGCCCCGGCATGGGAAAGATCGGCAATGAGCTGTACTATGCCGGGGTACGGATCCGGAGAAACTTCACGCCAACAGGCCGTATATTCTCGACGAAAATGTGCGATAAGCTCATCCACCAAATCGGCAGGTGCCGTTGCCTCGTCGTCGTACCCTAGAGCGCGCGAGCAGAGATTGCGCACACCGCAGCCGATGATGCTTGCTACGCGTTCCTGTGGGAGAGAAGAACGTCCCAAGCATGCCAGTGCACGGTTCAATCCCAGTGCGATGCCGGGCATCGAATGCACCAGAGTGCCGTCAAGATCGAATACGACAGCTTCTTTCATCAGTGCAGGAATCCGCGTTCTGATTCTTTGAGAAAGCGCAGCAAATGATGAACGTATGGGTTGCTGCCGTATTTTTCGTCAGCCATAACGGTTGCCATACCCTCCTCAAAGTTTTCTCCCTTGTGTAAGAAAAGTTTTTTATACGCAAATTTAATGGCGCGCACATCGTCTTCCGACACCCCTCGACGCTGCAAGCCGATGAGGTTTACGGCGCGTACCGCGGCGGGGAATCCTTCGGCAATCATATACGGCGGCACATCCTGGGGTACGCGCGCACACCCTCCCACCATGGCGTGCGCTCCCACGCGCACAAATTGGTGCAGTGCCGCAAAGCCGCCAATGATCGCCCAATCTTCTATGTGGCAGTGACCGGCTACCCCGGCATATCCGGAAAAAATGCAGTGGTTACCCACTACGCACTCATGGCCGCAGTGGCTGTTGATGAGGAAAAGGTTGTTGTGACCGATGACGGTTTTAGTTTCCGGAGAAGTCGAGCGATTGATGTTACTGTTTTCCCGAAAAACATTGTCGTTGCCGACCTCTAAAAAAGTCGGTTCGCCCTTGTATTTAAGATCTTGTGTCTTCAGTCCTATGACCGAAAACGGAAAAAATTCATTGCGCTCCCCAAAGCTGGATGGTCCGCCCAGTACCACATGGCTGTGCAATACGCAGCCTTTCCCCAATTTGACGTGATCTCCCACCACGCAGTACGGTCCAATGACTACATCCTCACCTATTTCCGCGGTGGGATCCACAATCGCTGTTGGATGTATCTGTGACATGTTGGGATTCTAACTCCCAAGGATTCGCAATTCAAGCAAAAAGGAATCAGAAGGACTTTGTTTCACACGTGTCCCAATAAAATCATCTCTGGGCTCATTCAACCCATTCCTCATGCGTTAATGATCCGAAAAAATCCGCGCCCCGCGCGCTAGCATTCAAATCGTAAATCGTACATGGGCGCCGCTAGGCGCCTCCGTCGTACATCGTACATGAGCAGCTGCCTCGCGGCTGCTTGGGGCCGTCGTGCGTGTTGTACCTCGTACATAGGCAGCCCCGCCAGCCGCCAGCCGCCTCCCGCCGCTTTGTAACCACGTCCGCGCATGGCCTTCAAAATTCCGCGTTGCTTCCGCTCCGCTCCCCCGCGCAAAGCGCGCTATAATCGCAATCGTACAAAACTGCCGACGGCTGTAAGGCAGATTGGACAAAAGAGCAGCTTTTGCCCGAAGGGCTCACTGGCAGGGTGGTGCCAGTGAGTCAACGTACGTCGTACATCGTACATGGGCGCTGCCAAGCGCCTCCGTCGTAAATCGTAAATGGCCAGGATCCGCCTGCCTCCGCGCCTTTGTAACCACGACCGATCACGGCTTTAGGACATCCCGCTCGCATTTGCTTTGCAGCTTCGCGAGCTCCGCTCGCCGAACTTTCCAAATCGTAAATCGTAAATCGTAAATCGTAAATGGTCAGGCTTTTTCTTGGGACGGATGTGGCGTTTGCCCTGCCTCGTTTGCTGAAGTCCTTGACTTCAAGTAACGCGAAGCGGTATAATGAAGGGGCGTATGAAAACACAGACACATTACAGTTTCGATGTGCCCACGCGCACGATGTTTGGCGCGGGGGTGTTGAATGAGCTGCACGCGCAGCCGTTGCCGGGGAAAAAGGCTCTGATTGTGATATCCAATGGAAAATCCACACGTGCCAATGGGTACTTGGATCGAACGATGGAGCAGCTCAAACTCTCCGGGGTGGAATTTGTGGTGTTTGATAAGATACAAGCTAACCCGTTGAAGGCTACGGTAGAAGAGGGCGGCAAGTTTGCTCGCGAGCAAGGCTGTGATTTCATTGTCGCGTTGGGAGGCGGCAGTTGCATGGATGCTTCCAAGGGCATTGCTGTGATGGCCACAAATGGCGGCGATTTGTGGGACTACATTGTACCGGGTACGGGCAGAGGCAAACCCATAGTCAATACGCCTTTGCCTATCATCGCCATCACCACTACGGCAGGTACCGGGTCGGAGACGGATTCTGGTGGCGTGATTACTAATCCGGACACCCACGAAAAGACAGCTATCTTCGGACATGATCTTTTCCCAAAACTCGCTATCGTGGATCCGGAGCTTATGCTCTCCGTTCCTCCCAAGTTCACCGCCTACCAGGGTTTCGATGCGCTTTTCCACAGCACGGAGGGCTACATTGCTTCCACAGCCAATCTCATCAGTGATATGGTGGCCATCACGGCTATTGAAAATGTGGGTAAACATTTAGCCGCTACAGTGCAGAATGGCAAATCTCTGCCCGACCGTGAACGTGTGGCGTTTGGCAACTGGCTTTCCGGAGTGCAGATGGTGGTAGGTACTTGCACGAGCGAGCATTCGCTGGAGCACGCGCTTTCAGCTTACCACCAAGAGCTGCCGCATGGTGCTGGACTCATCATGATATCGCTTGCCTATTACAAGCATTTCATCGATCGCGGTGCACAGTCAGAGCGTTTTGTGCGCATGGCGCAGGCGTTGGGAATGCAGGATGCCGCCAGACCGGAAGATTTTCTGACCGCTCTTAAAGCGCTGCAAGAGGCTTGTGGAGTGGCTGATCTGAA
The DNA here is from genome assembly GCA_947588645.1 of uncultured Akkermansia sp. Taxonomy (GTDB): domain Bacteria; phylum Verrucomicrobiota; class Verrucomicrobiia; order Verrucomicrobiales; family Akkermansiaceae; genus Akkermansia. Next base: position 2,812 of record CANPYO010000114.1, on the reverse strand, counting down.
GATGAGCGACTATGGCATTACTCCGGATGAGTTTGAAACCATGGCACACAACGCCAAGAGCGCAATGGGCTGGCTTTTCGAGCATGACCCTCTGCCGCTGAGTATTGAGGATTGCGTGTCTATTTACCAGGCGTCGTACCGTTAAACTCCATGAAGACTTCTATCACAGTCGCTCTGATGGCTGCTGTCTCTATGCTGCCATGTACAGCTTACACGCAGGAAAAACCCATGAAAGAAAAAATAACCCAGACAGCCGGGCGTGACCAGCTCGGGGACTTCGCTCCGCAGTTTGCGCATTTCAACGATGACGTGCTTTTCGGCGAAAACTGGAACAATGAGGATATCGATGTAAAGACCCGCTGCATGATCACCGTGGTGGCGCTCATGAGTCAGGGCATCACAGACAGCTCGTTGGTACACCACCTGCAGAATGCTAAAAGTCACGGCGTGACAAAAGCGCAGATTGCCTCCGTCATCACCCACGTGGCTTTTTACGCCGGTTGGCCCAAAGCTTGGGCTGTCTTTCGTCTGGCCAAGGAAGTGTGGGCCGAATCAGGGGCCCCAATGGCGGATGCCAAGGCACAACACGCCGCGCGCCTCCTCTTCCCCATCGGCGAACCGAACACTGCCTTCGCTCAATTCTTTACCGGGCAGAGTTTTTTGGCGCCCATCTCCAGCGAGCAGGTAAAGATGTTTAACGTGACCTTTGAGCCACGGTGCCGCAACAACTGGCATATCCATCGCGCTGCGAAGGGCGGTGGACAGATGCTGATCGGCATTGGCGGTCGCGGTTATTACCAGGAGTGGGGCAAGGAGCCCGTGGAAATTCGCGAAGGTACGGTCATTCACATTCCTGCTAATGTGAAGCATTGGCATGGCGCTGCTCCGGATTCGTGGTTCTCCCATATTGCTGTAGAGATTGACGGCGAGAATACCTCTAACGAGTGGCTCGAGCGGGTCACCGACGAGGAATACAACAAGCTCAAGTAATTCCTCTCCCCGGGCCTCCCCAAATCCCGCGCAGCGCGCGCGAATTTGGCAATCGTACATCGTACGTCGTAAATCATACATGAGCAGCTGCCTAGCAGCTGCTTGGGGCCGTCGTGCGTGTTGTACCTCGTACATAGGCGGCGTTCTCGCCGCCACCGCTCCCCCGCGCAAAGCGCGCTATAATCGCAATCGTACAAAACTGCCGACGGCTGTAAGGCAGATTGGACAAAAGAGCAGCTTTTGCCCGAAGGGCGAGTAGGCAATGGGGTGCCTACGAGTCATCGTACATCGTACTTCGTACATGGGCAGACCCTGTCTGCCACCGTCGTAAATGAGCAAAGAAAAGCACCCTCTCACCACTTGGCGGGGGGGTGCTTTTCTCATTGATAGTTTTTTAGGCCTTGGCGGATGCCTTGTCGTCCAGCGCTTTCTTGGCTAGTTCAAAAACAGCCTTGAAAGCCTCAGGATTGGCGATAGCCAACTCGGAGAGCGACTTGCGATCCAGCTCCACACCGGCCTGCTTCAGTCCCTCCATAAAGCGGGAATATGTCAGACCAAGCGGACGCACAGCGGCAGAGATACGAGCCGTCCAGAGACGACGGAACTGGCCCTTCCGTCTCTTTCGATCGCGGTACTCATACTGCCATGCCTTGTACACAGCATCCTTAGCGTAGCGGAAAAGTTTACTGCGGAAACCGCGGAAACCTTTGGCGCGCTGTAGGATGCGCTTGCGGCGGGCGCGGGAAGCCGGCCCATTTGTAGCACGTGCCATAGATTGTCGTTTCTGTGTAGTGTAACGAGCTGTTCTTCCTCACCTCCTTGCAGTCTCGCTCGTTGCTCCTTCACGGGGAAGGAAGGCTGCATGAAGGCCACCCGATTAGCGGATGGAAGCTCCGACTGTAGCACGAAGTTTCTTCGGCTTCAGGCGAAAGGCATGTTCTGCTTGATGGCCCACACCTGCGTGTTGTCCACCAAGGCGGGCTTGCCGAGCAAACGCTTCCTCTTGCTTGATTTTTTCTGCAAGATATGGCGTTTGCCCTGCTTGCGGCGCAGAACCTTGCCCGTGCCGGTCACCTTGAAACGCTTGGCAACAGCCTTACGTGTCTTGTTGATACCACCTTTGCGGGTCATGGCGGGGCAAATTATACGTCCGCCGCTCTATTTGGCAAGCAAAATCGTCTATAGAACGCAAATTTATCTCCTTTGCGTCACATCTGTCCCAATAAAATTTCCTCCAGGCTCATTCAACTCATTTCCCATTCCTTTGCCCTAGAGATCCCCAAATCCCCGCGCCTTTCTAATTACCCCCGATCACGACTTTAGGACATCCCGCTCGCATTTGCTTTGCAGCTTCGCGAGCTCCGCTCGCCGAACTTTCCAAATCGTAAATCGTAAATCGTAAATCGTAAGTTCAATTTAGATAAACCGCAAGGGGAAATTGTCATTTACCAAGCGGATGGGGGAGACACAAGGATTGATGTGCGTTTTGTGGATGAGACGGTATGGCTGACCCAAGCGCAGCTCTGCGAACTGTACCAGACGAGCAAATCATCTGTCAGTGAACATATTAAGAACATCTTTGAGGAGGGAGAATTGAGCGAGGAGTCAACTGTTCGGAAATTCCGAACAGTTCAAGTGGAGGGAAAGAAAAATGTGGCAAGGAGCATTTTGCGCTCTTCGTATAATTTTGTGGAATGACCCAACAAAGCAATTCTACAAAGTCGGCAAAATATGCGGTAACAACTAAAAAAAATTCATTAACCCCAAAAAAAGATTTGAGCATGGAGGAGATTTCCCCTACCATGCCCAGTATTATGTTTTT
>CANPYO010000113.1 GCA_947588645.1 uncultured Akkermansia sp. | reverse complement strand
TATTGTATTATTTTTCTCCTTTCTTCAACTTTTTTCCCGCGTTTTTTCACCTCGGTAGTTTTTAGAGGTGCCAGATTCGCAAAAAAACGAAAAAAAAGACTTTTCATGTGCGGTGAGCAGAGTATAATTCCCCCGTCTGACTGCCACGGGCGGTGAGCCAGTGGTGGAAACCCAGACCGGCTTTTACGACTATGACAGAATACACCACACGCGTGCTGGAGACGGTACGCACAAAAAATGCTCATGAGCCTGAGTTTTTACAGGCCGTGCAGGAAGTAGTCTCCACTATTGAGCCGGTTCTCTCCGCTAAAAAGAAGTACGAGGAGAACTGCATTCTGGAGAGAATTACGGAACCCGAGCGTACCATCATTTTCCGCGTACCGTGGACGGATGATGCCGGTCACATTCACATCAACCGTGGCTTCCGAGTTGAGTTCAACAGCGCAATTGGTCCGTACAAGGGTGGTCTGCGTTTCCACCCTTCCGTCAACTTGGGCATCCTGAAGTTCCTCGGATTTGAGCAGGTCTTCAAAAACTCCCTCACCACGCTCGCCATGGGCGGTGGTAAGGGTGGTTCCGATTTTGACCCGAAGGGCAAGAGCGATGCTGAGGTCATGCGCTTCTGCCAGAGTTTTATGACGGAGCTGCAGCGTCACATCGGCGCTGATACTGATGTGCCCGCCGGTGACATCGGCGTGGGTGGTCGTGAGATTGGCTACCTGTTCGGGCAGTACAAGCGTTTGCGTAACGAATTCACGGGCGTGCTCACAGGCAAGGCTCTCAACTGGGGCGGCTCACTTATTCGCCCGGAGGCTACGGGCTACGGTTGCGTCTATTTCGCGCAGAACATGCTTGCCACACGCGGCGATGATGTGTCCGGCAAGGTTTGCACCGTGTCCGGCTCCGGCAACGTGGCGCAATACTTGGTGGAGAAGCTCAATCAGCTCGGCGCCAAGGTCGTCACGATGTCTGATTCCAACGGCACAATCTACGATCCCGCCGGTATCGATGCTGAGAAGCTAGCTTGGGTGATGGAGCTCAAGAACGTGCGTCGTGGTCGCATCAAGGAATACGCTTCCAAGTTCGCCGGCTCTGAGTACAGAGAAGGGCAACGTCCCTGGAGTATCCCCTGCGATTGCGCCTTCCCCTGCGCCACGCAAAATGAGATTAACGGCGCGGAAGCTGCCACCCTTGTGAAGAACGGCTGCAAACTGGTAGCCGAAGGTGCCAACATGCCCACCGATTTGGATGGTATCAATGTGTATCTCAACTCCAAGATCCTCTACGGTCCGGCTAAGGCCGCCAATGCAGGCGGTGTCGCTGTCTCGGGGCTCGAAATGGCTCAGAATAGCCAGCGCCTCAGTTGGACCAGCGAGCAGGTGGATGAGAAGCTCTTCGATATCATGAAGAACATCCACCAAAATGCGTATGACCACGCCCGCGATTACAGCAAGGACTGCACGGCAGATTTCACCAACTATGTGGTTGGCGCCAATATCGCCGGTTTCGTGAAGGTGGCGGATGCCATGATCGATCAAGGCCTCGTGTAAGTTGCCCTCACATGTTTCTACACTGCCCGGCTTGGCAACAGGTCGGGCAGTTTTTGACTCCTTACGAGCCGACGGCAGGGCGGAGCAAACGCACATCCGTCCCAAGAAAAAGCACCCCAATAGGCAATGCAGCAACCGTAGGTTGCTGCTTATGTACGATTTACGAGGTACGATGTACGATTTGAGGAATTCGCGCGCGTTGCGCGGGGAGGCGGTGGCAGGGCAAACGCATTTTCTAATGCGTTTGCCCCGCACCCATGAAATAAAGTCTTGCTAAATTCGTACAACTCTGGCATACATGGGGGTAGTGTTGCAGGATCATGAAGCTACGTCTTGAAAATATCGCGAAAATAAACAATGCTGAAGTTAAGCTCGATGGAGTTACAGTAATTGTTGGAAAAAACAATACGGGAAAGAGCACCTTGGGCAAATCTCTTTTTTGCGTGTTTCATGCCTTGGGCAGCGCAGAGAAAAAGATTCATGAACAGAAGGCTCAGCATACTCTGGAAGAGATCACGCAATTCCTCTTGGCTCGCAGCTCAAAGACATCCTTGCCGGATTCCCAACGCCCGGGCAGACGCTTCTTCAGATTAGGAGCTTCCCAAAAAATGCTTGAGAATATCATTGAACTGTACAGTGCTGAGAAAAAGATAACCGCACGCCAGGTCTGCGAGATTATCTTCCAAATGACGCACCAGGATCTGAAGGACACCGAACTTCCCGAGATCACGGATGAGGATATGTCCGGTGCTGCAGGCATAGCGGACTACCTCAATACATCAGATGAGGAAGTCATTCGTGATATTGTAAGCGCAACATTCAAGCAATCGTTTGATGGCCAAGTGAACTCCAGAAATGCCCCGGGAGCTGCTGGTGTCGTTCATGCCCAGATCCAGGAGCATGATATCAAATGCTCTTTCGTTGATGATGATTGCTCGTCTGTGGAGACCGGTCTCCAACTCACAAATCAAGCCATTTTCCTCGACAACCCATCTTTGTTGGATCGCCTTAATGCCCCCAGGTTTGACTACGCTCTTCCCTTATGGGAACGCCTTATTCTCGAGAAAATACACGTTTCCCAAGACAGCAAGCCTGAGGAGGGCGCTGTTGCACGCGTACGCAGCAAGAACAAGCTGCTTTCCATCTACAAGGTCATTGACAGCGCGATTGCTGGTTCGATTGTTACCTCCGAGGGGAAGCTTGCATTCAGGGAGGAAGGAAACTCCTATCCCATTAACCTCGCCAACTTGTCGTACGGTGTCAAGACTTTCGTCCTTCTAAAAATGCTTTTGGAGAGGAATATTCTCTCGCCACGGGATATACTTATCCTTGATGAGCCAGAAATTCATTTACATCCGGAGTGGCAGATATTGCTCGCTCACGCTGTTGTCCTGCTTCAAAAAGAGTTTGACATGACAGTTCTCGTCACGACGCATAGTCATTTTTTCGTCGATGCTGTCGATTTATTTACGAGGAAATACAATTGCTCCGATAAGGCTCATTTTTACGTTGCAACACAAATACAGGACTCTACCTCCTTCCGCGAGGTAGAGGGGGATCTGGATGCCGTTTATGATGAGATGTCCGATGCCGTTAACCAACTCGACAATATACGTAGCAGCCTCTCATGAGTTCTGATAACTTGGAAATCAATTTTTGCGAGGATGGCAGCGTTGATCTCTCCAACTTTAGGAAGAGCTTCTCTGATGCTTCCCGGAATGATGAGGGAAAAAGTGTGGTGCAGAGCGACCATAAAGTCGTCTTTTTTGATGATGTCGTGGAGGCTCATCAAAAATACCGCTGCTACAAAGGAAAGTTCAAGTCCATGGATGCCCTCTACTCAGAAGGCAAGGGGAAAGACATTTGGTTGATTGAATTTAAAAGTGGGGAAGTTAAAGCGGTCGACATAAAAGAAAAGGCCTGTCATAGTCTTTTAATTGCAATGGATCTCCGCCTTATTGAAAGCTTGGCTGATGCAAAATCCCGCGCTCATTTTGTTTTAGTCTATAAACTAGGGAGCCGCGACAACCTCATGCGATACTCCTCAGGAAATCCCAATGGGCAAGCCTTCCCCAGAACTCTCAGTAGCATCCGATGGCTTTTTCATGATGCTGTTTCTTGCGTGTCAGAAAAGTTTATCTCCGATTTCATCGTCCCTCACTTCGGCTCAGAGAACATATAAATCAGGGCGTAACCACATCCGTCCCAAGATAAAGCACCCCAATAGGCAATGCAGCAACCGTAGGTTGCTGCTTATGTACGATGTACGATTATAGGCAGGCTCTGCCTGCCTATGTCGTAAACCTTAAATGAGTGATTGCCAATTATTTAATGCCACATCGGCGCAGCAGGGCGGCTGGATCCGGGGCTCGGTGCATGAAGTCACGGAAGAGATCGGCAGCTGGGCGTGCGTTGCCCTGCGAGAGAATGCAGCGGCGGAAGTCGTGTCCCGTCTCGGGGTTGAAGATTCCCTCTGCTGCAAAACGCGAGAAGGCATCCGCCTCCAGCATCTCTGCCCACTTGTAGGAGTAGTAACCGGCCTCATAACCGCCATCAAAGATGTGGGTGAAGGCGCGGAGCATGGTGTTGCCCTCGCACGAGAGCGTCACGCGGTAGTCTGTCAAAATCTCGCGATCCACTTCTTCAATTGGCCTGTCGATATAGCTTTCGGTATGGGTATGCAGCTCCAGGTCGAGCTTGGCGAAGCTCAACTGACGCATGAAGGCGGAAGCTGCGCCATAGTTGCGCGTCGCCAGCATTTTTTTGATGATGTCAGGGGGCAAGGGATCACCCGTCTCAACGTGGGCAGAAATCCTCTTGAGCGCTTCCGGCTCCCAGGTCCAATTTTCATTGATTTGGCTGGGTAGTTCCACGAAATCCCACGCTACATTGCAGCCGGCCAGCGCACGTACTGACACCTCGCTGAGCGCCTGGTGCAGCAAATGCCCGAATTCGTGGAAAACAGTCTCCACCTCATCATGATTGAGCAGAGCCGGTTTGCCGCCAACGGGGCGGCTGAGGTTGCCGCACATGAGCGCCACATGCGGCACGCGGGGGGTGTCATCCGTGGGGGGACAACCGCAGCTCAGACATTCCATCCAAGCTCCGGCGCGTTTGCTTTCCCGCGGGTGCCAATCGGCGTAGAACACGCAGAGCAGCTCCTCGCTCTGCGCATCGCGTATCTCAAAGTAGAGCACTTCCGGGTGCCACACCTCCACCTTCCCCGGCGGCACACTTTCTCCCGCTTGCGGACAATAGGTGGGGCGTTCGGCAATGCGGATTCCATAGAGTTCTTCGTAGATGGAGAACATGCCGCGCAGCACGTGCTGCATGGGGAAGTACGGGCGTAGTTTTTCGGCGTCAAAATCGTATAATTCGCGGCGTCGTTTTTCCTTCCAGTAGCTCACATCCCATGGATTGAGGGCAGGTGTACTTTGCCCTGTCTTCTCCTCTGCGTATCGGCGCAGCGTCTCCATCTCTTCCACATAGGCTGGCCTCACTTCATCATGCAGGCGGTTGATAAAGGCCAGGGCGTTGCTGCCGCTGCCGGCCATACGGCGCGCAGTGGCGTAATCGGAAAACGTAGCAAAGCCCAGCAGCTTGGCTTTTTGCTCGCGCAGTCGCAGAATGTCATGGATGAGTTGCTCCGTGTCGTACTGTCCTGCTCCCCTGGTTTGCAGCCCCTCCCAGATGCGGCGCCTCAGCCCTTCATTCTCTGCGTAGGCCAGCACCGGCTGCACAGAGGGGAATTGCAGGGTGAAACGCCACGCCGGCGATGACTCGCTGCCTTGACCTTTGGCAAAGGCATCCTGCTGCGCGGCTTGCAGGGCAGACTCCGGCAGACCGGCCACCTCCGCCGGATCGCTGGTCACATAATCCCATGCATTGGTAGAATCCAGCACACGCTCCCCGAATTCGCGGCAAAGGCGCGCCAGTTCAGTGCTTAGTTCGCTCACTTTCGCCTTGTCTTCGGCGTTCAACTCTGCGCCGTTTTCGCGGAATGTTGTCAGAGTCTCTGAAATGAAGCGTTGCTGCACAGCCGGGAGCTGCTGTACCCACGGTTGCTCAGCTGCCTCTTTCAGCTTGGCATACAGTGGCTCATTGAGCAGCACGCTCATCCCATAGGTTACGACCTCCGGGGTCAACTCTGCTATCACTTCTCTCAGTTCCGGGCTATCCATCACGCTCTGCAGGTGGGTGAGACGTAACCAGCCGCGGTTCAGCTCCGCGTCACTCTGCTCCAGAGCGCCATAGGTGTTCTCGTAGGTCGTGAGCTGCACGCGGCATATCCCTTTCACATTCTCTTTGGCACGCTGTATCGCCTCTCGTATCTGCCCTCTCGCTTTCTCCGCTGTCAGCTTGCTCCACGCTATCTCCTTCGTCTCTTCCAAGTATTCTTCTCTGCCTTCCATAGCGCCTTCCATTCTACCACATGCGTCAACCCCAAGGCAAACGCGTGGAAAACTACGTTTTCCCATTTACGATGTACGATGTACGATTTATTAATAATTCGCGCGCAAGCGCGGGAATTTCCCAAATCGTACAAAACTGCCGACGGCGTAAGGTAGTTTGGACAAAAGCGCAGCTTTTGCCCGCAGGGCGAACAGCCGTGGGGCGGCTGTGAGTCAACGTCCATCGTCCATCGT
>CANPYO010000112.1 GCA_947588645.1 uncultured Akkermansia sp. | reverse complement strand
CTCCATGTACTCACTCATGTCCACCTGAATGAGGGCATCCGGCGTGCCAAACATCAGCTCTGCCAGGTTACGCGCCAGGTAGGTTTTGCCCACTCCGGTGGGTCCCATGAAGAGGAAAGAGCCGATGGGTCGCTTCGGATCCTTGATGTCGGCTCGACTGCGGCGCAGGGCGCGGGCAATGGCAGAGCAGGCCTGGTCTTGACCGATGACGCGGCTACGCAGAACATTTTCCATGTTGAGCAGTTTTTCAGCCTCTTTCTCCTCCATGCGAGCCAGCGGAATGTTGGTCCACTTCGATACCACGCACATGATGTCCTCATCGGTCACAGTAGCGTAGTCGTTTTGCATGGCTTCCTTCCATTTGGCCACTTTCTCGCGCAAGTCGGCATCCAACAAATTAATGCGATCACGAAGACTGGCGGCCAGCTCGAAATTCTGTTCACTGACAGCGCCTTGTTTTTCGCGGCGCATCTCGTTGAGCTCATTTTCGCGATCCTTGAGCTGCTGCGGTCGAGTCATGCGTCCTACGCGTTTGTACGAGCCGGCTTCGTCAATCACGTCAATTGCTTTATCCGGCAGAAAACGACCTGTCAAGTATCGATTGGACAGCTGAACAGCGGCTTCCAACGCTTGCTGGGTGTAATGCACGTGGTGATGCTCCTCGTAGCGCGTTTGAAGCCCTTTAAGGATGAGCACGGTTTCTGCGAGAGAGGGCTCACCAACGGGTACCTGCTGGAAGCGGCGCTCAAAGGCCGCGTCCTTTTCCATATACTTGCGAAATTCCTCCAGCGTGGTGGCGCCGATGGCCTGAAGCTCTCCGCGAGAGAGGGCGGGTTTGATAATGTTGGAGGCATCCATGCTGCCTTCGGCTGATCCGGCTCCGATGAGGGTGTGAACCTCGTCCACAAAGAGGATGACATTGCGTTCGTGCAGGATTTCGTCCATCACAGCTTTAAGTCGCTCTTCGAATTGACCGCGGTATTTCGTGCCGGCCACCATCATGGGCAGGTCCAGTGAGATAATGCGTTTGTCGATGAGAAACTCCGGCACGTCATGCTTGGCAATAAGTTGAGCGAGTCCCTCTACAATGGCAGTTTTACCCACACCCGCTTCTCCGAGCAGGATGGGATTGTTTTTCGTGCGGCGGCACAGGATTTGGATGACCCGTTCAATTTCGTGTTCACGTCCGATCACCGGGTCAAGCTCGCCTTTGAGAGCTCGCGCCGTCAGGTCACGCCCGTAGGTGAGCAGTGCAGATTGGCGTTTGCGGTTTGGGGGAGTATTACCGCTTCCCATGGTACGAGGATCCGTGTTGAACAGTGCGCCGATGTTGTCATCGTCGTCCTCTTCTTCCTCCTCTTCATCGTTTTGGGGTTCGTCAGCATTTGCGGGGGAATTACCGGGTTTCGGCTGCATTTCTTCTACAGCTTTTCGGGCTTCGTCGTAACTGGCGCCGGCCTGAGTCAATGCATGGTGAGCCATACCGTCCGCATCCTTCAAAATAGCGAGCAGCAGGTGTTCCGTGCCCACGTAGGAGTGGTTGAGCTCAGTCGCCTCCTGTCCGGCCATTTCAAGAATACGCTTTACCCTCTGCGTGTAGGGCAGGGATCCGGAGTTACTTACATCCGCCGTGCCGGGTATAAGAGATTTTTCAATGGTATCAATCATGGCAGGTATGTTGATTCCTGCCCGGCTGAGTATTGGAATGGCAAAACCCTGTCCCAGTTTGAGCAGTCCGAGCAGCACATGTTCCGCGCCAATGTAATTGTGATGAAAGCGCAGAGCCTCCCTGCGCGCGAGATTGATTACCTGCTGGGCTCGTGGTGTAAAATTGTTCATATAAAGGTTAGTTCTTGATTGAAAAATCGTTAATTTGAAGTTGCTCAGTAACAAGACGGCGCAACACTTCTCCACGTCGTGTGTCGGCATCCGCAGGCAGCCCGTCTTCTACTGCGCTATATGTGATGTAGGAGCTCTGAGTTTCCAAGTGCGCGCGTACGAGCTGCGTTTTTGCGCAGTCTGGGGTGCAGTTGACGTGCAATTTTTTTGTGGTCACTCCCAGACGCAGCAATGAGAGCATGCCGGGCAGGTCTTTCTCGCTGACGGGCGTCCCTTTGCGTATGAGTTCCAGCGTGTGGCTGAGGCGGTTTTCCCATGCCGCGCCGAGTCGCTTTTGCGTGAGCATTTTCTTGCGCTTTTGGTTTTCCATGCTTCCAAGTTTCCTTCCGAGTTTCCGGAGCACGGGGAAAAATTCGGAGAGCAAGAAAGGTTCACCGGCCTGTTGGTCAATGCGGAAGACATCCGGCATGGCTTCTTCCGGCACGCCGAAAGCAGGGCGCATTTGCAATTTAGCCTCACAGACGAGTTCCTGAACATTCTCGAGCTCACCTGTTTGCACCAGAGCAGGCAGGTTCATCCAGCAGGCCACACTTAGGCCGTCACCGCTTTTCAGAGGATCAGCCATCAGGAACTGAAACTCTTCGTCCCATGCCAAGCCAACATGGAGGTGATCCGCTAATTCGCCTTGTATGGCGCGGGCTGCCCAGAGTGCCGACGTAAGGCTTCGTCCGGGACCGCAAGAGATGAAACGCTCCACGAGCAGGTGTTCTTCTCCATTGATGATGCCGAGGAAGAGCTGGCATGGATCCAGGAGAATGAGACCACGTTTCGCGGCGCCCGGCGGAAGTGGCGGCAGAAGCTCCCTCTGTTGCAACAGCATTTTCTCCGTTTCGCCCAGTTCGCTGAGTGGCAGAAGAGATACCCGTTTCAGCTGCCTGTCTTTTTTGAAAGATCGCCGCATAATTTCCTCCACCTCTTTCAATTGATCATCTGCAGCCCAATGCGGGAAGGAGTAATCTGCCAAATTCAGTGCAATAATAGCTTGCGAACCCAGCATAGCCTCCCCGTTGGCCAGTGCCTGCATGAGGGGAGTCTCGTGCTGGAGCAGCGTCTGTAATTCGTCTCCCTTCATGACTTCTCCAATTCCTTGATGCGGTCGCGCAGACGAGCCGCCTCCTCATAATCCTCCCGTTCCACAGCGATGTGCATTTGCTCTTCCAGTTCCTCCCTGCTTTCTTGCGGGGACCTTTCAATTTTCTGCAATCCTCCCGCGTGTTCGTGCAGCAGGCTTCGGAAAGTGTCATAGCACTCCGGGCAGCCCATCAAGTGCGTTCTCCTGTAGTCCGCGAGCGTATATCCGCAACGTGGACACACGTCCGCGTGCGCACTTGATCGGTAGTCTGACTCCTGTTCACTCGCCTCGCCGCGCAACGAAAAAAGGTGATTTGGCAGGCGGGTCAAATCGTCTTCATTGTCATCATCCCCGTGCAGGAGTTGGTTGATTAGTCGCTCTATGTGCCCGCTGAGCTCTTTCGGGAAAAATTGACCGGCAATTGACAACTGTTGAGGGTCAAAAATCCCTTCTTTTTTTGCGCACTCCTGGCACAAGGCGACATCTCTGAGTTTCCCATTCGCTATTTGCGTCAGAAACACAGTCGCCGGCTTTCCGCATATTTGACACCTTTTCACTCTCCGCGCATTTTACCACATTCTCCGACCCTTTCCCAAGACAAAGCGCGTCATTTTCTCATTTCCACGGAGCAGCGCATACTTTTTACCTTTCTTCCCGGTCTAGTCCGCTCTATTCCCTGTCATCGGATCCCAGTGTCCTGCGCGCGGGGACAGCAATGTTTCTTCGGTTGGGTAGACGGCAGCGGTCGACAGGTGAATTTTGCTGCATTTTTTGAAAAAATAGCTCCGTCCGTTTGAATCTGTCTTGCAATTTGGGACGGACTGGGTTACACTGTGCCCGCACGACGTTACTGCATTTATGAACGATATTATCACGACAGCCTGTAAGTTTGTCACGTCATCGATTGGGCGCAAAATTCTCGTTGCGCTCACCGGGGCGTGTCTTTTGCTCTTCCTCGTTGGTCACTTGGCCGGTAACATGACGATCTATGGAGGGTGCGCCCCCTGCGGCGGGAAGTCTTGGATTGACTATTATGCGATGGGTCTGCACAGCATGCCGTCGTGGCTGCTGTGGGCAATTCGACTCGGTTTGCTGGCGGTCTTTGCCGTGCATGTGCTGCTGGCCCTCGTGCTTAAGTATGAAAACTACAATGCGCGCACGCATTACCAAAGAGAGGGGACTCTGAAGGCCACTCTCTCCTCGCGCACCATGGTCATCACCGGGGTGATGATCCTCGCGTTTCTGCTCCTCCATCTCTGGCAGCTCACCCTCAACGGCGACCCTGCCAACTGCTATGAACACGTCGTGCTCGGCTTCCAGAACCCGGTGTGCAGCGTGGCCTACATCGTGGCCATTTGCTGTCTGTTCATGCACGTCCGCCACGGGGTGCAATCCGTGATGCAGACGCTTGGGCTCGGCACGCGCAAAGTGCGCCCGCTCTACAACATCGTGGCCGTGCTTTTCGCTTTGGTGGTATGCGGTGGCTTCATTTCCATTCCTCTGGCGGTTCTCACCGGTATCCTTCACTAAACCTCTATCTCTTCTCCCGATATGAAAGACATCAAGTTCCCGGAAAGCGATTACATGCCCGACTCCTGCATCCCGGACGGGCCGATTGAGCAGAAGTGGACCAAGTACAAGCGCGAGGCCAAGCTCATTAACCCCAACAACCGCCGCAAGTACACGGTGCTTATTGTGGGATCCGGTTTGGCAGGCGGTTCTGCCGCCGCCACATTGGCTGAGCTGGGCTATAACGTGAAGTGCTTCTGCTACCAAGATTCCCCCCGTCGTGCGCACTCCATTGCAGCTCAGGGTGGTATCAACGCGGCACACAACTATCAGAACGACGGTGACTCTGTCTATCGTCTCTTCTACGATACCGTGAAAGGTGGCGATTTCCGCGCCCGTGAGGCGAATGTTTATCGTCTCGCCGAGGTTTCCTGCGACATCATCAACCAATGCGTCGCTCAAGGTGTGCCGTTCGGACGCGAGTACGGCGGCTTGCTGGACAACCGCTCTTTCGGCGGGGCGCAGCTCAAGCGCACCTTCTACAGCCGCGGGCAGACCGGACAGCAGTTGCTGCTGGGCTGCTACCAGGCCATGGAGAAGGAGATCGGGAAGGGGCACATCGAGATGCACCCGCGCACGGAGATGATGGACTTGGTGGTCGTGGATGGTCATGCAAAAGGCATTGTGGTGCGTGATTTGGTGACCGGCGAAATCAAGAGCTATGCGGGCGACACGGTGCTGCTGGCTACCGGCGGCTACGGGCGTGTGTTCTTCCTCTCCACTAACGCGATGGGCTGCAACGTGGGCGCGGCATGTGCCTGCTGGAAGAAGGGCGCCTACTTCGCCAATCCCTGCTTCACGCAGATTCACCCCACCTGCATTCCGGTGAAGGGCGACTACCAGAGCAAGCTCACCCTCATGTCCGAATCCCTTCGCAACGACGGTCGTATCTGGGTGCCTAAGAGCAGGGAGACGGCTGAGAAGATCCGCAAGGGCGAGATGAAGGCTTCCGATGTCCCCGAGAGCGAGCGCGATTACTACTTGGAGCGCAAGTATCCCTCTTTCGGCAACCTTGCTCCGCGCGACATTTCCTCCCGCGCCGCCAAGGAAGCTTGTGATGACGGTCGCGGTGTGGCGACCACCGGGCGCGGCGTGTTCCTCGACTTCAAGGATTCCATCGCCCGCATGGGCAAGGAGTGGATCGATGGTCAGTACGGCAACCTCTTCGAGATGTACGAGGAGATCACCGACGTGGATCCGCACAAGGAGCCGATGATGATTTACCCCGCTTCGCACTACACCATGGGCGGTCTTTGGGTGGACTACAACCTCATGTCCTCCATCCCGGGTCTGCACGTGCTCGGCGAGGCGAACTTCTCCGACCACGGAGCGAACCGCCTCGGCGCCTCCGCCCTCATGCAGGGGCTCTCGGATGGCTACTTCGTCATTTCCTCCACCCTCCCGACCTACCTCACCACCCAGAAGCCCGGCAGCGTGACCACGGCCGCGCCCGAGTTCAAGGAGGCCGAGGAGGCCGTGAAGGCGCGCATCAAGAAGATGATGGACGTCAAAGGCACCAAGACGCCGGACGAGATTCACCGCGAACTCGGCAAGCTCATCTGGGAGGATGTCGGCATGGGCCGCACGAAGGAATCCCTCATGGACGCCATCGAGAAACTGCCCGCCATCCGTGACGAGTTCTGGAACAACGTCAAGAT
>CANPYO010000111.1 GCA_947588645.1 uncultured Akkermansia sp. | reverse complement strand
CACTCGTATCTCTTTGGCATAGGGACGAAGAAGAACGTCAAAAAGGCCCGTCTGGCGCTGCGAACCATGTTGTGGAATGCTTTGGACCAATGCGACTGCGACTCCAGCGTTGCCCAAATAATTGACGGCGGCACACTCGCAAAGATGCTTACGGCCCACATCTTGCTCGGCAAGGATGCCAAAAAGTAAATACCACAGGCACATCCGTCCCAAGAAAAAGCCTGACTATATACGATTTACGATTACGATTTGCAAATTTGGCGAGCCGCCGGCTCGCGGAAAACGACCGGCGGCTGCAAGGCAGTTTTGTACGATGGCAAGGCTTGCGCGCCTATGGCGTGGGGAAGCAGGTGGTGTGTCTCGCATTCCACACGAGAAGGACTGGGTTGAATGAGCCGGAGAAGGATTTTATTGGGACACGTGTGAGAAAATGCGTTTGCCCTAACGGATACGCTTGACAAACTGTCTGATAGGGTGTAGGGTGGGGAGTATGCAAGGGATAGGGCACATGTCAGCATTAGTACTATTGGTTGTGCTGTGCACTTCTTGCTCATCGTTGTGGACGCAGAACAAGCCGAAAGAAGAGGAAACAAAGCCCAAGACACCACCGCCTCTGCACTTGGGGGCAGTACATCAAGTTTATCCTGCTCAAAAATTTGCTCTTCTGCGCATTATAGGGCCGATGCCCGATCCGGGAACTACCTTGATTTCCCACCCGATGGATGGCTCGACCACACGCATTGGAAATCTTGTGGTGTCGGAAAACAGTAAACCTCGCAATGGCATGCTGGTGGCAGACATTCGCTCCGGGACAGTGGCAAGCGGCGACCGTGTGTTCCTGTATCGCAATGTGGCTCCCCCCGAGCAGACTGAGACGCACGCCCCGGTCATAGAAAAAAAATCAGAGAATACCACCTCCACACCGGAACCGCCGCCCTTGCGTGTTCGCACTACCGGCACCACCCAACTGCAAACAGACACGGACAAGACGACTCCTGACGACGCTGCTCCCATCCCCGAACCTGCCCCGGTAAATGGGCCCAGTTCCATGCCCTCTCCGCCATCCACACCATCTTCCATTCCGGACTATCTTAACGACATACCCGACGATATTAACGAATGGAATTAAACATCAAACACTCACTCAGTACAACGATGCCCAGAAAATCGAAAAACTCAACGCCAGAGACTCCTGAGAAAACTGTTAAAAGTACCAGGAAAAGCTCAACGCAGAAACAGAAAACCACCCCCAAACAAGCCAAGAAGCAGATTCCTGCCATAGCGGCCAAGGATCTGGAAGCGCTCTCTCAGGTTGCCAAACGAATCCAACTGACACAGGGCGCTCTGGCTATACTGGCTCTTTCCGAACTCTTTAAATGGTTCGGAACGATCTGCGAGCAAATCAACAATCTCTGTGCCAGCCACGGCGTGCACCCTGCCAGCGCCACCTCACTGCTCCATGATATGGCAGAGTTGCGGAGCATTCTCTCCGGTGTTACCGGCAAAGAGAATGCTGCACCGAAGCGCCGCGGGCGACCTCGTAAGGTTCAAACCGAGCTTCCCACTGAGCAATCAGCCAAGGCGCCGGAGGAAGTTAAGACGAAGCGACGGGGGAGACCGCGCAAAATTCAAGTAACGGATACCGCCGAACAAACGACCGACGCACCGGTCGAGACAATGCCCAAGCGACGCGGACGGCCGCGCAAAAATCCCGTGATGGATTCTTCCGGAGGCACGCCGGAACAAAAAGGAGGCTTAAAGAAACGCAAAACGAGAAAGACCACTGCCAAAAAGACCAGGCGCGTTGCGCGCAAGCGCAGGCGCCACGTAGCAAGAACCGCCAAGAAGGCGGCCTCAGATGTCTCCCAAACAGGCAGCGCCCCTGTTGTCTCCCTTCAACCGGCAGAGATTCTTCCCTCCGCCCCGGTGTCGGAGGCGCCCACTACCGAAATATCGATAACCACGCCGGAATCCCCGACCACCGCGCATGACCACCAAGAATGATCAGCCACCTGCTGTTACGTGGAACTCCCAACTGGGAACCATGTTGGCCGTGGCGGGGAGCGCTGTGGGCTTCGGAAACTTTCTGAGATTCCCCGGACTTGCGGCACAGTACGGAGGCGGAGCGTTCATGATCGCGTATTTTAGCGCGTTCTTGTTGCTCGGTGTACCCCTCTGCTGGGTGGAATGGTCCATCGGAAGGCGGAGCGGCGTGCTCGGTGGGCATAGCTGCGCCTCGGCGTTCATGCTCATTACCCACTCCACGGTATGGAAATATCTGGGCATTGCCGGGGTGCTTGCCCCACTTGGTATCGGCATGTATTACATGTACCTGGAGGGTTGGACACTCGGCTACTGCTGGAGTATGGCCACCGGCGCGCTCAATCTGCACAGCAGCGAGGAGTTTGCCAACTTCTTCACTCGTTTCACGGGAAGTTCAGCGGATGGCGCGGCTTACACAGGAGGCAGCACTCTGCCGTACTTTTTCGCCGTCGCCATCGTGGCGAACTTATACTTGCTTTATCGTGGCATCACTCGGGGCATCGAGTGGTTTTGCAAGTGGAGCGTACCGGTGTTGCTCATCACGGCACTCGTTATATTGGTTCGAGTCCTCACGCTCGGCACGCCTGACGCTTCCCACCCATACCGCAATGTGAATCAGGGTCTCGGCTACATGTGGAATCCGTCAAAAACCGTGCTGATGGTAGATGACAAGACAGTGGAAATGATTCCTGTGGATGTCACCGAGCAACAGGCCGACCAAATCCTCCAAGAAGTGCAACAGAGTTACCCGGGAAAAGAGGTCGTGCGCGAGCATATCTCGCTCATCCGAGGGCTCATGAATCCTGACCTCTGGATCACTGCTGCCGGACAAATTTTCTTTTCTCTCTCCATCGGTTTCGGCACAGTACTCACCTACGCGAGCTATGTAGCGCGGCGTAAGGATATTGCACTCGTCTCACTGACGGCCAATGCGGCAAACGAAGCCGTGGAAGTAGGATTGGCAGGCATGATGATTGTGCCCGCGGCTGTATCTCTGCTCGGCGTAGCAGCAGCGGCGGGAGCCAGCACTTTCGGGCTGGGCTTCAATGTACTGCCGGAAGTCTTTGCCGCCATGCCCGGTGGGCGCATTTTTGGCACGCTGTTTTTCGGTCTGCTGTTTCTGGCATCCGTCACCAGCTCTATTTCGATTCTCCAGCCTACGATGGCTTTTTTGGAGGAGTTTTGGCGGCTTACAAGGACACAGAGCGTCGTGATGGCCGGACTGATTATCATTGTGGGCGCCTTCGCAGTATCGTGGTATACGGGAGAAGGAATGATGGCTCTCAGCACACTGGACTTCTGGATGGGAACCATGTGTCTCTACCTCATATCTGCGCTGTATCTGATCCTCTTCCGGGCTGTATGGGGCACCCGCAATGGCGTTCGTGAACTTGGGCGGGGCTCGAACATCCCCCTGCCCGTTGGTCTCGGCTTTGTCATCAACTGGATCACACCGGCGATCCTTCTCACCATCTTCGGCTCATGGCTCTACAAAAACATTTTTCACTCCACCAGCGAGCATATCACCAATTTATTGGCCGGTAAACCCGGTGCTTTGCTGCCGATGGCCTGGATGCTCATCATCTACATCTTCATGATGTTTGTTGTACACACATCCCGGCGCTTCCACAAACGCTCAGCTTAATCAACAACCTTGGCGCCATGACACTATCCGGAATTATCACCATGATCCTCTCCATCGGCTTCGTATGGGGGCTGTTCACGGTGTGCGTGTGCCGACTCCTTCGCGCCTCCGGCGAGAAGCCTGCGCATAAAAAGGCAAAACGTTGATCCTTCCCGCTTCTACACCTCAAACAGGTGGGTCACGGAATCGTCATTGTGGATATTTGCTATCGCCTGCGCGAAAAGCGGCGCAATGCTCACGGTATCCACATGATCCCCACATGCCATGGGAACGGAGTTAGAGGTGAGTAAGCGCTCAATCGGGCTTTCCTTCAGTCGCTCGCGCGCCTTCTCATTGAGCACGGCATGTGACACACCGGCGAAGATGCGCGCCGCTCCGTGTTCCTTCAAGATTGCGGCCGCCGCACACAATGTACCGCCGGATTCCGTCATGTCGTCCACCAGTAATACATCCTTGCCATCCACATCTCCGATCACGGCATGGGCATCCACTTCCGTGGCGGAAATCCGCTGCTTTGCGACAATGGCCAGCTGAGTGCCCAAGATATTGGCGTAGTTCTTGGCCGTCTTCACCCCGCCGATATCCGGGGAAACAACTACCAGATTCTTGAGATCCTTCACATAGTGCTCCTTCAGGTGCTTGATGAGCACGGGAAGCGAGTACAGATGATCCACAGGGATCTCAAAAAAGCCCTGAATCTGCGCCGCATGCAAATCCATCGTGAGCACGCGATTCACCCCTGCTGCCGTCAACAAATTGGCCACCAGCTTGGAGGTGATAGGCACCCTCGGCTTATCCTTGCGATCCTGCCGCGCGTACCCATAAAAGGGCATGACCGCCGTAATTCGGCTGGCGCTCGCGCGCCGCACGGCATCCACCATCACCAGCAGCTCCATCATGTTGTGGTTTGTCGGCGGGCACGTCGGCTGGATGATGAAGACATCCGCCCCACGAATACTCTCCTTAATTTGAACGAAGCTCTCGCCATCCGGGAAAGTATTGACGGCTGCATCACAGAGGGGAAGTCCCATTACATTTGCTATTTCCTGTGCCAAAGAAGGGTGGGCAGTTCCGCTGATCAGTTTCATATCGCAAGTAGGAGTGAGTTCGCATTTCATCGTAACACTTCATTGCAAAAATGCAAGCCTAGAGTCCAAGGCAAACGCATTAGAAAATGCGTTTGCCTATGTACGAGGTACGAGGTACGATTTGCAAATAATGCGCAGCAAAGCTGCGGCCGTGCTCTTGCAACGCGCTTGCCGCTGCCCGGCAAGAGGTCGAGGCAGACGGAGTCTGCCTATGTACGATGTTGGATGTTGGATGTACGATTTGAGGAATTCGCGCACCTGCGGCGCGGGGATGCGGAGCAAGAGGAGTGCAGCTTGAGAGTGCAGCGCGTCCTCGCTTCGCTCGGACCGCAGTGGCGGCGCTGCAAAACCGCGCCAAAAATGCATTGACATCCGAGATTACCGGATGATATAAGGAAACTACACGACTGATGGACGCAAAAAGGGAGGCTTAAATAGGCTTCTAGTGTGTCGAAAAATGAGCACCAATTTAGTTGTTTTATGATGGATAAGTTTAGGCTCTGTCCTACCACAGTGTTGATTTTTGGCAAAGCGGTGTAAATTGAAGTGGTGTTGGAGGTGACGGGGTGTCGCTAAATATGGGGAATGATACGAAGCGTAGCTGGACAGCAGGAAGCCTATGACAATTTTATTGAGTGGCTGTTGGAGTCAGAAGCGCAGGAGGCGTATGAAGAGTATGGCGGGAGGAAGCAGCATGAATACGGTATTTTAGCGGAGAAGAAGAAAAGGGATGAAATGATTGAAGTGGGGACTTTCCCCAACTTAAGGAAATTTGTTGTAGGAGGTGGGCCGTTATTTGTGTCTATTGGTATCTTAATTAAGCTCAAGGAAAAGCACAGAATAATGGACAGGATAGGCTTCATTAAGAGTGTGCTTAATGATTATGACTTTGTGAAGAAATACAAGAAAGGTGTTTTCAACTTCTATAAGGTTGTCAACACAGAAAAGGGTGTGCATTATCGACAGGTCGGGGTGTCAGTTGCAGATAAGGTTATCACGACTGCATTTTTAATTACAAAGGATGCATAAACCTTGTGATGGATTTTGAAGTTGACTCCACAGAGTCAGTATGGTATATGTGGATTGGCGTGCGTGTCACTCCCATCCAGATTTTGAAGTTGACTCCACAGAGTCAGTATGGTATAGCTTCTTGTCAGTTTCGTTGGTTGGCATAATAATTTTGAAGTTGACTCCACAGAGTCAGTATGGTATACGGTTGCTCGAAGAAAGCGAACTCGTCGAGCCATTTTGAAGTTGACTCCACAGAGTCAGTATGGTATAAGCAAGAGCGCGATTGGCCAACGCGTTGGGAGATTTTGAAGTTGACTCCACAGAGTCAGTATGGTATACGCGTAGATCCCGGCAATGCTGTCGTTCATCAATTTTGAAGTTGACTCCACAGAGTCAGTATGGTATACCAGCGCGCCGGCGTGGATGAGCGCATCCGTGATTTTGAAGTTGACTCCACAGAGTCAGTATGGTATAGGAGCCACTCCTTGGACTGCGTGGCGTTGGATGTGGATTGCAAGAATAAATGCAACAGATGACAAAAAAAGTTGAGGTCATGAAAAGAGAGGGGTAAAATAGTGGCGG
>CANPYO010000110.1 GCA_947588645.1 uncultured Akkermansia sp. | reverse complement strand
CTCGTAATGTCTCCTTCCCCTGTTTTCTCCTTACGAGCCATGCCGGCAAGCGCAACTAAATGGTAGTTCACGGCATCCTGGAATAATGTGTGCGTTTCCTTCAAAGCTTGGATCACTGCCTTTGTGTCTTCGCTCTGACCCTCAAAAGCCCCCCATGTCACACGACCCTGATAGGTGCGGGTAATTGTCAGATTGTCTTTTTCTGTTGCAGGACTCATAGTTTGTTCAGATTGTAGTTTGTATACATATAAAATGTCTTCCATGCGCTAAGCTACATGTTCTCCCCTAAAAAGTCAAGATTTTTTTGAAATCAGCACGATCAAGTATGGATTCCATCACAAAATCATCAATGGGAATGGGCCATATAACCGCCATTCAGCAGCATTGATATCATCGAGCATAACTTGCTTTGTGTAAGATATTCGCGCAAAAAACAGAAATCAAGATATCCATCGAGTATTCTTCGCGTATTGGAAGATGGAGAGGGCAAATCGGCTTCAATTTTGGCATCAAATAGCAGAGCGCCCTCCACGCAACCAGGAGAAAAAAACGCCGGAGGACTCGATGATATCAGTGTACGGAAGATTCCACGAAGGCGGTATGGAATCGAGATTTTGGACAAAGCCAAAAGATATCTAGCACACAAGGTGATCCATGTCAATCCCATTTTCTCCACATCCGTCCCAAGAAAAAGCCTGCCCATTTACGATTTGGAAAGTTCGCGCGCGTTGCGCGGGGGAAAGTGGTATGTCTTGCATCCCACACGCGAAGAAATGGGTTGAATGAGCCCGGAGAAAATTTTATTGGGACACGTGTGCATTTTCTCATGCGTTTGCCCTGGGGGGCGCTTGCAAAATGATGGAGATTGTGGTAGGATGGTGCCGATGGGGAGAATGCGTACATGGCTATGTTTAGCATTGTTTTTTGCAGTTATTGCGGGAGGGGTGTGCTTATGGCTGAAAGTGGAACGCTGTAGCGCTCAACTCCTCCAACCCGTCAATCCTATTTACAATGGATACGCCGACCTGCCGGATAAAACCCAAGGTGTGCAGTTGACTCCTTTTTCTGTCACCGGAAAAGATGGACGCCGTGTGCAGGCGTGCATTGTGCGAGCTGATGACAAGAAAAATATCACTCCGCGTCAACGAGCCTTGTTGGAGCGACTTGATGGTGATTTGCCTGGTCAGCTGAAAAATGTGGATTTTGTGCTTGTTTGCGCTGACTGGGATCACGGCATTCGTTCTGCTTTGCCGTTGGCGGAGCAGCTTGCTGCCGCCGGTGTAGCCTGTGTGCTCTGGGAGCCTCGTGGTAGTGTGTCTGCTCGTCCCTATTGCACTCATGGTCTGTTGGAAAGTCAGGATGTATCGGCCATCATAGATGCACTCGAGGAGCAGGCTGGGCATGGAGGGCTGATGATTTTAGGGGTGGGTAAACAATTTGGGGCAGAGCTGCTGCTGCACGCGGCTGCGTCCGATGCTCGCCTGCGAGCCGTTGCGGCCATCGATACGCGAGCCTCCATGAGTAACCGTATGAAACGCAGTGGGACATCGATGCTTATCCGCGAGCTTACGGGCTGGCGCATGAAATTTCTCACCGGACTGGAACCCTTTGATATCGCCGCCGTGCAAAGTATATTCCGCCTTCCTCGCCAGGTTCCGATTCTGCTCATTTTTTCCGGTGAAAGTGACTTAAACAGCCTGCCCGAGGATTCCATTTCCCTTTACACCCAACTTCACCCGGAGCAGCGCAGTCTCGCTACCCTTCGGCGGCCAGATGACCCAGCGGATGCAACCACGCGCAACGTTTCCTTTACTCAGAAGGGCGGTACTCGCGAGGTGCAACAGCAGGCGGAAGCCACTCTGTTGCAAGATGCAGATGATATCCCGGCGCACATTCTTCGCTGGATGCACGAGAAACTTCCCGCTTTGCTGGATCTGCCGCCCGCCGCTTCACCTACCAAGCAACAGCAATGAGTGTCGATGTCCCCTCTCCTGCCTTGCCACGCCGGCACAGAAACCGGCGACGGAAGGGTTTTGAACTCACCGAGCAGAGGCATACGGTACCCATGCTTATTGTCGCGGCATTGGTTGCGGCTGTCGTCCACCTGGTGGCGTTCCGCGCTACACCTTGGCTGATGAGCTGGTGGCACAGTACAATTCACACGCCACAGGTTGAGCGAGTGGTGGATGACGACGTGCGTGTGGTCGTGCGCGATTCTTCGGTAGAGCTGCAACCGGCGCATGAGGTTCCTCCATCTGAACCGACAGAGCCGGAGCAGTTGGAACCCGAGCCGGTGGAAATAGATTTACTTGATGTGAACGTACCGGATTTGGTGATGGCGCCGGGGGATACCAGCATTCCCCTGCAAGCCCCGGAGCAAATAGATGATCCCGATGCTCAGCAAGCTCCAGATATGCCGGAGACGCAACCGATAGACCCCACACCTGAGCTCGGCAATGATGTGCAGCAGCTTGTTCCCGAACCCACCCCGCTCAACATGAACTCCGTGATTGTGAACGCCACTCCGCAATCCAATCAAGTCGATGATGCAGAGGGACTCATTGAAAAAGAACTGCGCCGCCAAGCTGAACAGGGACAAGAGGGCTTGCCAAAGGATACGCGTAGCCTCTCCCAACTCATGGGTATATCTAATCTGGGCGCTTCATCAGGCGTTGCGCGTTTGGGGGCAGATTTTCTCTTTGCCTTCAACGAAAGCAGACTTAAAAACTCCGCTCGCATCTCTCTGTTGCAACTCGCCGCCCTCATTCACAAAAATCCCTCCACCACGTTCATCATTGAGGGACATACGGACGGTATCGGGGGAGAGGCCTACAACGAGCAGCTTTCCATGCGTCGTGCGGAAGCTGTGGTTACATGGCTTTCCGGCAATGGCGTGCCCATTGATCGCGTGTTTATGCGTGCATGCGGCGCCACCCGCCCGCTCGTGCCTACCGACCTTCCTCGCGAGCAGCAGGCCCTTAACCGCCGCGTGGAAATCCACATGCGCAGACCCGGTGAGGTGATGCCCGAGGGCTGTGTGCCCGCAAAAAAATGATGGGCGATTTACCATGGGTGCTTCATTCCGCGGAGGAGGGGGATGTTCTCCTACCCGGTAGGTGCCCGCCTGCCGAGTCTCCTTCCTCTGCCCTTATCTCGTTAGACTACGACGGCACACTGCGCCGCAAAGGTGGCGCTATGGCAGATGTAGCGCCTCAAGTCTTTGTTTTGCTCGGGCAGCTGCATCGTCGCGGAGTGCGCTGGGGTATCAACAGCGGGCGGAATCTGGCAGATATGGCCAAGGTACTCGCATTGCTTCCTTTGCAACCGGACTTTATCTGCACTTGCGAGCGTTACGTGTACTTGTCAGATAACGCAGGATTGTTACGCCCGCTTGCCGAGCACAATGCCCGTTGCTACGCCGTCAATTTGAAACTGCGTGACTCGGTGCACCAACCTTGGCAAGATACCCTGCAACGGCTGCGTGTTGAGCTCCCGCATGCTGTGTGGGCGCTTTCTGCCACCGATCCCCTTTCTATTGAAGCGCGTGACAGCGATACCATGGACTTGATGATGCCGTACATTTTGCGCTTTGTGGATTCCCTGACGGGGGTCGCGGTACAACGCGCCGGTAAGTATTTACGCCTCGCTGACGCTCGCTTCAACAAGGGCATAGCTCTGCAGAGAGTCCTTGCCGCTTGGCGCGTGCCGCCGCATTGTCTTTTCGTTATGGGTGATGGGCACAACGACTTGGACGCCTTCCGCCTTTTCCCGCAAGCATTCTGTGCCGTACCCGCCGATGCTCATGCCGATGTACTACGATGGGTTGCACACAATTATGGCAGCGTATTTGCTGATGTGCCGTCCGCTCTTCGCGCTTGGCAGGAGCGCTTCTTTCCGCATGTACTCAGAGGATGAGCATGCAATCCCCGTACGAAAAAAATCGGTATCGTTCCGCGACGGCTTGACGGTAAGCTTCCATGATGAGCTCGCGGTTGGCAAAAGCACACACGAGCATGATGAGCGTGCTCTGCGGCAAGTGGAAATTAGTAAGCAGCGCTCCTGTCACACGGTATTTGAAGCCGGGGTAGATGAATATGTCGGTGTTGCCACTGCCCGGTTGGATGGGCAATCCGTGGCGCGCAGCTTGCGTTTCCAGCACACGCACGCTGGTAGTTCCCACAGCGAGTACTCGCTTGGCCGAATTCACGGCGTCTGCCGTGGCCGGCGGCAGGTAAAAACTTTCGGTATGCATGTGATGGTTCTCCACGTGGTCCACTTTTACCGGACGAAAGGTACCCACGCCCACATGCAGGGTCAGGAAGCGATGCGGCAGGGAATCCAGCAGTTCCTTGGAGAAGTGCAGCCCGGCAGTGGGCGCGGCTATGGCGCCCTCGTGCACGGCATAGATGGTCTGGTAGCGTTCTCGGTCGGTGGGATCACTCTCGCGGTTCATGTAGTGAGGAAGTGCAAGACGTCCATATTTTTCATCATCTATCGCTTTGTTCCAGCGGATAAAGCGATAGCCTTCCTCATCGATGCTCTCCACCGTGCCTGTACTGTCTCCTATTTGCACCGTGCGCCCGATCTTCATCTTTCGACCCGGGCGTACCAGGCATTTCCACACGAGCTCGCCCGCCATGCCGGCGCGCACCAGCTCAATGCTTCCATCGTTGGAGAAAAAACGCGCGGGCACCACTTTTGTATCGTTGAGCACAAGTAAATCTCCCGGCATGATGTAATCCGGCAAGTCGCGGAAGTGTCGGTGCTCGATGTTACCGCTTTCTCGGTGTACCACCATCATGCGCGAGGCTGTACGCTCCGGAAGCGGACGCTCTGCGATGAGCTCCGGTGGCAGGGGGTAATCGAAATCCAGTGTACGCACGAACAGCCTAATTAGCGGGAAAAATCTCAATGCGGCGCAGGACTTCCGCCTGCCCCAGCGTGGCGAGTATGCAGTCCATCCCCGGTCCCACATGGCTTCCGGTGAGAGCGACACGAAGCGGGTACATGCCCGCACCCACCTTCACGCCATGCTCCTTGCAAAGGGGCTTAATGAGGGCGAAGGCAGCCGAGGCATCCCACTCCGGGAGAGCACGAAACGCGTTGGCAAGCAAATCGAGCATCTCGCGGGAATTTTCCTGCAGCCCATTCATGGATTCTTGATCGTACTCCAGATGCTGCACCCAGCGCACCCAGTGAGGAACTTCGCTAAGCAACTGCACTTTGCTTTGCACCCCGGCGATGGCCGTACGGAGCTGCGTAGTGTCTTCCAGTCCCTCCTTGGTGCAGAAGGGAAGTGCGCGCTGCACAAACTCCTCGGGCGCAAGTCGCAGGATGTGCTGTTGATTCATCCATTTGCACTTGGTGATGTCAAACTTGGCGGCGGCGCGGTTCACGTGCTCAAGAGAGAAGAGATCGATAAGCTCCTTCATGGAGAACACTTCCTGCTCGGTCTTGGGATTCCAGCCGAGCAGTGCAATAAAATTCACCACGGCTTCCGGCAGAAAGCCTTCCTCCGGGTATGCACCCAATTGCGCCCCCACATCACGCTTACTCATCTTGGAGCCATCCGGGTTCTGGATGAGCGGAATGTGAGCATATACCGGCGGCTGCTCACCAAAGGCCTCGAAGAGCTGTAGGTGCTTAAATGTGTTCATGATGTGATCCTCGCCGCGAATCACATGCGTAATCTTCATCTCGATGTCATCCACCACATTCACCAAGTGGAATATGTAGGAGCCATCAGTACGCTTAAGTACCATGTCCGGCGTGTTTTCTTCATGGGTGTAATCCACAGAAATATCGCCGCACACTGCATCGTGCAGGGTGATGACGCCGTCCCGGCGAAAGCGAAAGCGCCACACCGTTCCCTCGCTCGTACCGGGTATCTCGTTGCCGTCCTTGTCCCGTTTGTTGGGCGCCGGGCATTCGTATACCCGTCCGGTATCTACCAGCTTCTGAAAATAGCGGTCATATATTTCCCCGCGCTTACTTTGGAAATACGGTTCAAAGGGACCACCCACGCCTTCGCCTTCATCCCAGTTGAGTCCGAGCCACTTCATGCCGCTGAATATCGCCTGCATGGCTTGCTCCACATGGCGTTCCTGATCGGTATCCTCAATGCGCAGCACAAAAGTACCACCCATCTTGCGGGTAAAGAGGTAATTGAACAGCGCCGTGCGGGCTCCGCCTATGTGCAGGTATCCCGTTGGTGATGGCGCAAATCGTGTGCGTACCTTTGTATCCATGCGCGCCTTATACACCCGTCTGCCGTTTTTTTCAAGCGCAAACAGCTGCACTAATTTTTAGCGCACATCCGTCCCAAGAAAAAGCCTGGCCTGACCATTTACGATTTACGATTTGCGATTTACGATTTGGAAGTTCCCGCGCTTGCGCGCGAGTATGGCGAAGCAGGCGCGGGAGCTGAATCGTGAAGCGACGATCGGGGGTGGTTCGAAAGGGGCGAGGCGGCTGACGCCGCCTATGTACAATTTAATTCATTTACGATTTTGGCACCTCTAAAAACTCAAGATTTTTGACACAGGGGCAGTCCATGATACCTGATCCCCGGACA
>CANPYO010000109.1 GCA_947588645.1 uncultured Akkermansia sp. | reverse complement strand
TATTTTAACACCTCAAATTAACCGTTTACGATTTGCAAAGTTCGGCGAGCGGAGCTCGCGAAGCTGCAAAGCAAATGAGGACGGGATGTGATGAAACCGTGATCGGACGTGGTTACAAAGAGGCGGGAAGTGGTGTGTCTTGCATTCCGCACGCGAAGGAATGGGGTGAAAGGGCTTGAAGAAATTTTATTGGGACAAATGTGCCTAAAGAGAGAGTTCCAAGCCATCAAAGGCGGGTTGCATGAAATCCGGCAGGTATGTGGCTAGCTGGTTGAAATCCACGCGGTGGCCGGTGTGAGTCACGAGGCCGCACTTAGGGACAAGTTCCCGCATCAGCGCGATGTTTTCATCAATACTCAGATGAGTCGGATGCTGGGGGAAGCAAAGACCATCCATAGCCAAAGCATCCAGCCCGTGCAGAAGCTCGCGAGATGAATCGGGCATTTGCTTCACATCCGGCACATATCCAAAGCTCGCAGCGCCTGCACGCAACACGTAGCCATACGTCTCCACTGTAGCATGCTGCACCGGGACGGGCTGCACCGCAATATCACCCACGCAAAAGGGAGCCCCGGCGTGGCAAAGGCCTTGCGCACGAACGTAGCCCCGATAACCACCGGGAGTAAAAGCCCAGGGATACATTCTGGAGAGCTGCGCCTCACATCTTTCGCCGGCGTATATGGGCAGACGGTCAGCGCGCTCCCAACAGAAAGCACGCAGATCATCGAACCCGGCAATGTGATCCAAGTGTTCGTGCGTGCAGAGCACAGCATCCACAGCAGTTACACCATAGCGCAAGGCTTGAGTACGCAGATCCGGACCAAAATCAATGAGCAGAGAGGTTGAGCGTGTGGAGACCAGCACGGCGGAACGCAGGCGCTTGTTGTGGGGGTCTGTGGAGCGACATACGGCACACTTACAACCTATAACGGGGACTCCCACCGAGGTGCCGCTGCCGAGAAAAAGTACCTTCATCACCGACATTGAGGATTGATTTCCGGCGGTATTATGCCATAATGAGCGAGCAACGGAAAGCAAAAATATGCTCGCGCTCCTTAAGATACGGAACCTTGCCTTGGTGGATGAGCTGGTGTGGGAACCCGGCCCGGGGTTTTTGAGCATTACGGGAGAAACCGGCGCAGGAAAATCTGTCATTATGGGCGGCATATCGCTGGCTCTTGGAGACCGAGCGGACAAATCCGTCATACGCAGCGGTGCCAATCAATGCTCATTGGAAGCTGTGTTTTCCCTGCCGAACACCGACATAATAAACCGCCGCCTGGAGGAAGCGGGAGTTCCCCCTTGCGAGCAGGGAGAACTGCTCATACGCCGCGTCATCACCCCAACAAACAATCGCCAATTTATCAACAACACTCCGGTCACACTGAGTCTGCTGCGCCACATCAGCAGCGGACTGGTGGATATGCACCACCCGGATTCTCCCAGGTCTCTCACTTCCCGCGAGCGTCAACTGTCCCTGCTGGATGCCTTTGCCGGAGCTGAATCCCAGGTAAAAGCCTACGAAAACGCATACCAAGCCTGGCTGCACGCCCGGCGTGAACGTACCGAGCTTGAACTCAGTGAAGCTGCCAATGAACGCGAGCTGGACTTTCTGCACCACCAAATCAACGAAATTGAACAAGCTGCTTTCACCCAGCAGGAAGTCAACACATTAGAAGAACGCTGGCAACGCGCTCGCAATGCCTCACGCCTGCAGGACGTCGCCGCGCCTATTCCCGCACTGCTTGGAGGCGATGACCAAGCCGTGTTACCCCGCCTGCGGCTCGCCGTGCGGCGCGCTCATGAGCTGGAGCGACTCGACCCCGCTGCAACGGTATGGCTCAAATCTTTGACCGAGGCTGTGGAGAGTCTGGACGACGTGTGTGCCGAGGCGCAAGAGTACCTGAATTCCCTGAGCAGTGATCCATCGGAGCGCAAGCAGCTGGAAGAACGAGTCTCCCTTTTCGACAGCTTGCGCCGCAAATATGGTCCTGACTTTGAAGCCATTTGTGCCCACTTGGACTCATGCCGAAGCAAACTTTCTACCCTGGAAAACCGGGAAGAACGCATGGCCGAGCTGCAAAAAGCCGAGCAAGCTGCGCATGCGGATATGTTACGCGCGGCAAAGACACTCTCTGCCAAGCGCAAGAAAGCAGTGCCCCAATTAGAGAAGAACTTTTTAGTGCATGCAGAGCATTTAGGATTCCGGCAGGCACTCTTTGATGTACGCCTCAGCGACCTGCAAGAACCGGGGCCACGCGGTGCAGAGGAGGTGGAGTTTCTCTTTGGCCCCAACCCGGGCGAACCACTAAAGCCGCTGCGCCTCATCGCTTCAGGCGGCGAGCTGGCTCGCGTTATGCTCGCCCTTAAATCTGCCTTGGCCAAGCAGGATGATACTCCCCTGCTCGTTTTTGATGAGATTGATGCCAACGTGGGAGGAGAGATTGCCCGAGCTGTAGGTATGAAGATGCTCGAACTCGGCCGCAATCACCAAGTCATCGCCATCACTCACTTCCCCCAGGTTGCGTCCCTCGCTTCTCACCACTTCCTCATTTCCAAGCAGGTTGTCGACGGACGCAGCATCTCTGCACTCACAGAGGTGACAGGGCGCGCCCGAATCGCGGAGATTATGCGCATGCTCGGCTCCTCCGGCGCCGCAGCGGAGGCCCATGCTCGCGACCTGCTGCGTCCCTGCACTCCCGCCGCCAACCACCGAGGGCATGCGCATTAGAAAATACGCTTATTCATTTACGATTTGCGATTTACGATTTACGATTTGGAAAATTCGGCGAGCGGAGCTCGCGGGGAGCGGAGCTGAGGCGACACGGAATTTGAAAGCCGTGCACGGGGGTAGTTAGAAAGCGGCGGTGGCGCCTAGCGGTGCCTATGTACGAGGTACGATGGACGAGGTACGATTGAAGAGTTCGCGCGCGCTGCGCGGGGAGGCGGTGGCAGGCAGAGCCTGCGTATGTACGATTTAATTCATTTACGACGCGTGTGGCAATCCACAATCCACAATACAGACGCTTTTTTGACTTTTCCTAGGGGGCAGCGGCATGTAGAATGGCACGTGGGTTTATGCGTTTTCTGCTCCGACTTACTAATGCTATTGTGGACACCTGTTTGGCGTGGTTTACGCCGATATGGCGCAGGCGTGCGCTCGAAGCGCGGGCGATGCTGATGCGCTACTTGCGACAGAATGGTGCCGCTGTGCCGGAAGAACGCAGAAAAGCTATGCAGGACACAGAGCGCGTCCTGAATACAGCCCTGCTACGTTGGCGCAAACAGGACGCGCTGCAAGCGGTGCAACAGGTGGAGGAGAATTATGCGCAATTACCGGGATTCCGACGCGGACTGTTGGTGGAACTGGTCGAGTCCATCTTCGTGATCACCGTGGTTTTTCTGGGTATCCGAACGTACTTTGTGCAACCCTTCCGCATTCCTACCAATTCGATGTGGCCGAGCCTGAACGGCATTGTAGTGCATCCTATCGATGAAATAC
This sequence comes from uncultured Akkermansia sp., assembly GCA_947588645.1. Taxonomy (GTDB): domain Bacteria; phylum Verrucomicrobiota; class Verrucomicrobiia; order Verrucomicrobiales; family Akkermansiaceae; genus Akkermansia. The sequence goes on along the minus strand of CANPYO010000109.1, from coordinate 3,092 downwards.
CGGGCGTAGCCAAACGCATATGGGATGCCGTCACATTGGGCAGCTCGTACGTGGATATCACGGCGGACCGCCCCATGCAAATCAAGAGCATCCACGACGAGCGTTATTTGGTGCTCTTCACGCGCACGATTCTCTCCTTTGATGAAGCCGGGAAGCACACGGTCGCCATATCGGCGGCCTCGGGCACGGTGATTGACTACCTGCGCGCCAACGGAAAGCGTATCGATACTCCGCACGGACCCTATTATGTGCCCTACCGGACGGGAGAAACTATCATGAGAGCCCGGGTGGACGCCGGGGATATGGTGCTGGTGAACAGGATAGCTTACCATTTCCGCAAACCGGAACGCGGAGAAACCTTCGTGTTCGACACGCGAGGCATTAACACGAACGGCAGCGCCACGCTGAGCGAACAGAGCCATGGCACCCACTACATCAAGCGACTCTGTGCCCTCCCCGGCGATTCCGTGCGCATTCTCCCCCCCCAGCTCATCATTAACGGCTCCCCCGCTCAGGAGGAGGGAATCACTCGCGTAAGCACCGGCCATCCCCCGTATAAACCGTATGGCTACATGCCCTTGGAGCCCCGATTAGTCCCAACAGGCTACCTACTGAGCAACAAAGAGGTACACTTGAGCGACTCCATCCCCTCCCTGCCCAATCTGCGCGAGTATCTAGCTCTTGGCGACAACACAACCAACTCCTTGGATTCCCGCTACTGGGGGCCGGTACGCCAATTCAACATACTGGGACCGGCAACCTTCTCATTGTGGCCTTTTACGAGCCACTGGGGTATCATTCATTGACGACATCCATGAACGAACCTTCCGAATCTGATACCATTACCCGCAACGCCAAATCCAACCTCGCCTTCACGCTGGTGGATCTGCCCGAAGATCGTCGCCGCCACATGGCTCAGTTCTACGCATTCTGCCGTATAATCGATGATATTGTAGATGAGCCGGTCATGACCGATCCCGAACGGCACACCGCCTTGGATCGCTGGACGCAGATTGTGACCTGCGCCACAACGGCCTCTCCCGGTATCGAGGATGAAGTGCAGGAGCTCGTACGCGAAATGCAACTGGATCCCGCGCCCATGCTCCGTCTTATCGAAGGTTGCCGCGGGGATATCAAGCAGGTGCAGCCGCAAACCCGAAAAGAGCTGCTTGCGTACGCCTACAAAGTGGCGTCCTGCGTAGGAATTACTGCCGCCACGGTGATGGGAGCAAGCTCTGCTGCTCGCGACTACGCAATTGCGCTTGGCTACGCATTGCAGCTTGTGAACATTTTGCGCGATGTAGCAGAAGATTGTCACAAATACGGACGTGTCTATTTACCGGCAGATGATATGGAGCTCTTCCATGTAACCCTGGACGACATACGCGAGCAGCGTTACACCTACCGCATGCGCCAGTTGCTGGCCTACGAAGCCGCACTGGCAGAAAAGTTTTTCGGTGATGCAGAAGAAGCCTATCAGGCGCTCAGTGTGGATGACCGCAACGCCCTCATCCCAGCCCAGGCCATGAGTCTCATTTACCACACCATTCTGGAAAAGATGCAGGCGGACGAGTACCGCGTGTTTGAGCGTCGCTACAGTGTAGGAAACTTCCGCAAGCTCTGGTTCCTGTTGCGCGCCCGAATGGGTACGGTGGAAATCCCCTTCCCGAGTCTGGCTGACTGGTCATTTCTGAAGGGTAACGACGATAAGAAAGAATCTTGATACGCCATGCTCAACACCCCTCAGAAAAATTGCTTGCGCAGGTGCTTATTGCTTGGCGCCCTTGCCGTCGCTAGTTTGCTTTCCAGCTGCTCCACAACGCCTTACATTGTAACCGTGTCTGACTTGCCACTCAAAGAGACCAGGCTGCCCGGTATGGAGTGGCAACTCAGCTCTAAGCGTGCTAACGCCCAATATGTGCTCTATGGAGCAAACTCCAATAAAGAACGTACTGCCCGACTGGGGGATTACTACTACGTGCTCTGGTATGATGCCCAACCCTCCGTCCCCGCACGCGTGGAAATGCTCTACACCCAGGCCGCAACAGCTTCCAAAGTTCTGGTCAGCAACGTCGAATTCACTAAACCACGTTCCTCACGCGGTATGCGCAAAACGACTTTCGTCTTCAATGGACCACAGCGAGCCCGAAGAGGAGATGTGCTCACATGGCGCATCAACTTATACTCGGATGGCAAGCTCATGGACTCCCACCGTTCCTACCTCTGGATGGATCCCGAAGATCTGTGGCAACCGCGTTTGTCCGAGAAACAACAACAAGATGAGGCTCCAAAGGCAGACGCGCATCCGTCCTAAAAAAGACTGGTCATTTACGATTTAATTCATTTACGATTTACGATTTACGATTTGCAAAATTCGGCGAGCGGAGCTCGCGGGGAGCGGAGCTGAGGCGACACGGAATTTGAAAGCCATGCGCGGGCGAGGCGGTGGCAGGCGGAGCCTGCCTATATATTGACTCGCTGGCACCACCCTGCCAGTGAGCCCCCGCGGGGCAGCGCATCCGCGCTGTCCAACCGCCCTTACCGCCCGCTGCGCGTGCGCCCTGAAAGCGACCGACGGCCGTAAGGTCGATTAGCCAAAAGCGATAGCTTTTGGCCCAACGGGATGAGGAGTCGTGAGGCGACTCCGAAGCAACAACCGGGGGCCGTCGGGCGTTTTGACATAAGCAGCAACCTACAGTCGCTGCAGCGCCTTTTTGGCATCTTCTTGCCCCTGATCGGCGGCTTTTTGATACCATCTTCTTGCCTCCGTCATGTCCTTGCTCACTCCATTGCCGTAGTAATAGCACTCGCCAAGGGCATACTGCGCAATCGCCTGCCCCTGATCCGCCGCCAAGCGGAACCACTTCACCGCCTCCGCGTAGTCCTTGCTCACTCCCCAGCCGTAGTAATAGCACCTGCCAAGGTTAACCTGCGCACCCGCATGCCCCTGCTCCGCTGCCAAGCGGAACCACTTCACTGCCTCCGCATAGTCCCTACTCACCCCCTTGCCGTCCCCATAGCACACGCCAACTTCATACTGCGCCCATGCTTGCCCGGCTTCCGTTTAGGCTGTACATCTCTTTCAAAAAGAG
>CANPYO010000108.1 GCA_947588645.1 uncultured Akkermansia sp. | reverse complement strand
ACTCCCACAAATTGGAGTTGGCCCTTTTCGTCCGCCTCGCTTTGTTTGATATTGCTTTCTTTAGCTTTCATGATATGCTTGATATATGTATTTGTTGTGAGAGTGTCTATCAAGCGGATATAACACTATTGTGGACTATGGCTAGCCCTCTCAACTATTTTATCTTTGATAGACCTCAACATAACGGAATGCGGAAAGAACTGACGTCGTAAAGGACTTTATGCCCACGTACGAATATGAACGTTCCCGCATGGAGCCTCTTTTGAGGCTCCGCCCGTTATGTCGAGGAGCTCCGTTGAGGATTTCCCTCTCAGCGCCTCAGATTATACCTCCTCGAATCAATAGTGTACGATGTACGGTACGACTTGCAAATAATGCGCAGCAGAGCTGTGGCCGTGCTCTTGCAACGCGCTTGCCGCTGCCCGGCAAAAGGTCGAGGCAGACGGAGTTTGCCTATGTACGATGTTGGATGTACAACACGCACGACGGCTGTAAGTGCGTATGGACAGCGCGGATGCGCTGCCCGAAGGGCGAACCGGCAGGGTGGTGCCGGTGAATCAACTTTCGTACGATTTCGATTTTAGCGCGCTTTGCGCGGGAAAACGGCCGGCGGCTGCAAGGCCATCCGCGCCTTTCGCAGCAACCCCAAGCGTAATATCGCTCGCCTCATGCACTACACCCAGCTCCTTCACATTGAAAGAACGGCCAGCGACATCATCGACCTCTGCCAATGAAAAACCGGGGCAAACGCAATTGGAAATGCGTTTGCCATGTACAACACGCACGACGGTCCCGTTGAAGAGGTGTCGAATAGGCATGGAGAAATTGTATTTGGACATGTGTGAGACAAATTCTTAAAATGCAATCACTTCAAAAACACGACACTGGGTGTGGCAGGAGAAATCTCTTCCATGCCCAAGTCTTTTTTGTGGAAAGAGGAATTTTTTGGTCATTCCAATTTTATACTCTGAATCGATCTATAGCCCTCTTTAATTTTTCCTCATCCGATAACTCTTCTTCCGGCTGGAAAGCTGGCGTCTCCCATTCCGGGTCGCTTTCTTCCTCATACATTTTGGCGATTTGCTCTTCCCTTGTTCGGAGTTCCTCCTCAAGTCGGGCCTTTTTCGCCAGGATAGACTCATACGCGTACCCTTTTTTTCTATCCTCAAAAGCCTTTTTTTCCTTTATCTTTTTTTCGTACTCGCGTATCAACTCCCGCAATCTGTCGCCTTCTTCATCATATGTTATTTTAAATCGCCACGCTACAAAAATCGTTGCACCAAAGGCCGTGATCACGTAAAGCCAAAGCTCAACCGGGGTCACTTGGTGATTATCGATGATAAAATAACAACCAAGCGCGTTACACACAATGAACGCCAAAACGAATCCCCATCCAATCTCCTCAAGCCCACCTTCACCGCTAACGAAAATCACGGCTGCCGCACCAACTAATAATACAGTCGCACACTCGCAAAATCCAGCCTCGCCGTAGTATATACCGCAACCTTCAGCAACCAATGCTACTCCGTAAAGGAAGATGGCTTTTGTTCCACCGTCTACTTCCACACCAGCTTTTGTCCCACACAAAGAAACCCAAGGAAAAAAGAGAAGCGACGAAATGACTAGCACATCCCCCAAGACCCCCGATATCAACCTCCACCCGCCCATGGCATGATGGTATAATTGAACATTCGAATTGAATGAGCAAACGCATATAATAAGCGCCAGAATAATGCATACAATAAAAGTCCATTTTACCCGTGTGTATACTGACTCAACTTCGCTTATTCGTTCTCTTGTTTGCTCTGTTTTTTTATCAAATTCCTCAATAGAATACGAAAATTTTTCTTCCTCAGCTTTGAGAGATGAATTGATTTCATCCAACTCATCCCTGATTTGCTGATCAGTACGCGAATTTTCAAAAAGCATAGCAACTAATAGGTTTTACAAATTATTAAGGATCAGCATAAATTTTTCATACGCCAGCTGAACAAGCCACCGAATGATCGAGAGTACAGTTTCTTTTCCCTGTAAAAAGCTCTCGTTATTGCTGAATAACGATGGAGAATAATTGAGACCGGTAAGAATCGAGGCAATAACGCCGTACTTCAGAAGGCGGTTCATTGGATTTATTGGTAAGTAAGCATATCAGTCTTGGCGGAAAGCACGGCAGAGGTAAGGAAGCCAAGGCACATCGTCCTCTGCAGGGGCTTTGAGACCATCATAGAAAGCCTCCAAACTGCCGGCGGACATTGCCATGAGCAACCATGTGTAGGCTTCTCGCCGGTTTTCTTCCCTGCCCTGCTGTAGCAAACAGCGCGCCAGATTCCTCTGCGCCTCAACATTCCCTTGCTCAGCAGAGGCTCGGTACCATCTGAGAGCCTTATCCGAATTTGCGGCAAACGAAAGCCCCTCTTCGTAATATTTGGCAAGCCAGAGTTGAGCAGCCGAGTGATTGCAATCCGCCGCTCGGCGGAACCAAACTACAGCTTCCTCGTGATTCCCCACAAGCGCATAGACCTGTCCCAAATCAAACATTTTTTGCGAATCGCCGTCGGCTGCAGCATCGCGCAACACCTCGGCGGCGGCACCAAAGAAACGTCTCGCCTGTTCCTCTTTGCCTTCGCTCCCGTACTCCTGCACGAGTTGTATACGTGCCTTGAAAGAACCATGCTCCGCGGCATATTGCCACCACATAATGGCCGAGTCGGTATTCTTTACGATTTCCGAACTGCCGGTCGAATAAAGATTTGCTAGGGCGCACTCAGCTGCGGCATCGCCGAATTCCGCCTGCCAACGCAAAAGCCGCGTCTCCTTCGATTCCGTCGGGAGCAGCTTATCCAACGTCACGAACCAATCCGGCAAGGGATCCGGCACGTCATCCCCCCGTGCGGAAGTATCATCTTCCTCCCGCAAGCCATTCAGCGCATCGAACGCCTCCGTCTCGCCATTTTCCATGGCCTTCGCGTACCAAATCTTCGCCTGATGCTTATCCCGAGGCACCCCCTTACCTTCGCGATAGTATTCTCCCATAAGGTAACAGCAATACCCATCTCCGTCTTCGGCGGCGCGGAGTGTCCACTTGATATCATCGGGCATATCAGCCGGAGCGGCGACGGATTGCTCCTCCGTCTTTCCGGCGCCGTGTCTCTCCTCAAGCATCTTGAAGCATTGCAAGCGGAATTCCCCGCAGTCCAATACTTCCGAATCCTCCTCATGCTTAATGATATCAACAAAAATACGATCCGCATATGCCGGATCCTGCGGCACCCCCTGTCCCTTCATATACATATTAGCCACCCGAGGGGAAGATAACCTGGGGTCAACCTCGCGATAGCATCTTATGGCATCACGCCAACTCTTGCCCGCTACCTCGCCAGATAAATACAAGTCGCCGAGCACGATTGACAAAAATCTGCATTTTGCTAGACCTTCTGCAAAAAGTTTATCTTCAGGATGAGCATCCTTCAAGTAATAATAGTCAATCTCGTTTTGATAAGATTCAGCCAGATCTGCGACCTCACTGAGAGACATAGACGCCGCATGCTCCCTTATCCAACGACTTGCCTCCGCATACCTGTTAACACCCCCATCTTGGGATTCATCCAGTATTACACCATCCCAACAATCTACAACTACATCCGATTCATTCCCTTCTTTCTTATTAGTCATAAACATAATCTGTAATATCCTTAATATTGCATAGTTTCCAAAACGGCACGGGCTTTGACGTTCCCTTTCTCAGCCGCTGCCTTCAGGAGAATCCGCGCATCATCCAGATCAACACTGTACCCGTACGTACCCTTCAGGCGACACAGGCCGAGTTGATAAAGTGAATCCGAATGTCCCTTCGCAGCGGCATCAGCGAGCATATTGAATATCTGCGGTACTTCTTCCCCTGCCATCTGTCCGGTTGTCTTTCCGCCGTTCAATATATACCGACTCATGGCCGACATAGCCTGCCGGTACAAATCTCCTCCTAACTGAGACGAACCGCACGCAGCCGCCTTCTTTTTTCTCATGCGCACATAGAGTTTACCGCAAGGTGTTGATGAATTATTCGCGACAATGCTGATGCACACTCCCGGAATGAGCGGCACCTTTCCATGAACCGGCTCATCGTTCAACAGAACCGTCACATCCCCGCCGAGCGAGGGAAGAAGAAACCACGTCCTGCCGCATTTCCCCGTAGGCGTCGTCAGGGTAAACGGAACAGTGCTGAGACCTCCGACATCATCACTCAGGGTTGCGTACACATCGGCAGTCATCCGGAAAGGACACTCCGTCGGCTTCACCTCCCGTTGTCCCCTCTCTCCTATGAGGACAAGGCTGCACTCCTGCTCCTCAACGGAGCAATCTTCCTCAGACTCCCGTTCATTTTGTGGTTCGCTCCTTTTTCGGACTACGGCACTGTCTCCTTTTTCCCCTTTCTCGCCCTTCTCACCTTTTTCTCCTCGATCGCCCTTTTCCCCTTTCCCACCCGGAGTATTGTTGTTATTATTCGCAATAAGACTCTCCATCTTCTCCTCCCATCGGCGATGGCGTTCTTCCTCCTCTTGTCGTCGTTGCGCGTCCTCTCTGCGCCGTTCTTCCTCTTCCTGACGATGCCGATTCTCCTCCCGTTGTCGGCGCTCCTCCTCCATCTGCTGCCGCCGTCTTTCGTTCTCTTGCCGCGCTCGTGCTAACTCTTCCGCTTCTTTTTTCGCCTGTTCTATTGCCATGTGCCCGGTGATAAGCCAGTACAGACTTTTGATGGTCAGTATCACTTCAACATAGGGAGAGAGAAGGGAGCCAAGTGTTATAAAAGTGACAGCATAAAAAAATACTCCCAAACATCAGCCCGCTATGGCTGAAAGAATCGCCATAAAAAACGAGGCAAATCCCATTCTCGACACAACTAATAAATATATGAGAGAATAGACGAATCCATACCCCATTAACGAAACCGTCTCTTCTACATCCAAACCAAAGGGTCCGCTGCCTGTTAGGCGCGCATAAGTCCATAATATAATAGGATTTGTTATAACACCTATCAACGAAAACACAAAAAGCGCGAAACACTTACCCATGACTTGTATCGATTATTTTTCCAGAATAATAATTGTGTGCAGCCTCTGCGCAAAATTCTTGTTGCACCGACTGTAGCCGACGAAGGCAAAATACTTGCGATATCGCTCTCTACTCATAAGTTTAATTTATTTGCAATAACTTTTTCTTAAATTCCTCATCATAAAAGCTCGCCATGCCGAGTACTATACCCTCGGCATGGCGGCTTTCATTATCGACAGTCCGCACACCGACACCATCTTCTGTGAACATTTGTCTTCTCATTTGTGATTACGTCCTGTATGTGAGTGGAGCGCAAATCAATGGGCAGCCATATTGTAATACTCACGCTGAGAATGTTCCGCTTCCAAGGCGGTGTTCCAATAATGCCCATGTCCATCATAATACTGCGGCGATGAATCGCTGCCGCCGCCACCGCTGCCACCCGGGGGATTATCCCTGGCGTACAGTAGGTAAGCCCACGCTCCAGCGCAGTTCACCGCCACACTCATCGGCAAGTCGATGCACAAAGCCTCAAACACGCCAGCTGTGTACCACCACGCTGCATTCGGCGATTTGTACTGGAAATGGTACACGAACGAGTTGTCCGACTTCGGTCGCACAATGGAATACTTCTGAGTCAAGCTGGCACGCAATTCATCTTCATCCCCAGGGCGTACGCGGTTCATATCGCTGGTTCGATCCGGATAATTCGCTTGCCCTATCAGATACATCGCGAAGTCTGCCGGTATCTCGTAGAGGTCACTATCTGAGGTGCGGACAACCTCCACGGGACGCTCCTTCTCGTTGTGCACGCTGTAGAGCACCTGGTATTTCTTGGCTACGCGGTAGCGCGGCAGTTCCACATAATACTTACTTCCATCGCTATATACATATTGTCCGGGCTCAGCATCCATAATATTCGCCTGAGCTTTGTAACTCCCCTGGCGGAAGAACGCCCCTGCGCTATTGAACCAACACGAGTTGAGGCTTACCATCATCAGCAGCCCTATCCCAACCGCCTTCAGTGTTTTGATCATTCTATTCTCTCCTTTCTTTTACTCGGCTAAATCTCTCAGTGCATCTGCAAGGGCATCCATCATTATCTCCTCGCAGCGCGCATGGAATGGTTTCAAGTCCTCATCTTGCGGCGCCTCGCTATCACCAAAGTAAATGATGGCTCTGTGATGCTCATCCTTCTGCGGGCTGCGACGCACAAAATGTTCATAATACTCCACGATGGCAGCCGCCAGCACGGAGTTCTCGATTTCCTGCTCACTTAAGCTCTCCAGGAATGCCCGGTACGTCTCCGGCGGGTAGGCCAGATCCTTCACCACGGCTTTTGCCAGTCGGTAAGATTCAGCATCCAACACATACTGCTGCGATGTCGCCTCAACCGGTGAGCCGCTTTGGTAAACGGTAGCCGCGTTGCCTAGTGGAGTCGTGACCAGAGCTGCGCCGGCAAGCAATGTTGCCACCGCCGCACACCATTGCCCTGAGGAGCTTAACCATTTATTTTTTGTTGGTCTTCTTATCATATGTTTTATGTTTGAGAATTGGTTCGTTGACTATTTAGGGAAGGTTACGCCGAACCAAGATCTCAGCCAAACTCAACATAGCGCAAGCGATCCTTGAGCAGGTCAAAATCTTTCACTCCCTGCGGCGTAA
>CANPYO010000107.1 GCA_947588645.1 uncultured Akkermansia sp. | reverse complement strand
GGCTCTATGAGCTTGTTGATGAATTCTTTTTTCATTTGGTTACTGTTCTTGATGTGCCATGCCATGTGTAAATCATGTCATTTTTTCTATCAAATGTGTAACCTATGTTTTGAAACTTTTCTGTTACCTATGTCGTGAGACTGTACCACGCCGCCTATGTACGTTGACTCACAGCCGCCTCACGGCTGTTGCTTAGGGGTCGCCTCACGACTCCTTACCCCTTCGGGCAAAAGCTCTGCTTTTGTCCAATCCCACTCCGAACTCTCGGGGGCTTTCACGCCTTTGCTCAATCATCAATGGTTCGAGCTTCTCGCTGGCTTACCTTCTTCATCCATGGTAAACGCATTTTTTATGCGTTTACCCTGACTTCCAGAGTACTTTGCAATCCAATTTTTTCATGCATTTTGCCTTGAAAGTACGAGGAATTCGTGTATAATGCCGCGCGAGCAACATGAGAGCAGATCTGTTACGCGAAAAACTAACGGACAGAACGCACCCGCTGCGCATCCACCTTATCGGGGTAGCGGGGAGCGGCATGAGCGGCTTAGCACGCATGCTCATGGAAATCGGACACCGGGTAAGCGGGTGTGACCGCTCTACCAGCCACGAGACCGAACGTCTGCAACAAGCGGGATTGGACTTCTACAGTCCTCACAGCGCCATTCCGGTGCAGGATGCCGATGTCGTAGTGTACTCCAGCGCCATACGCGAGGATAATGTAGCGCTGCACGCCGCCCGCGAGGCCGGCATACTTTGCATCCGCCGCGCAGAGTGTTTGGCCGCCATTCTGAACAACAAAAAAGGGGTTGTTGTAGCAGGTTCACATGGGAAGACGACGACCTCCTCGCTCACGGCGCACCTGCTACGCGAGGGACGGCTGCGTCCCTGCCACTACGTGGGTGCGGAGATACCGGTGCTGGGGGCCAATGCGCATTGGAATGAGGAAAGCGAATACTTAGTAGCCGAAGGGGATGAGAGTGATGGCACACTCGTGAATTATGTGCCTGAGTACAGCATCATCCTGAATATCGAGGCCGAACATTTGGATTACTACCGCGACTTGAATCACATCAAAAGCGTGTTCAACAAGCTATGCTCACAGACCCGAGGAAAAATCATTTACTGTAAAAGCGACCCCGGTGCTGCTGATGTATGTTCCGCTTACGCCAACAGCATCTCTTACGGCTGGGAGAATGCCGACTACACCGCCGATGAGGTGGAGGTGAAGAGCGGTCGTACGGTTTACACCATTCACCACGGTGACCAAACCCTCGGACGTGTGGAGCTGGGAGTGCCCGGGAGACACAATGTGCTCAACTCACTTGCTGCGGTGGCACTGGCCTTGGAGCTTGGCTGCGACTTCGCGGCCATCGTGCGAGGGCTGGCATCTTTTGCCGGAGCTCGCAGACGCTTTGAGACCAAGTATCTTTCCCACGATTACCGTATTGTGGACGATTACGGGCACCACCCCACGGAAATTGCCGCTACGCTGGCTACTGCACGAAGCTTGAAACCTGAGCGACTCGTTGTGCTTTTCCAACCGCACCGCTACACACGCACTAAATTGCTGCGCGACGACTTCGGGCGTGTGCTGAAAGAGGTGGATCATCTCTTCGTTACGGATGTGTACCCCGCCAGCGAACCGCCCATTCCCGGTATCAGCGGACAAACTATCGTCGATGCCGTGCGGGAACAAGGCGGGGAACAGGCTCAATTTTTGCCGGATCTCCGTCGAGCACACTGCATCATTGGCAATTTCCTACGCCCTGGCGACCTGTTGCTCACTCTGGGCGCCGGCAATGTGCACGATGCCGGCACGCGCATTGCCAACGATCTGCGCCTGCTTGCCGAAATGAAGCAAGACTGCGGAAGCACGTTCACTGCACGGCTCTACGAACCAATGAGCCGTCACACCACTATCGGCGTTGGTGGCTGCGCCCAATTCTGGCTGGAACCGGATTCCATCGCGACAGCTCGCTCAGTACTCACCTTTTTTAAGGATCGCAATATCCCTGTGTATTTTGTAGGAAGAGGATCCAATCTCGTGGTGCGCGACGGGGGTATCCGTGGTGCGGTCATTCATCTGAGCTGCGGGGAGTTCGAAGAATTACGGGCGGATGGCTGCAGCATCACAGCCGGGGCAGGAGTAAAGCTCAAAAAGCTCGCAGCCTTTGCGGCGGCGCAGGGGATTTCCGGTTTTGAATGGATGGAAGGCATACCCGGCTGCGTGGGGGGGAGTTTGCGCATGAATGCAGGCTCTATGGGTGGCGATATGTGGGACATTTTCAGTAGTGCCGAGGCCATGGACAAGGAGGGCGAGCTGCTGCACTTTGACAAGAGAGACATGCAAGATGCGCAATATCGCATGATCCCGGAATTTGAGCATAACATCGTGCTGAGCGCCACCTTCTGCGGCACCCCGGGTGATACTGCTGAAATTGAGGAAAAGATGCAACAATTTCACGAAAAGCGTCGCGCAACCCAGCCCCAGCAACCCAGCGCCGGCTGCACGTTCATGAACCCGTTCCCTGACCTCCCGGCCGGCAAGTTGATCTCGGACCTCGGACTCAAAGGGCATACGATTGGTGGCGCTCAAATCTCCGAACTTCATGCCAATTTCATCATCAATACCGGCTCAGCTAAAGCCACGGATGTGACCGAGCTTGTTGACTTCATTCGCAGGCGTGCCAAACAGGAATGCGGAGTTGAACTCAAGACTGAGATACAGGTCATCGGCGAGCGTGAGCCCGAATTTTAATATCCCTTATGAATCCTCTTACCAACGATACAAAAATTGCCTTGCTCATGGGAGGTCCCGGCACGGAACGCGAGGTCTCGCTTGTTTCCGGAAAAGCTGTGCTACACGCACTGCAGCAGGCAGGATTTACGAATGTTATCCCGGTGGTGGTCGATGCAGAAAATCCAACCATTCCCGACGGCACTCAGCTCTGCTACAACATGATTCACGGCACATACGGAGAGGATGGAGGACTGCAGAGCTACTTGGAGAAAATCGGTATCCCATACACCGGTGCTGGCTCTGCTGCCAGCAGGCTTTGCTTCGATAAGATCCTCACCAAACAAGTTTTGGTGAAAGCCAGGGTGCGTACCCCAAAAAGTGAAGTTATCCGTGCGGGGGAAAGACCATCCTTTAGCACACCTCTGGTCATTAAACCACCCTGCCAGGGCTCATCGGTAGGCGTTGAAATTGTCCGCGAACCCAAGCAGTTGGATGCAGCTTTGGCTGACGCGGCTCAATACAGTGACGAACTGCTGGTGGAAGAGTTTATTCAAGGCAAGGAACTTACCGTAGCGATTTTGGATGGTGAGCCCCTGCCCGTCATCCATATTTGCCCGCGTTGCGGGTTTTACGACATGCAGAATAAGTACCCCTCCATGTACGGTGGTGCAGGTACGGACTATATTTGCCCGGCCGACATCTCCCCGGAGGCAACAAAAGCTGTTCAACAGGAGGCGCTGAGCGCTTACAGAGCGCTGGGCGTGCAGGTGTATGGACGCGCGGATGTGCTGCTCACCGATGATGCTTTGCCCTACGTGCTGGAGATTAACACCATTCCCGGCATGACAGGCTCCTCGCTTTTCCCAAAGGCGGCAGCAGCGGCAGGTATCTCATATAGTAAACTCTGTCGCCGAATTGCGGAAATTTCGCTCAACTACCTGCGCTCATAGATGAAGCGGCACGATTCCAGCAGTGGCTCCAATGTGCGGCAGCTAGAAAAACACATGTCGCTGTGGAATCGTTTATTTAATTTATTGGCAGTACGTCGTGGTGCACTGCGGCTCAAGAAGTTGTTAAAACTTGCTCTACTGCTTGTGCCGGTGTTTGCCCTGCTATGGATCGGCACGTGCTACTTGCTTGAAAAAGCGTATGGCTTAAGCGTTGAGCAAATTCATTTCAAATCCTCAGACAATATCATCGACAAGCAGCAGGTGTTGCGTATTTTGGAATTGGGCGATTCCGTAAATATGGCCACACTCAACACGGAATCGCTGCGCAAAAAACTGGAAGCAAACGACGCCGTTCGCTCCGCCATTATCCGAGCAGAATTACCTGATACTCTTTACATTGAGATTGATGAACGCGTCCCCATCGTTTATGTTACATGGGAGGATGGCGCGCGCACCGGCAACGATACTCGCCTCTTCATGGATCCGGAAGGGGTGCTCTTTTCAGTAAATGAAGAGCTGTATCGCGATTTCATGGGCGTGCCCACATGGTATTTGCGACCTGGCGATGCCGAGGAATTAAAACCCGGTGTGAAAATTGATCCGCATAAGGTCCGCCCCATCGCTCGGCTCATCGCAGCGTCGAATCGTTACACGCCGGAGGAAATTCCTCCCATCACAGAAATCTTTCGTCCAAAAGATTGGCAGATGAGGCTTATTTTAGATAATGGAGCTGAGGTTACGATGGAAGTGCGCAATATACGTGAGCAAATGGATCGCCTCGCCATGATACTTGACCATGCCCACGCTACGCACCGCCGAGTTCGCTCCGTGGATGTCATCCCCTCGCTCAATCCCACGGTCATCTTCGAAGACCAATCGTCTGAAAAACAATAACCAATGGAATTTAAAGATATAGCTAAAGGTCTGATCGGCGCTTTTATTGGGGGGCTTTTTGCAGGTCCTCTCGGCGCCATCCTCGGTTTCTGTTACGGCGTCTATCAAGGCTCTTCGGGAAAGTCGAACAGTCGCCGTATCGACGGAAATGAAAGCATGGGGTCACCGCTCTCCCCCCGAGCAGCGCGACTTTTCTTCCAGTGCCTTGGCAAATTGGCTAAAAGCGATGGACGGGTGAGTGAGGACGAGGCGGCCTTCGTGCGCAATCTCATGAAGAGTTGGCAGTTGGATGATGCTACTCGACATCGTTTCGGGCTGGAATTTAACTTTGGCCGCGATTCTTCCGCCCCTTTTCTCTTTTTCGTCCAAAATCTGGCTGCTGAACTGAATGACATTCACGCCTCGCATGCCACCCGTCGGATCATTGCCCAGGTGTTCTGTGCGCTCGTTGTAGCGGATCGCTTTGTACACCCGGAAGAACAACGCATGCTCCGTGAAGCCGGACACGTGCTCGGCGTACAGGGCGATGTCGATGACTTCTTTGCCGGGTACCGCGAAGAGGATGCAGAGCAGGAGAGCGAGAGTTCCCCCGATTTCTCGGTGCAACGTTGCTATGAAATTCTTGGGATTTCTCCGGACGCTACCGATGCGCAGGTGAAATCCGCCTACCGCAAAAAAGCCAAGGAATGCCACCCCGACCTCGCCGAAGGTGCAGGCCTTTCTGCAGCCACAATCCAGCGGGCTAAAGAAAAATTCCAACAAATTGGGCGTGCCTACGATACCATCCGCGAACTTCGCGGCATGAAATAGGCTTTCTCTTTTCCGGCGGCCAAGCTAGGGCAAACGCATTTGAGAGAAAGTCAATCAACAGAGAAAATGCTCTTATTGACTGATATCACCGTTTATACGTATCAAAATTCATAAATCGTACATCATACATCGTAAATAGGCAAACGTATTTTCTAATGCGTTTGCCTTGGCGGCCGAGCCCCCATGATCGCGTGGGGCGTGTAGTATTCCTCGAGAGTAGAAATCTCCTCGTCGGAAAGCTGTATGTCTAAGGCTCGTAATGCGTCATCAAAATGGGCAGCATGAGTGGCACCCACAATGGGAGCCGTTACACCGCGCGCAAAAAGCCACGCCAGCGCCACTGCGCTCATGGGCTCACCCCGCTTCTCTGCCAATTCCGCCACGCGTTCCACAATGCGCATGTCAGCTTCGCGGGTGGGATTGTATTTGCTGTGTAAATTGCGATCCGTCGTGCTGCGCGGGGTACCGCTGTCCCACTCCCGGTGGGTAAGGTGTCCGCCGGCCAACGGACTATATGGGATGAGCGACACGCCGTACTGCGCGCACACCGGGATGAGTTCTCGCTCGTCCTCACGGTAAAGGAGATTATAATGGTTCTGCATGGCGGAAAAAGGCGTCCAGCCGTTTTTCTCCGCAACCAGCTGCAGATTGTGGAACTGATAGCCATACATGGCAGACGCCCCCAATGCGCGCACCTTTCCCGCCGCCACGAGGCCGTGCAGCGTCTCCATCGTCTCCTCAACGGGCGTCGTGTAATCAAAGCGATGGATGTAGTAGATATCCAAATAATCTGTGCCAAGCCTGTGCAGGGTGCCGTCAATTTCACGCAGAATCGCTGCGCGGGAAAGTTTACCCTCGTTGAAATACACCTTGGAAGCAATGACGACCTGCTCTCGCGGTACTCCAAGCTCTCTCAGAGCACGGCCGATATACTGCTCGCTCGTACCTTTCGAGTAGCAGTTGGCCGTGTCGATGAAATTCACTCCCACTTCCAGCGCGTGGGCGATCATTCGTGTCGTTTCTTCCTGCTCCAGCGTCCACAAATGAAAATCCTGCGATGGCGCGCCGAAGGACATTCCACCTACGCACAACCGTGAAATCTTGATCCCGGTCTTTCCTATCTCTGCGTATCTCATGCCCCCATTTTACCCCTTCCACCCACTTCAATTCAATCTCTATTTTTCTTTCATCCAAATCTGCTTCCTTTTATGAACTCACGGGCATTCTTTCGTTATCATATTCAGCACGGCTTTCTTGCTCAGAAAACCGTATTTGGATAAAGAGGGAAGCAAAGAAAGCTCTCATCGCAAACAGAAAACGCATTTTCTAACGCACTTGTTCCGCCCCATTCTGACCGCTACTGCGCCCAGTTCTACCGCATCTCCTCGCTCCTGCTCTGCATCCCGCGCAACGCGCGCGAACGTTCCAAATCGTACATTGTACACTATTGATTCGAGGAGGTATAATCTGAGGCGCTGAGAGGGAAATCCTCAACGGAGCTCCTCGACATAACGGGCGGAGCCTCAAAAGAGGCTCCATGCGGGAACGTTCATATCCGTACGTGGGCTTAAAGCCCTTTACGACGTCAGTTCTTCCCGCATTCCGTTATGTTGAGGTCTATCAAAGATAAAATAGTTGAGAGGGCTAGCCATAGCCCATAATAGTGTAATATCCGCTTGATAGACACTCTCACAAAAACGTGTACAAG
>CANPYO010000106.1 GCA_947588645.1 uncultured Akkermansia sp. | reverse complement strand
CTCCGCCCGTTATGTCGAGGAGCTCCGTTGAGGATTTCCCTCTCAGCGCTTCAGATTATACCACCTCGAATCAATAGGGTACGTTGACTCGTAAATCAGAAATGGCCAACTCGTGTAGCACTCATGCACGGCGATGCAGGTGGCGCGCCATAAAGCACGAGACACGCCAGCCTATATGGCGTTGCGATTTCGCAACGATGGTAGCCAGCACCAATGCAAACCCTACCCACTGCCCCGGAAACACGGCCTCGGCGTACACCAGCCACCCCAGGAAAGTAGCCTCTGTAGGTTCTAAGCACGAGATGATGCCAAACTCCAAAGCTGTGAGTCGCCGCATTGCGCACGCCACCAACGCCAACACCCCTACTCCCTGAAGCACTCCTATCCCCATCAGCCACGGCCACCCCGTCGTCAATCCCTCCAGCGGCGTCTCCGTAGCAAGCAAAGGTCCGATGAGCGTAAGCGTACCAGCCGTCGATTGCCAAAATAAGCGGCGCAGCAAGCTAATCTCTGCCGACATGAAACGGTTGAGCACAATGTAGAAGGAATAAAACAACGCGGCAAGCGTGCCGTACGCTACGCCCAAAACGTGATTCTGCCCCGGCGCTCCACCCTCTGCAAAGCAAGTGACGAGCAGTATGCCTATACTCGCCACCATGAGCAGCATGACATCCCGCCGTGGCGGCAGACGCTTCTCCAAAAGAGACTCCCAAACCGCCGCCAACAGCGGTCCCATAGCCGGCAACAACGCAGCTACACCTGCAGCCGTGTGTCGGATCGCTAAAAAATAAAAAAGCACGCACAACCCAATACTGATTCCGGAGCCAAAGGCTGCTGGTGAAAACCGTAAGCTCACTCCCCGGCATATCCGCTCCCCGCACGCCGCGGCGCCTATGAGCAGGAAGCCCACTCCGAACCGTGAAAAAGAGCACAGCTGCGCGCTGCAATGCGACTCGCGCACAAAAATGCACAGAGACCCCATCAACGCCGCCGCCGCAAAGGCTGCCAACAAGGCGCGTGCATGGGCTGATGCTGCCGAGTGCATGAACTTCTCTCCTACTTACGCCTGCTCTGCCCGCAATGCATCCACGCAAATAGCCGACCAGGTCTCCAACCGCTCATAAAGCGGTCCCGCAAGTTCATCCAAGCTGTGGAATGCTAGCTCTGCGAGCGCTTTCTCATTTGGCGCCACTTCTTCAGTATCCAACTCAAAAAGGTGCACCATGCCCAAATGCACACTCCCCACATCATTCGTATCGTCGTTGATCACAGCGTAAAGTTTATGTGTCGCCTTGCCCGAAAAGCGTATTTCCTCGCGTACTTCGCGCTCCATACCGGCCAGGTATGTGTCAATACTGTCCGTCAAACCGTCAATCGGGTTAATGTGCCCACCAATTCCCAACGACATCTTATTGTGTAGCCGCACCTCCCCACCCTTCGGCGTGCGCGCATACGCCAAAATACGTCCTTCATGCCGAAAGATAGCGTAAGCGATAATCTGCTTGAACTGCGGGTTACCCTCCGCCTCATCGCGATCCATGTACCGCGCTTCCCCAGACGTCAAAAACGCCGTCAAATAATCCTGCGGATTCTTCCGCACCCCGTGAAATGCCCCCACCGCCTCATACACCGCCCGCGGCACCACGAGCACCTGCTCTCCGTTGTATCGTGACATGCCCCCAGTCTAACATGCTTTCCGCGCCATAGCAAGCCCAATAGAAGGCTCGCATAGCAAATGAATTTTCAGTGCAAGAGCTCAGCATGATCCCGTCCGTCCCAAGGGAAACTTCCTTTGACGCCTCGTCACCACATTGCCACAAGCTCGCCTTGCGGGCAAGCGCGTTCGCGCTGTCCCTCCGCCCTTCCCGTCCGCTGCGCGTGTGCCCTGAACGGGGGCGTCGGGCGTCTTGCACATCGTAAATGAGCAACCGCAAGACGGCTGCTTGAGGTCGTCGGCAGTTTTGTCCATGGGAAACTCATGGGAAAAGGATTGAATGTACCCGGCGAAATTTTATTGAGACACGTTTGCAGCATGACGCACTCGCTTATTTTTCGGCTTGCCACATTCCTCCCCGTCCTGTACCATGCGGGTGGGGCCGTAGCTCAGTGGTTAGAGCAGGGGACTCATAATCCCTTGGTCGTGGGTTCGAATCCCTCCGGCCCTAGTCTAACCACCTCTTTAGCGATCTATCGTTGAGGAGGTGGCTTTTTTAGTTTGCTCTCACATCCGTCCCAAGAAAAAGCGACCCCAACACGCAATTCATTTACGATTTACGATTTACGATTTACGATTTACGATTTGGAAAGAATGCGCAGCGGAGCTGCGGAAAAACAGCCGGCGGCTGCAAGGTCGTTTGGCCAAGCCGCAAGGCTGCCCCTCAGGGGCAAAAGCGACCGACGGCCGTAAGGTCGATTAGCCAAAAGCGTAGCTTTTGCCCCGCAGGGGCGAAAACTCGTGGGGCGAGTTTGAGGCAAGAGTCGTGAGGCGACTCCGAAGCAAAGCTCGTGAGGCGAGCTTGAGGCAACTCTGCAAAGCAAATGCGGACGCGTATTCATAAAGCAGGGTACGGACGTAGTTAGAAAGCGGCGGGAGGCGGAGCTTGGCCATTTACGATTACGATTTGGAAAGCCCGCGCGCGTCGCGCGAGAGAAAGTGGTGTATCTCGCATTCCACACGCGAAGAAATGGGTTGAATGAGCTCGGAGAAAATTTTAATGGGACACGTGTGGTTTGCTCTGGAAAATGCCGTTGGTCTTCTTGACATCATGTCCCACATGTGATAGATTGAACGTGTACACTTTCTTTCCTTGCTCGGCATCTTCACCAAAAACCACTTCAAAACTATATGAAAAAAGTACTCCGGATCATGCTTTTTTGCACGTTGGCTGTGAGCATCTGCACTCATTACCTCATCGCTCAGACCGATGGGAAAGCCGACTCTGCGACCGAACAGACGCAATCCGAAAATCAAGTTGGCAAGGCTCTTAAAAAGTTGAAAACCTTCAACGGCAAGCCGAACACAAACGCCAAATTTTACATCTATCTGCAGTCTGCTAGCTGGTGCGGTTACTGCCAGAAGGAAATGCCGGATATCGTCAAAGAATACAAGAAGATTAAGAAAGCAGGTGGAGAAATCATTTTGCTGGGCTGTGACAGAACGTTGGACGATGCCAAAAATTATCTCAAGAAGTTCCGAGCAAAATTCCCCGGGATCATGGTTGACATGGGAGGAAGTCTTCCGGGCTTCAAACCCGCCGGCGGTATACCCCATGCCACTTTTGTCAAATCAGATGGCTCAGTAATAGAGGAGGGGCATGGTTCCCTTGTTATGAAGTGGAACGATGTGGTCAGTGAGTAGCCCATGCGGCACTCTTCCGCTTTTCTCCCCGGAACCGCTTGTTTGGGGACGGCTCTGTTGGCGGTCTCTGTCCTGATTCGATCTGAGGAGCGCCCCGCCCCGTTAGGTCAAAACGGACGACGCGCTCACTTCCTAAATCGCACATAGGCGCCGCCGTCGTACATCGTACATGGCAACCGCATTTTCTAATGTGGTTGCCCTAGCCAAATAAGGCTTGCATTTACCAAGCAAGTAGCATATAGTCCGCTCCGTATGGCAGATCGCAAAAAACCCTACCCATTTGATGAGTTTGAGCCTGCGTGGCAAAAACGCTGGGATGATCAAAAGACTTTTCGCGTAGGCAATCCGGGTGACCCGGATTTTGATGTCTCCAAACCCAAACGCTATATCTTGGATATGTTCCCCTATCCGAGCGGGGCGGGATTGCACGTGGGGCATCCGGAAGGGTACACAGCTACGGATATTGTGAGCCGCTTCCTGCGCCGCAACGGTTACAATGTGCTGCACCCCATGGGATGGGATTCCTTCGGACTGCCTGCCGAGCAGTACGCCATCAAGACCGGGCAACACCCTTCCATCACAACGGCGACCAACATCGACACGTTCCGACGCCAGCTCAAGATGCTCGGCTTCTCTTACGATTGGGATCGTGAGATTGCCACCACCGACCCCAAGTACGTGCGCTGGACGCAGTGGATTTTCCTGCGCCTCTACAATTCGTACTACGATACGGAGCTCAAAAAAGCCCGTCCCGTCTCCGAGTTGGAAGCCAAGGGCTGGACGCGTGAGCAGATCGACTCTGTGCGCCTCGCCTACGTGGCAGAGGGCATGGTCAACTGGTCGCCGGATATGGGGACTGTACTGGCGAATGAAGAGGCCGAGGAGTGGCGCAGCAAAGGCTGTACCATCGAGCGGCGCAAACTGCGCCAGTGGATGCTGCGCATCACGGCTTATGCCGAACGCCTCATTGATGAATTGGAGCCACTTGACTGGCCAGAAAGCATCAAGCTTTTGCAGCGCAACTGGATCGGAAAATCTACCGGGGCAGAAGTTGTTTTCACCTGCGGCGAACACAAAATTACCGTCTATACAACGCGACCCGACACCCTTTTTGGCGCTACGTACATGGTACTCTCCCCGGAGCATCCTCTGGTAGAGCAAATTACCAGCCCCGAGCAGCGCGATGCTGTCTGTGCCTACCAAAAAATATGTTCTGAGAAAAGCGATTTGGAGCGCACTGATCTCTCGAAGGAAAAAACGGGGGTTTTCACCGGCGCATATGCCGTAAATCCCGTAAATGGAAAGCAGATTCCCATCTGGATTGCAGATTATGTGCTTACCGGCTACGGCACGGGCGCTATTATGGCAGTGCCGGCGCACGATGAGCGCGACTACGAATTTGCCACGAAGTTCGATTTGCCGATCATCCAAGTGGTGCAACCGGATGACCCCGCCACCCCTTGGCAGGATTTTTGCGGTTATGATGGCACCATGGTCAACTCCGAATACCTGACCGGACTGCCCGTGCCGCAAGCTAAAGTGGCAATGATTCAAAAACTTGAGGAGATGGGCTGTGGTCGTGGCAAGGTGAATTACAAACTGCGCGATTGGCTCTTCAGCCGCCAGCGCTACTGGGGCGAGCCCTTCCCCATCCTTTGGGATAGAGAGACGGGTTTGCACCAACCTCTGCCGGAAAATGAACTGCCCCTCCTGCAGCCGGAGATGGAAGATTTCAAGCCCAGTGGAGATCCGCGCGGCCCGCTCGTGAAGGCTACGCAGTGGATTCACTATTCTGACCGCTATACGCGTGAGACGAATACCATGCCCCAGTGGGCCGGGTCCTGCTGGTACTACTTGCGCTACCTTGATCCGCACAATGACCGCCAGTTTGTTTCCCCCGATGTCGAAAAGTACTGGATGGGGTCCGGAGGCAATCCCGGTGGCGTAGATCTTTACGTAGGCGGCACAGAGCACGCCGTGCTCCACCTACTTTACGCTCGCTTCTGGCACAAGGTTCTGTATGACTACGGGCTCGTCTCTACCAACGAACCCTTTAACAAGCTTGTCAATCAAGGGCTTATCCTAGGTGAAGACGGACAGAAAATGAGCAAGAGTCGCGGCAATGTCGTGAATCCGGATGACATTGTGCGCGAATACGGCGCCGATGCCATCCGCCTTTACGAAATGTTCATGGGACCACTCAAGGAGGTGAAACCTTGGGCAACTAAAGGAGTGGAGGGTATATCCCGCTTCCTTGCACGCGTTTGGCGCATTGCCATGACTGAAAATCAAGAGGGAAACTGGGTTGCTTCCGGCAAAGTTGTGCCGCAGAATTTGGGACCCTCTCCCGTACGCCGCGAATTGAACCGAGCCATCAAAAAGGTAACGGAAGATATTCATGCCATGAGTTTTAACACGGCCATCTCCAAGATGATGGAGTGTACGAATGCCATGACTAGTGCGGAGAACGTAAGCTTGGCGGACTACGTAGGCTTGCTGCATGTGCTCAATCCCTTCGCTCCGCATATCACCGAGGAACTCAATCGCCTCCTCAGTGAGCAGTTCCCGGATTTGCCCAAGCAGCAGCTAGCCCTGCAACCTTGGCCAAATTTTGATCCTGCTTTCCTCGTGGATCTCACCAAGGAAATTCCTGTGCAAGTGAACGGTAAGCTTCGTGACAAGCTGCAAATGCCCACGGATGCCACCCGGGAACAAATGGAGGAGGCCGCTCTCGCTTCCCCGCGGGTGCAGGAGTTCATGGCCGGTAAGACGGTGCGTAAGGTCGTGGTGGTGCCGGGACGGCTCGTCAACATCGTGGTGGCCTGACGCTCATGTTCTCTGCTACCTACCACTCCCCGGCGGGTCGCATGGTTCTCATGGCATCTGATACCGCCTTGGTCGGAGCGTGGTTTGGGGGGCAAAAGCATTTTGGCGGCAGGTGGTCACCTGCTGTTGCACGATATGTGGAAACGCCTTTGCTTGCCGCAGCTCGGGCGTGGCTGGATGAGTATTTTGCCGGGCAACGTCCGGCCAATCCCCCGTTGCTCGCACCGACCGGCACCCCGTTCCAACTCGCCGTATGGCGGTTGCTCAGCCAAATCCCGTACGGCACCACTACCACCTATGGCGCCCTCGCGACCCGGCTCTCCACAGCCGGAATTCGTACCTCCCCTCGCGCCGTGGGTTCTGCCGTGGGGCGCAATCCCATCTCCGTCTTCATCCCCTGCCACCGCGTCATCGGAGCGTCCGGCTCTCTCACTGGCTTTGCCGCCGGTCTTCACGTCAAATCCTTTTTACTCTGCCTGGAAGAAAATGTATTGACATCCTCGCCTCCTTAATTTATACTGCGCGGCGGAGTCAACCTTCTTTCTCGGGCAGTAGCGCAGTCTGGTAGCGCACTTGCATGGGGTGCAAGGGGTCGTGGGTTCGAATCCCGCTTGCCCGACTTCTTTTTCAGAGCTGTGTGAATTCACACGGCTCTTTTTTTGGCGTTGCACCGCTGCAGCTTTGAATACGTGACTGAGCAGAAGCAAGAGAGCCAGCCGAGCTATCAGGGCAACCGCATCTTCTAGTGCGATTGCCTCGGAATGACCCGCTGCACACTCCCCTGCTGCTTCTCTTTTTGCCTGTTCGGCGGGGATGTTTACTGGGAGGCAACGGAATGTCAATGGATTTTGCACGCGATCGCTGCAGCAAAGAAAAAGGGATCTCGGTCAATTTCGCTGGAGGCGCAGGAAAAAGATTTGGCGAGTTTTTAAGAATAGGTATCCAACGTTATGG
>CANPYO010000105.1 GCA_947588645.1 uncultured Akkermansia sp. | reverse complement strand
CCCTCTATCCCTCCTTCCGCAACTGCGCTTATTCTATCGCAGTCCCCCGTATTTTAACACCTCAAATTAACCGTTTATGATTTGAATGCTAGCACGCCTGCGGCGCGGGGAGGCGGAGAGCTCGGGATTTTCATGGCTCTTGTTGCCGTGCTCGATAGGACTGTTGTGGATGATTTTGATGCCGAGGGTAACGAACCTCTAACAGGCCATGATGAACCATGGGTCGTAGAATTCGCTGCAAAGTCCGACGATCTCTGTCAAGAACCCGGATGAGATCTGCCATCGAAACCCATTGCCCGCGACACAGCTCGATGATAGCTTGCTCCTTCTCCTCCAGGCTTGCTTTACGCGATGTTCTCACCTTGACTACGCTTTGCGGCAATTGAGGCATCTGCCCGGATTCTAGCAACGTTTCTTCTTGATGATGAGATATTTGCTCGGGAGCTTGTGACATTTGCCCGTCGACCTGCGTCATTTGCGCAGATTCTAACGATGTCTCTCCCTGATTATGAGTCACTTGTCCCTGTGCTTGTGACATTTGCTCGGGAGCTTGTGACATTTGCCTGTTGACCTGCGTCATTTGCGCAGATTCTAACGATGTCGCTCCCTGATTATGAGTCGCTTGTCCCTGTGCTTGTGACATTTGCTCGGGAGCTTGTGACATTTGCCTGTTGAACTGCGTCATTTGCACAGATTCTAACGATGCTTCTCCCTGATTATGAATCGCTTGCCCCTGTGCTTGTGACATTTGCTCGGGAGCTTGTGACATTTGTTGCACTTCTCCCCAACTGTACTTCATTCCGCGAGCTCGTCCCTTTGTCAGGGCAAACGCATTTGGGAGAAGGCAATCAACAGAGAAAATTCTCTTATTGGCTGATATCATCGTCTATACGTATCAAAATCATGACAACAAGCACTCACCATGACGATGGCTCTAAAGGGATCTCAGTATACATTAATAATCCGGAAAATCTGCGCAACGCGTACATTATTAACAAATCGTACATTGACTCACTGGCACCACCCTGCCAGTGAGTCAATGTACGAGGTAAGAGGTACGATTTGAATGCTAGCGCGCGCTGCGCGGATTTTTTCGGTTTATTGGGACAGGTGTGGGCAACCGCATTTTCCAATGCGGTTGCTTGGGATTTGTATTGACAATGCGAGGGGCGGCGTGTTATATAAGACAAGAACACCATGAAAATCCAAGCCAAGTACACACCCGAATTGGATCCGAAGTTTGTATCCCCTGCACTTTGGAACAAAGCCTTTGAAGAGAAAGTGGCGCAAACGCCCGGGAAGCAGAGCATCGACCTTGCGTTGACGCGTCAGGATGGCACCTGTTTCCGATGGAGTGGGGAACTGCTGCCGGACGGAGCTGAGAACGACGAGTTGAACTTCCGGTATGTAGAGCGCATATTGAAGTTTTTGTTGTGGATGAAGGGGGGATGCACGGTGATGGTGGCGGGAGCAGAGAAGGTGGCGGATGCGTTGGCCAAGACTTATTGCAAAGGCGGGGCGCGAGAGTTTGACTGGGACTTCATCGGCAAGCTCATCTATGACCAGCCGATCGAGATCGTGAAGGTGGCAAGTGCGGCGGAATTGCCGGCGGAGCACATGAGTTCCATCTCGCTGGGACGCAATTTGGATGGCTACCGCATAGGGTTTGATCTGGGAGGATCGGATCGCAAGGCGGCCGCGGTAGTGAACGGCGAGGTAGTGTATTCCGAAGAAGTGGTGTGGAACCCCTATCACGAAAAAGATCCCAATTACCATTTGGAGGGCGTGGATGATTCATTGAAGCGAGTGGCTAA
Source organism: uncultured Akkermansia sp. (assembly GCA_947588645.1). Taxonomy (GTDB): domain Bacteria; phylum Verrucomicrobiota; class Verrucomicrobiia; order Verrucomicrobiales; family Akkermansiaceae; genus Akkermansia. The sequence continues at coordinate 5,357 of CANPYO010000105.1, read as the reverse complement.
GCATTTGCCGCAGGTGGACGCTATCGGGGGATCGGCGGCCGGAGTGTATGTGAACAATGAGCCGCGCGTGGCATCGTTGTTCCGCGGCATAGCGCCGGACGACTTCAAGAACGTGATACGCCCGATGTTCCGCACCCTGCAGCAGAGGTGGAGCGAGAGAATGGGCAAGCATGTGCCCTTCGATGTGGTGAATGATGGTGAAGTGACAGCGCTGGCGGGTGCCATGGGCATGAATGATGATGCCGTGCTGGGTATAGCGATGGGCACTTCGTTGGCATCCGGCTATGTGGATCCGGAGGGACACATCATGCCATGGCTCAATGAACTCGCATTCGTGCCGGTGGATTATCAGGAAGACGGTGGCGTGGACGAGTGGTCCAAGGACAAGGGAGTGGGAGCCATGTACTTTTCGCAGCAGGCGGTAGCACGTCTTGCGCCGCGAGCGGGATTTGACTTTGGAGATATGCCTTATCCCGAGCAGCTCAAGAAGGTGCAGGCCGCCATGGCGGAGGGCGATGAGCGTGCCCGCAAGATCTACGAGACGATCGGAGTGGAATTTGGCTATTCGGTGGCTTATTTCTCCCGCTTTTACAGCGTGCGCAACTTGCTCTTCCTCGGGCGCGTGGCCACGGGTGAGGGCGGTCAAATCATCATCGACAAGGCCAACGAGGTGCTGCAGGCGGAGTTCCCGGATTTGCACATCAACTTGTGTGTGCCGGATGAGCGCACAAAGCGCCACGGTCAGGCTGTGGCCGCTGCGTCTTTGCCGAAGATCGGATAAGATTCAGCATACCTTCCCGCGTGAGGAGCCGCGCCTGGCTCCTCCGGGGGCTTTGCCACGCGTGCCAAGGAACTAATTATTATTTCTGGTGAAGGACGAACAGGATGGCCAAGGGGAATGAGATATGGGTATGCCCACAGTGTGGCGCCCACGTAGACATATCCGGGCTAGGCCTGTATGCAGAGGTGGTTTGCCCGCGCTGTTACTACCTGGACAGGGTACACATACAGCTGGGGAACTTCCGTCTGGAGAGCATCATCGGCATAGGTGGCATGAGCGTGGTGTACCGCGCGCTGGATGTGACGCTGAACCGTCCTGTGGCGCTCAAGGTGCTCAATGACACATTTCGCGACCAGCCGGAACGCATTGAGCGCTTCGAGAATGAGAGCGCCATGATGGCGCGCGTGCGGCACGACAATGTGACGTCGGTGTATTCTGCCGGGCGAGCGTATGGGCAGTTCTACATAGCCATGGAGCTGGTAGAGGGCAAGAACCTGGAGCAGATGGTGAGCCCGGAGCGCCCGCTGGATGCCTGGTATGCGCTGGAGGTGGTGCGGCAGGTAGCTCTCGGCTTGCGCGCAGCGAATGAGGCCGGTCTGCTGCACCGCGATATGAAACCCGGCAACATTTTGATCACCTATGGAGAGCGGGTGAAGGTGATCGACTTTGGGCTGGCGTTGGACAACTCGGCCGCTGATCAAGAGGAGGTCATATGGGCTACGCCCTATTACGTGCCCCCGGAGACCTTGCAGCGTCAACCGGAGGATGTTCGCACAGATATCTACGCGTTGGGCATGACGCTCAAATACCTGCTGACCGGGGTGGAAACATTTCAGGCTCCGGCAGACTCGGTGACTGCCCTGCTGGCATGCAAGAAAAAGCAACAGCCTCTTTCCAAACAGCGGCCGAATCTGAATCCCACATTGTGCGATTTGGCAGATCACATGACGGAGTTCACCCCGGCCAGACGCCCCCATAATTACGACGAGCTGCTCGAGGAGATAGCGGAAGTGCAGCAGGCGCTGGAGGAACAGGAAGCTGCCGCGAGGCATGCGATACGGCGTCATTTCACCGAATGGACTGTGTGGGCGGCGGCGGTTGCTGTCCTCGGCCTGGTGGCCGCCTGGGTTGCGTCCTTGTATTCCCCTGCCCGTGAATCAGGAGTGCGAGACGTGGTGGAGGCAGAGTCGAAAGTTGACGCGCTCTCCGGTGTGCCGCAGCTGGAGAAAGCGCTTGAATTGGTGGACAAAGAGGAGTACGAGAGAGCGGCGGAAAATCTGCTTGTTCTGGCGCGCTCTGCGCAGGACCCCGCTTTGCGTGCGTGGACTGCAGGGATTTCGCTGATGCTGGGACACATCGTGCCGGTCGCCAATCCGCAAATGGAACCTGAGGCGATTCGTCTTCTGCAGGAGAGCGTGCAGAGCAAGGCTGCATGTTCGCCGATGATGGTGGACTCCCGAGGCATCATGCAAGCCGTTGAGAAGTGGCCGGAGCCCGCGCCGAGGGAATGGTATCGCGCCGAGTCTCCCTGGCCGGGGGATAAGGTGGATGATTACCAGGCAGAGGCCAATCGCATCGTGAGCGGTGATACGCCGGAGCCGATTCAACTGGCGCTTATGCTGCAGCTTGCCGATCACGCCCTGTGGGATGCCCGAGAGGATGCCGTTTCCTATATCCGCAGCAAGTTGAACGACACACTCCCCAAGCTGGGGCCGTATGCCGCCCTGGGTCGGCTCTTTGAGCGTGTTTTTGATGCGCGACTCCTGGTTCGCAGGACGGCTCAGTACACGGGACGGCGCAGCCGCATATTTGAGCAGTGGCGTAAAGGTTTGCCCACCCGGGGGCAGATTGATGAACTGAACGCCATGGCCGCCCACACGGAGTTGCCCTTCTACTTGCGCAACAAGATTTCCGTGGAGAAGGAGGCCGCCCTCATCGCGATGAACATGGGAAGTATGCTCATGCGCAAGTTTCCGGAGACCTGCAAAAAGGATATGACGCTCGATCAGATGCTGAGCGTTACGGAGATGAATTCTCAGAAACGCATGATCATCACGAGTCCGTCGGCGCTTCGTGGCAAAGAAGTACGCTATTTGACGGATCAGAATAAGGAGACGCTTTGGAGCGCCTCCGGTAGCGGAACCGGGCATGTCCTGAGCATCAAACTTCCTGAAGAAACCAAGATTGGCAAGGTTGTCTTCGATTGGGAGGACAACGTGCCGCAGACGTATCGCCTCAGCGGCTATCGCAACAACAGGATGGTTGGGATGGCTGAAATCGAGAAGAAAACGGCTTCCTCTACGGTTAATATGGGCGGCGGCTTGTTTAGTCAGCTCAATTTGTCGTTGGAAAAAACAGCAGAAGGGCGCTGTGCCAGTATCAGGGAGATCGAGTTGTATGATCCGGGAGGAAAGCGCCTTTTCCGTCCTGAAACGGATCCCAAGAAAATTGTCAAAATCGAGGCAGATAGTGAGGAGCCTGTGCATATCGCGGAGCATGCGATGGATGGGGATATGGAGACGCGCTGGTGTGCGAATAATAATCGTTCCGATCATACGCTTACCCTCTCGTTCCCCACGGCAAAGAAGTTGCAGCGTATCAGCTTTGCATGGGAAAATGACACGGAGCAGGAGGGGGTCGTGGAGGGCTTCCAGGGGGATTCCCGCGTGTACGAGGTGCCTTTCTCCAAGAAGCAAAAACGTTCGTCGATGGATTTGCCGGGGAACGATGTGTCCAAACTGGTCGTTCGCTTCACAGATACGAAGAGGCACTGGGCGAGTATATACGAAATCGAGCTACTCGACAGCCAGGGACGCATCGTTACAGTGGATGGTGAGGAGGAAGGAAAATTTCCGGCGATGGTGGCTTCCGATATAAGGACGGTTGCAGAAATGATGAAGGGGGGGACGGACAATGTGTCGAAAGAACTCTCGGATGCACTCACAAGCAGTGGAATGAGCAGCACCTTGTTTGGTGCGATAGCGCGCTCTTGGAAGAGGCGTTTGAACGTAGGCAAGGATGCCAGATATATGGAAAACGAGGAATTGCAGGGTGACCGGGCTGAGGCGCTGAAAAATATTATAGAGCGCTGCCGTCGTTGCCGTCTGACGAAAGTCAACGACAATAACCGCCTCAGGTACCTGAATGTGCTGCCCTTTAATGCGGGAGTGCAAAATGTCGAAGACGAACAGGAGGCTCTTTTCTTGAGCCGGGCCGGTGTTGTGAGTCTGATAAATACGAAAATGCTGCCCATGCTGGGCTTGCATGACAATCGAATCGATTCTTTCAGCTTGGTCGTCGGGGAAATACAGCCTGTGCCGGAGCAGACGGCTCGCCGCTTTGAGGAGGCCGGGTCAGGCGTAATTTTGAACGCAAACAGTCGTCTGGAGTCGTACGCCGGCGAGATGAAACCTAATCCTACCTCATTCTTGCTCAACCGTGTGCCGATATACGACTGTCCGACGAAATAAACGCGAAATCTTTACCCGTAACCGCATACGTCGCAAGCAGCAGCCCTGCTCATTTACGATTTACGATTTGGAAAGTTCGGCGAGCGGAGCTCGCGAGCTGCAAAGCGAATGCGACGCGGAATTTGAAAGCCGTGCGCGGGCATGGTTAGAAAGCGGCGGTGGCAGGCGGAGCCTGCCCATGTACAAGACGCCCGACGGCCCCGTTTAGGGTGCTCGCGTCAGCGGGCGGTAAGGGCGGTTGGACAGCGCAAAGGCGCTGCCCCGCAGGGGCTCACTGGCAGGGTGGTGCCAGTGAGTCAAGGTACGATTTGTTAATAATGTGCGTGTTGCGCAGATTTTTTCGGAACTTTAACGCATGGGAAATGGGTTGAATGAGCCCGGAGAAATTTTGGGGGGGACACGTGTGGGCTGTCTGACTTTTTAGAAGTCCCGGCTCGGTCAGTCACAGCTCAAACAGAAGCCGTCTCCCGGTGGAAAGAGGGACACGTGTTTTCCAAGCTAACCGGGCTCCCTCCTTTGTGCTATCGCCCTGTTGCGTTGAATTTTGCAATTCTCACCATGTCTTTGCAATTTATGCTGCAATTTGTACTGCAATGTTCACAACTTTGCTACGAAGCATAGTCCACAATAGGTAAACAAAGCAATTTATTGACAGTGATAAAATTATGGAACTGAATCCGGAAGCGATCAGTCCATGCTTTCGTAATTTATACTGCAATTTTGAAGGGTGATGATCGGGAGCAAGATCAAAGCTGGTACAGAAAACATCGACCTAGAAAAAGTGGGCAAGCCTTGCGCATGGTCGGTATGCCTATCTCTTTGGCAATGGCAATTCCGTCTATGGTTTTCTGTAAGAGGGGCACCACTTTAGAATGCGTTTGCCCCGACGGCATAAGCAAGAAGCCGAGCGAATTGCAGCCGAATTTTGCAAATCGTCAAAGGATCATTCCAAAGCGGCAACCAAGGCGATGGTGAAGGCGGGGGAGTCAGGGCAACCGCATTAGAAAATGCGGTTGCCTATGTACGATTTACGATTTACGAAGTCAACTATAATTTTGAGGCGGGGTAAATTTTTATTTTTGCTCAATCCATCAGAGCAAAGCGGA
>CANPYO010000104.1 GCA_947588645.1 uncultured Akkermansia sp. | reverse complement strand
AGTGAGATCATCCCCCCCATTGGTCAGATCAAACTTCCACGTCCCCTCCTGTACTTCCATCATGCTCGGCTGCACCAGTCCGCTCACCGTGATGGTGTGCTCTGTGACCGTGCTGTCATTGAACGTCACGCTGTCTCCCGCATAGAACCCGCTATCCTCACCTCCGGCATTGCCATCATTCCACGGTTTGGCATCGTCGTCACCTGCATAAGTCTTCCACGTCCCGTCCTGGTCGGTGGTATCCCACGTCAAGGCGTGCCCCAACGTCACCGTCAGGTAGCCATCAACATCAATTATCACACTCCCTCGCCACCCCGCATCATGGCTCGGCAGGATGCTGTCCAAGAAATCCTGCAAAGTCTCTTGCGTAACGCTGCTTCCCAGCCCCGTTGTATCAATCAGCCTGTACTTCTGCCCGGACGTAGTCCCCGTCAGATTGAGCGTCAATCTTTTATCGACACCACCAGTCGAATTCTTCAGAGTTTCAAACATCCCCTCGCTCAGCTTGAGCGCTCCCAGCGTGTTCGCCTCCCTCACATCGACCGTCAACGCGATACTTCCGGAGAAACTGAGATTACTCGCACTCAAATCCAGCTGCGTTTCTCCGCTGATGTCCCACGTATTCTCTCCCGCTGCACCGACTGATCCCTGCAACACCAAGATACCACCGCTCAGACTCAGCTTCGCGCCGGCAAAGCCCTGCGTCAGCGTGAACTTCTTGTCGCTGCCCGTTCCGGCATAAGCCAACTCTGCCGCGCTGATCGTTCCCGTATACGTTCCTCCGTTCGCATCGTCTCCGCCGTACGCCAACGTCAGCTTGGCATCCGTGCCGCTCAACGTCACCGCTCCTGCCCCTTTCAAATTCCCCACAGTCAGATTCCCCGTCGTCAGCGTGAAAGAGGAAGCGGTCTCCCCCTTGGTCTGCAGATTCAACGAAGCGAGTCCACTGAAAGCAGCATTGACCCCTGTCACCGTCAGACTACTGCCTTGCATCACCAGGTTGCCCCCCGTTCCAGACAAACCTGTTCCGCTTGTAATTTGCCCATTCGTCACGTCGGTCAAAGTCAATGTGGCCCCCTGCCCGATGGTGACTACGCCACTGGCCGAGAAAAGATTTGAGACCACCAGGGAGGAGGAGGATTCCAACGTCACATCCTTCCCCGATTCAATCTCAAATTTGCCACCTTCAGCAAAAGCGACTTCAACTGCACTACCAACCACAACGCTTCCAACGCTTGGAGCTCTGAGCTTCAAAGTTCCCTTGAAACTAGTTCCAGTAAAGCCGTTTTCAAAATGCACTCCATTTGTGCTGACACTGGTGCCGTCTCCAATTTCGAGTGTACCTTCTCCTGTCAGCTCACAAACCAAACTCAGATAGCCATGGAAATCCGACCAATACGCTGAATTCCACACGGATACTGAGTCCTTCTTGAGTTCAATGGCTTTAATGTCTGAACCATAAGAGATACATCCTCTTCCATAAAGTGTGCCCCCATCCATGACCAGTTTTTCGACATGTGGTCGGTTGGAAGGATTCCATTTCGACATGGCTAATTCCAGCCTGCCCCCTCTCTGGACCACGATCTCAGAAGCACAGATTGCATTCTCCCCAAAGTCGCTATCGGTCAACGTTAATGTAGTCGTAGTACTGTCACCGCTTCCCTTAAGCACCACCTTTGCAAATTTTCCGCCTGCGTCTTTCGTGAATAAGTCCCTCTTGAGTCCCCCGGCGTCTGTGAACGTTACCTCGCCTGTCGTACCGGAGGCACGGAATATCACTCCTTCGCCAACCGCCCCCGTTAAGGAAAGAGAGCCGCCCATGGTAAAGGTGACATCACCGGCAGCGCCTGAGGCGAAGCCTCCCGCCGTCAACGAAGCGCCCTGAGCAATCGTCACGGAAGAAGCGTTCTCGCCGAGCACAAGGCTCCCCGCAGTCAAGGACACCCCGGATTCAAGGCTCATTTCGCCCACGATCAGGGTCAGGGCGTCCGTAATCGTGATGGTTTGCTGCACGTCGTCGCTGACGCTGAAAGTGTACCGGATGTCAGAATTGTCCCCCGCCTTGCCTACGGTCAGGCTCTTCATCGAGATGCTATCGTCTTCCCCACCATTCACCGTCACCGCAATCGTCGTCGAATCCCCACTTGGCGTACCTTCCAGGTACACGTCGTGCTCGGCGAGCTCCGCGCTCGCCGCCGACCAGCCGTCCACCTCCGTCCCCGATTGATCACCGAGCGTCAGGGAGCCGCCCGTCCCGTTCCAGATCAAGTCGGAGTTATTCCAAACCAGTTTCCCGGAAGCATCTATTTGGACATCCTCGAAATTATTTCCCTCATCCCCCGTCAACTGAACTACAATCTTGTTGTTAAAACTTTCCTCCCATCCTTCCACCAGCGTGAGGTCACCGCTGTGCTGGTGCAAACTCTCCAGCAAACTTGCGTCAATCTGCAACGTCAGCGTACCATCCCCCTCCAAAGTCGCCCCCGTCAGATCCAGGGTTTGCCACCCCTCCGGCGCATCCGCAGCAAGCAAGCTGATCCCCTCCGCCGCGGCAGTCGCACTCGTCTGTGAGAAAGTCAGCGTATTCGTTCCGTGCAAGGTCAAGGTGCCGCTCAGCACCAAATCCCCCTTCTGCAAGATCAAAGCTCCGCCTTTGCCGGCTTCGCTCCCCATCGTCAAGCTCGTGAGCGTTCCTACGGCGTTCGTAATCGTCAGTTGACCGCTCTCCACGGTCAGCGCGCTGCCGCTGTACGTCCCGATGGTGTACGTTCCACTCTCGGCGGCGGCGTACGTCAACCCGCTGCTGATTGTACCGTTAAAACTGCCGTTTGCCGCCGTGAGTTTCAAGGTGCCGGAACCGGTGATGCTGCCCTCTCCGCTCAACGCCGCCAGCTCGAGTTGACCGTTGACGAAATCGGTCGTGCTACCTTCTGCCCGGTTGCTCCACTCTCTGTCCGTGCCAATCTGCAGCGTTGCACCTGCAGCTACGTTGATACTGTGGGCTTTACCAGCCACAACGGTCATCGTCGTGCCGCTCGTCGTCAGCCCGAATAGCGTAGTCACACCGTCATTCGCATTGTTGGTATCAATGGTGATCAGGGCATTGTCCGGACCAGAACTGGAGCCGTACCAATTGAGAACTCTCCCATTGCTGGCATTATTTGATCCCGTCCTCACGAGTTTGGCAAAGTTCACCCCGTCGTACAGATTCAGCGTGGCTACGTTTTCCACGGTCACCGTGCCGCTCACTGTTGTATTGCGGAATGTTGAAATGTTATTCGCGTTACTTATGGTCAGCCCACCGCCAACTTCCAGAGATCCGCTTTCTCCAACCGTCACCTTCGCTCCGGCGTAATCGTTTGTCACCTTGATCTTACCGCCGTCCACTTGCAGCGTACCCAAATTGGTCACTGAGCCTACAACTTGCGTGCCCGTACCCTGCTTAACGAGGGTGCCGGTCATGTTAATCGTCCCGGAGAAGGTCCGTCCATCGGCATGAGCCTCCTCCGCATCGTAGTTCAGGGTGAGCGCACTACCACCCGTGACTTGGGCAGCTGTTTCGGAATCTCCCCCTTCCGCACCTTCCAAATAGTGGAAGGTGGCGTTTTTGTTCACTTGGAGCGTCGAGCCCTTGGAAAGGCTCATGTTGTACCCCCCGAAACTCGCTCCACTCACCGTGTTGAAGTTAAGCGTTACCCCGGAGTTCAGTAAAATGGTTCCGGTGGACCCTTCTGCCGCTCCAAAGGGGGAGTTTGCATTTCCTTCGCCAAATCGGAAGGTCTTGCCATCTCCATCCAGCGTCAGCGTGTGACCGTTTGCATTGAGTTTTGCAGAACCGGTGAGATAAAAGTCTCCACTTCCGCTGTTCCTCACAGTTGCATTGCCTTCTAACTCCCAATTCCACTTCACCCATACATTGTTACCCTGCCTGGTATTTTCCAGAACAGCGGCATCCCCCGTCTCCCCACCGGAGAGCACCAGGGTTCCGATGTTCGTATAGTTGGAATTCGAGTTATCAAACACGTTCGAGCTGAACTGCAGTGTCGCTCCCTTCTGCACAGCGAGCTTCCGAAGAAGACTCAGGCCTTTACCAATGTTATTGCCACCCAGCGCCAGCGTCGTACCACTCGCCACCTCGAACCGCCCAATGCCCGGGTGGGTAGCATCGCGCTGCACATCGGCAACTCCCGCCGCGAAAAGGGCTGAAAAGAGATTGGCAGCATCGGTCACACTCGCCTCACCGCCCGCATCCAACACCACCGTACCATCCCCGGAGAGCGTGGTCCCGGTCCAGTTGCTTGCCGTGCCGTCGGCGATGGTGACTCTGCCGGCGCCCTCCACCGCCATGCTACCCAGACTCTTTTCTCCGGTCACCGTTCTCTCGAGCGTGAGATTGCCTGCCACCGCGCCGCCAGCCGCCTTAAACGAGACCAAGCTGCCGAAGGTAGCCGACGAACCGCCCTCCACATACAAGCCTCCGGTTGCCTCAATGGATGCTGAGGAAGGATCCTGCCCGGTGAAAGTGTACGCGCTGCTATCCTTCACGCGGACATCCCCGGGCGTTAAAGTGCCAGCCACGGTAACAGCGCTGTGTGCGGCGCTTCCCTCACTGCCGAATGTCACTGGATCCCCGGCAGCGTAAGCTGATTCACCCTCCCAATTTTGATCAGACTCGTTCCAAATTCCATCGTCGCCGCCGGTCCATGTCAAATTCTCGCTCTGGCTGAACTTCACCATTCCTTCCTCCGTCACCGTCGCTTCTTCGCCCCACAGCGCATCCACGAAAGCCTCAGCCCCCTGTTGCGTCCATGCACCACTCAGTTCCGTCACGTCGAAGAGCTGGTACTCCCCGTTGGTTCCGGCTTGTGTACCTTCAATGTTGATCTCAATCTTATCTGCCTCGACCAAAGCAGTCAGTGCGGTCATGACCGTGTCCGTAAGTCGCAGCTTGCCGCCCGCCGTTTGGCTTGTAGTTTGGATATTGATTGTCAGCTTCTGACCTTCTCCGATCGTCAACACGCCCCCCGTATCAGCATCTGCAATCTCCAACGTGCCGGTCAGACCAATCGTCAAGGAATGAGACGTCAGATCCGCCGATGCCAGCTTCATCTCCCCGCCGCTCACGGTCACCCCATTCGTTATATTCAATGCCCCGCCCAGCGTCAAGCTTCCCTGCTGGACTGAGATGGCCGATGCAGTCACTCCTCCGCTCAGCGTGGCAGAACCACCTTCATCTATCGTGATGACGGCGGTCCCGGCCACGGAAAACAGCCCCTCCACCACCAAATTGCCGCCATGAACGCTCACCGCACCCACAGTCCCTTCCACCTCCTCAGAGTTTTCAAGGCTCAAAGCGCTCCTGGACTCCAGCGTCCCGCCTTTGCCTACCGTGAGAGACAGAGTACCGTCAGCGGACTTAATTTTATTTGCCCCCTCAGTTCCCGAGAGCAGCAACGTGGCCGTCTTATACGTGCCCCCATCATCCGACTCAATGCCGCCGATAACGATAGTATTGGCCCATCCCGCTCCATCCCCTATGTGCCACCGACCTATCTCAACACTCCCTTCTTCCACGATCAGACTGTATATAGACTCCGCAGCGCCAAACTTCTGCGTTCCCTCCCCTTTCTTGGTCAGGTTGATGCCCCACCGCGCCAGACCACCGCTGACACTCCTCTTTACTGTTCCTTCGAACGTGTACGTCCCCCCGGCCGTGTCAATCGTCCACGTGCCTTGCATATCGGCCGCCTCCGTTCCGGTGATTCCTGCAATAGTGACACGAGCGTTGTCGCTGCCGTTTGTGGTTTTGATCCCACCGTTCGTAGTACCAAGGTTAATCACCACGCCGGAAGCGTCTATCCCCTTCGCCAAATCGAGCGTGCCGGCCTGCACATCAAACATTGAAACGCCGCTGACCGTACCATCAATTATCAACTGACCAGCGCCTTTTTTTGTGATTGTCACCCCGGCGCCATCGGCTCCCTCACCGACAATGCTCCCGCTGGAAGTAATGTGGATCTTCGCATTCTCTCTTTCTTCTGTTGAAGCATCGAATTCAGCATCTTGCGACAGTCTCACCTCAGCTTGGAACTGGATGACATCAACATCTTGACCAGGGTCCCCTGATATGGTAAATACATGGTACCCGCTGACATTTCCGCCAAAATACAGACCCTTGATCCAATTTCCGGTTCTGCTGAGTGTTAGTGTATGTTCGTTTACGCCTTCTAGCGTGCCGTGTATCAAGGCGTAGTCACCCCCTTTACCAACAAAAGTTTTTAAATCGACAAAGTCAGCATAGATATTCGTTTGTCCGCCGTGCTCAGCGTACAACTGATTACCGTTCATGTTAATCGTCCCGCCGAAGTTATAACCCGTGACGCTGTTAAGCGCCAGCTCGCCGTGCATATTCAACGTTCCGGTAAACTGTACCCCCTCCCCTTCCCCGTAGGTCCCGGCAGAAAAAGTCAGCTTCCGTCCCCAGAACTCGACCGTACCCGCGCCCGTCATGCCGTAACCACTACTAAGAGTGAGATCGTACGATGTGTTCGCAGCAGTCCCCTCTCCGCTTCTCGCACCAAGGCGAAGCGTCCCTCTATCCTCAACATTGATCGAATGAGCATACGATGCGAGGCCGGTTGCGGTAAGGATAGTGCCGCTTCCCACCTTGATCCCGGCAAGGTCCGGGCTCGCTGAAAAAGTCGCCGACACATCCCCAGTGTGCGTAAAATATAGCGTATCCGTTAGATCAAAGGTCGTTGAATCTGCGCCTCCAGTCCCCGGCGTGATTTGGTTGCTGTCGATGGTGTAGCTTTCCCCATCCAGAGTGATAGTTCCCTCGGCAAGCGGCATAATCCCCGAATTTTCGGCAGCAAGCATCCTGACGTCTTCCTCGCTGCTGACGGCAAGAAGATTTTGTTCTTCATCCTCGTCGTCCACGTCTGCCAAAATGGGGACATCAAGAGCATCCTCCACAGTTTCCGGAGCAGTCCCCAGCACAAGCTTATCACCCGCGGGGGCTGTCAGTGAGGATTCCTCTTTTGCCTGGGAAGGCGGCGCCGAACTCCACAACATGGTGAACACACCCAGCAAGGCAGTACCCGTACTCACTGTGCGCGAAACACGACGATGCGCAGCTAACGCAGCAAGGCATGCCAACAGAGCCTTGCGAAGACGCGAAGGAAGATGCAGTTTCATAGCTGTAACTTGGTTGTGGTAGAACGAATATCACCCGTTCCCCTCCGCCGAATGATCCGTGGTGGCAGGGGGGATTGCCTTAAGAATATCACTTTTTAAAAGAGATA
>CANPYO010000103.1 GCA_947588645.1 uncultured Akkermansia sp. | reverse complement strand
TTGTCTGCCTCCGCGCGATCTTCAGCGAAATAGAAAGCGGAGGAGGCAGGCGGAGCCTGCCTATGTACGAGGTACGAGGTACGATGACTCACAGCCGCCCCACGGCTGTTCGCCCTTCGGGCAAAAGCTGCGCTTTTGTCCAAACTGCCTTACGCCGTCGGCAGTTTTGTACGATTTGGGAAGTTCGCGCGCCTGCGGCGCGGGCGCGCGGAGCCGGGTCGCTCTTCAATGTTCGTAATGGGCAGGACGAAGCAAATTCTGTAACTATGTACGATGTACGAGGTACGATTTGGGAAGTTCGAGCGCCTGTGGCGCGGGTGTGCGAAGCCGGGACGGACGGGATGTCCTGAAAGCCGCGATCGGACGTAGTTAGAAAGCGGCGGTGGCGCCTGGCGGCTGATTGCTACATTTGCCGTGCTTCGCGGATATCCTGAATCGTGATGACGGGGATGAGCTCGTGCGGCGTGGTGAGGAAGTCGGACGGGACATCGCTGGGAGCGATGAAAAAATGGGGAGTGCAGGGGATGCTGTGGCCAGCGGTGGTGTTCAAGGCATCCTGTCGGAGAATGAGAACGGTTCGTTCAGCCATTTGGCAAGCAGCGTGCGCCCATTCGGCTTGCAGAGCGTGGTGATAGGCGATGCTCTGCGGGGATGTCGCGGCTGCCGGGCAGAGCAAGGCGAGATTCGGGCGATGTGTGCGCATGAAATTCGGTGCGCCACCCTCGGCGCGGATGAGCCGCGTTTCTTTGTCCAATACGCCACCGGGCAGGATCAGACACTGCGCAAGAGCCGGCGCCCGCAGTGCATCCGCCATGTGCAGGGAGGGCGTGATCAGGCTGCATGCACGTACCCCGAGCTGCACGAGAGCGCGGCGCAACAGCGGGTTATCATCCGCGTAAATCAATGCATTCTCCGGCACATGGGAGAGAATGAGGCGAATAAATTGCGATTCCATACGCACGGCGTCATCGCTGCTGCCTGTGGGTGGCAGGTAACGCGCGCCGCCATGTACGCGGAGCAAAAGATTTTGCTGCTGCAAGGCAATGAAATCATTGCGCACGGTTTCCTCTGTTACGCCGAGTTCATGCGCCACAGCAGCCGTGCGCAGGTAGCCGCGTTGCTCCAGCAAAGAGATCAGGAGAGACCGTCTTTCATGTGGCACGTACATGGAGAGCTGCGCTTAATGAACGATGTTTTGCAGCTCGTGCAGGATACTCTGAGCAGCCTCGCTAAACTGACCGGAGGCCTGCCGCGGTAAGCACTCGCGCGCGTGCTCGGTGAGCTCGCGCAGTCGCAGGGCTATTGTTTCCGCGCGGCGCAGGATCATGGGACCATTACACGTGTCGTGCTCGTGGACGAGCATGATCGTAGCGAGCAAGTGCGAGATGAGGCCGGCAAAAACGGAAAGAATCTGCTCCACCGCATTGTTGCTGCGGTAACGCTCGTAGTGCGAGGTAATGTGTTCTCGAATCACGGAGATGAGCTGAGCAACGGCCTTGAAGAGGCTCGTACGCATGGCGCGCTGCAGTCGGCGAGCCTCATTTCGACTCAAAAAATCAGTGACCTGCCATCCGGTCCACGTGTGGGTAAGCGTGAGGTCGTAACCCTGTTCGTCATCCATGGCGAGGCTATCCAGGAAATCAATCTGGTCGAACACAAAGGCTTCGGCTATCACCCCTCGCCGGTGCGCCATGTATTTGTGGCAGATGGAGGGGAGAATGGCCATGTACGCTTCTGCGCGGTTGAGCACGGTATCCCACTTACAGCCGGGCATATCTTTGCCCAGCATACTCAGGCCGGGCCCGCGGAAGTTCTCCACATTCGCCAACACATGGTCGTGCAGGGCAGACATGTTGAGCAGCTCTTGCGCATTCTCAATCGCTCGCGTGCATTCCCACTGCGGCAGGGAAAGTTCGCTGCACACGAAGTCCTCACCCTCCACGAGTACGCGCGTCTCCGTGCCCTCAAAAAATTCCAGCGACAGCATGTTGGAAAGGTAAGAGGTATCGAGAGGCGAAGGCTGACGGCGCGAGAAAGTCATATCCCCGGCAATGAGGGGAATTTTGCTTGAGCTAAGTTTGCGGAGATAACGGTAAAGTTGAATTTGCGGAGAAACGGCATGCGGCGGGGATCCCGTGCGTTCGAAAACGACGCGGCAGCCCGCGATATCCCCCAAGCAATCGCCCGGGATGGACAGCCGCACCTCCCCCTTCTCACGTGCAATGCGCAGAGTGAGGTCAGTGGTGCCGCGCACAGTGTTGTCAATGACACCGCCGCAGACGATGGATGTGAGGTCAACCAGCATGATTCGGCGGGGTGTAAGCGGGTGCGGGCAGGGTACGCGCGAGCTCCTCCACGCGCGCGGGGGCGTTCATCAGTTCGGTAACGGCATCCCAACGACCGGTCAAAAAAGCTTCACGCGGTTCGGAAGGCATGTGAAGGGCGAAGGTGGCAGTGCCGTCTGAGAGCTGCATGGCTTGCAGATCGAGCGTCCACTCAACCTCCGGGTGCGCTGCAAGTTTTTCATGGATGATTGCGAGATCTGGGGCGTCTGCGCACACGCAGGGTAAGCCGATGCCGGAGGAGTTGCCGAAAAAGATTTCTGCAAAACTTTCCGCAACCACGGCTCGGATGCCGGAGCGTTTGATGGCTTGCGGGGCGTGCTCGCGTGAGGAACCGCAGCCAAAGTTTTCCCCGCCGATGAGGATGGCGGCGCCGGCATGCTGCGGGTCATCGATGGGGTGTCCCTTGCTCGTGCCGTCTGCGTTGAATCGTTCATCGTAGAACATTTTTCCGGCCAGTTCATCGAAGGTCACGCATTTCAGAAAGCGCGCGGGGATGATACGGTCGGTATCCATATTGGCGCCGGGCACCGGGACGGCTTTGCCGGTGATCGTGGTGATGGGATGAAGAATCGCTGGCATGATGACTTAAAGTTGAGTATCGGGAAAGACCTCCCGCGGGTCACTGATGCTGCCGGTGACAGCCGCTGCGGCCGCCATGAGCGGACTCATGAGCAGGGTGCGTCCGGTGGGGCTGCCTTGGCGTCCTTTGAAGTTGCGGTTGCTGGTAGAGGCGCACAGCTGATCGCCCACAAGTTTGTCCGGGTTCATGGCGAGACACATAGAGCAGCCGGGCAAGCGCCACTCAAATCCCGCTTCGCGAAATAGATCGGCGATACCTTCGTTCTCGCACATTTCGGCGGTCATTTGAGAACCGGGTACGGCCAGAGCGCGCACCCCCGAGGCCACGTGACGTCCCTTCAGCAGCGGCGCCACAGCCCGGAAATCTTGCATGCGCCCGTTTGTGCAGGAACCGATGAACACGACATCCACCTTCTTCCCCCTCATCGGTTCTCCCGGGGCGAACTTCATGTATTCGTACGCTGCCTGCCACGCCTGTCTCTGCCCCTCATTTTTTGCCAGGCTCAATTCAGGCAAGGTGGAAGAAATGCCCACACTCATGTCCGGAGAAGTTCCCCACGTGACCGTGGGTTCGATGTCTGCCGCCTCAATGCGCACGACGTCGTCATACACCGCATCCGCATCGCTCGCGAAGCTCTTCCACCGTTTTACGGCAGCGTCCCAATTCGCGCCTTGAGGGGCATAGGGACGCCCCTTCAGGTAAGCATAAGTCGTTTCATCCGGATTCACGTAGCCACAGCGGGCTGCACCCTCAATGGCAAGATTGCACAGCGTGAGTCGTCCGTCCATGTCCATTTGTTCCACGACGGATCCGGCGAATTCATACGCAAACCCGAGACCTCCCTGGGCGCCGAGTTTGCCGATGATATGCAGCGCCACATCTTTGGCCGTCACACCCGGACGCAAGCGCCCTTCCACGCGTACTTGACGCACCTTGAGCGGGGAAAGAGCGAGGGTCTGCGTGGCCAGCACATCGCGCACCTGGGTGGAGCCTATACCCATGGCAACAGCTCCTACCGCGCCGTGTGTAGCCGTGTGGGAATCACCACAAACGATGGTCATGCCCGGCTGGGAGATACCCAGCTCCGGTCCGATCA
Source organism: uncultured Akkermansia sp. (assembly GCA_947588645.1). Classification (GTDB taxonomy): domain Bacteria; phylum Verrucomicrobiota; class Verrucomicrobiia; order Verrucomicrobiales; family Akkermansiaceae; genus Akkermansia. The sequence continues at coordinate 3,420 of CANPYO010000103.1, read as the reverse complement.
TGTGTACGATACCTTGCTGGCCGCTCGGCAGGTCGAAGAAGCGGATACCTGCCTCTCGGCAATTGCTGCGCAATGCGGAAATCATCTTCTGCGCACGATCGTCCGCAAAGGGTTCGTGTTGGTCATCCGTGGGAATGATATGATCTACCGTGGCAAAGGTGCGCTCTGGGTGCAGCACCGGCAGCCCGCTTTCTCTCAGCATCGCGAAGGCCTGCGGGCTGGTCACCTCGTGCACGTAATGCGTCGCGATGAACAGCTGCGTACGCCCGTCCGGCAGCGTTCCCACCGTATGCGCCTCCCATACTTTTTGGTACAGTGTTTTACCCATACTATCCGTGTACCGATGACTCTACCACGCTCACTCTTTCCCGTCAAGCGGCGCCTGCGGCATGCCAGGGCAAACGCATTAGAAAATGCGTTTGCCCATTTACGATTTACGATTTGTTAATAATGCGCAGCAGGGCTCGCGAAGCTGCGAAGCCATGAAAAAAGAGCCGCCCCAGGAAAAGCCGGGGCGGCCGGAAAAAAGCTTTGACACGTATGGTCAGCCGAGGACTTCGGCTCGCTCTTCAAGAAGTTCCTTGCAGGAGGCGTCAATCTTCTCGCGCGAGAAGGCGTCGATGGGCAGGCCTTCCACGATGGTGTGAGAGCCATCCGCGTTGGTGCGGGTGGGCTGGGAGCAAATGATACCCTCCGGCAGACCGTACTTGCTGCCGTCGGAATAGCTTGCCACGGAGAACCAGTCGCCCTCTGCGGTGGGAGTGACGAGGTTCTTCACCGTCATGAGAGCGGCATTGGCAGCGGAAGCGGCAGAGGAAGCGCCGCGAGCCTGAATAATGGCAGCGCCGCGCTGTTGCACGGTCTTGATAAACTCGCCTTTCAGCCATTCAGCATCAGAGATCACCTCGGTCACGGGCTTGCCGTTGATTTTGGCATTCGTAAAATCCGGGTACTGGGTGGAAGAGTGATTGCCCCAAATGGTCATGTTGGTAACGGCAGAAACAGGTACACCCGCCTTGGCGGCCAACTGACTCTTGGCGCGGAACTCGTCGAGCATCGTCATGGCAAAGAAGTTCTGCTTCGGCAGACCTGTGGCGTTGTGCAGGGCGATGAGGCAGTTGGTGTTGCAGGGATTGCCCACCACGAAGACCTTGCAGTCCGGCGCAGCATTCTCAGCGATAGCCTTGCCTTGCCCCACGAAGACCTTGCCGTTGATACTCAGCAAATCCTTGCGCTCCATGCCCGCCTTACGCGGAACAGAACCCACGAGCATGCACCAGTTGGCATCTTTGAAAGCAACGGCGGGGTCATCTGTGGCCACAATTTCCTTCACGAGCGGGAAAGCGCAGTCATCCAACTCCATCACCACGCCACGCAGCTTGTCCAAACAGGGGGTGATTTCAAGCAACTTAAGAACGACGGGTTGATCCTCGCCCAGCATATCTCCCGCAGCAATGCGGAAAAGCAGGGAGTAAGCGATATTGCCGGCAGCACCGGTCACAGTGACAGTTACGGGAGTCTTCATACGCGCGGCATTATGCTCTTTTCGTTGGATTAGGTCAATGCTAAACTGGTGCGAACACAAATTTTTTGAAATGGGGCGCATTTTACGGTTGACGTTTTGGTCGAGTCCCATTATACTGCGTCCACACGATTGGAGCGGTGGCTGAGAGGCTGAAAGCAACCGTTTGCTAAATGGTCGTACGGGCACTAACCCGTACCGGGGGTTCGAATCCCCCCCGCTCCGTGGCTGCAGACACAGGGCAACTGCGTGGAAAACTGCGTTTTCCCATTTACGATTTGCGATGTACGATGTACGTTTGCTCTGGGCAGACACATAATGGGCTTGCAATTTGGAATACGTGGGGTACAATGGGCGCTCCTTTAACATTATCCCGATATGGAGATCACGCTTGAAAAGAAAAATGATTGTGAGGCGACGCTGGGCGCGGTAGCTACAGCGGCAGAGGTGCAGGTGATGCGCAAAAAGTTACTGGCGCGTTACGGGCAGAGTGCACGAGTGGACGGATTTCGTCCGGGCAAGGTGCCAGCAAGCGTGCTGCTCAAGCGCTTCGGCAAGGAGATTGAGGAGTTGCTGAAAGAGCAGATAGCTGAGGATGCACGGCAGAAGATGTTTGAGGAGAACGAGGAACTCCGTGTTCTCAGCTTTTCCGATATGGAGGTGAAAGAGGTAGAGGGTGGCGCCTATGAAGCGCACAGCGAATTGACGATCCTGCCAGCCTTTGAGTTGCCGGAATACGAGGGGATAGAGGTGACGGAGGAGAGTACGGAGGTAAGTGATGAGGAAGTGCAGGAGGCACTTCAGAAGTACGCAGAAAGCAGTGCAACGCGTGAGCCGGTCGAGCGTCCTGCTACGGCGGAGGATACGGTGGTGATAGATTTCAAGACCAGCGTGGAGGGCAAGCCCACGGCGGAATATTGCGGCAAGCAGATAGGCTTTATGGAAGGGCGTGAGGATTATCTACTCTCACTAGCCGATACCTTTGTGCCGGAATTGAGTGCAGGGTTGGTGGGCGCTGCCCCGGGTGAGCACCGCGACATCATCGCTAAACTGGCGGATAATTTCCTCGTTACTGAATTGCAGGGCAAGGAGGTACAATTTGCCTGCGATGTGAAACAGGTACTCGAGAGGCGAGTGCCGGAAATTACGGTAGAATTGTTCAAAGATTTGGTACCGGGTGAAAGCTTGGACGAAATACGTGAGGAGGTGCGCAAAAACATGAAGGCTTCCAAGGAGCAGATCAATGAGGCCTCCAAAGCTAATCAAATCACCGATTACTTGGCTGACAAGCTGGACTTCCCGCTGCCGGACAGTTTGGTGGAAAGTCAAACTGAGGAGGTGCTGTGGCGTAAGAAAATGTCTGAGATTCGTGCCGGCAATTTTAAGACCTCCGAGGATTCAGACAGCTTGCGCGATGAAGCTCGCAAGGATGCCATCCGATCGCTGCACGTGTATTTTGCCCTGCAGCAGATTGCAGACAAGGAAAAAATCTCTGTGAGTAGCGGTGAGATGACAAACGAAGTTATACGCAGAGCTGAGCGCGACGGTGAGAGTGACATCAAAGCCTATATCCGCAAATTGCAAAGGGAGGATCGTATCACGGGGATTAGCACCAGTCTTATTGTCTCCAAGGTTATGGATCAACTGGTCAAGAAGGCGAAGGTGGTTTCCTCCGACGACGGACAGAAAGAGTGAATGCATTGGCGATTTACGATTTAGGGAACTCGCGCGCCTGCGACGCGGGTGCGCGGAGCCTGATCGAGGGCTGAATCGTAAATGAGACGCTTTTTCATGGATCGGATGTAAAAATCGTTTATTTTTTTTGTGGATTGCAAGAATAAATGCAACAGATGACAAAAAAAGTTGAGGTCATGAAAAGAGAGGGGTAAAATAGTGGC
>CANPYO010000102.1 GCA_947588645.1 uncultured Akkermansia sp. | reverse complement strand
CGTATCTCCTCCTAGGGCTTGGTGGGGGCGCTCATAGTTAAAGCTGTGTACCCATTCGTCTATCTCGGTTTGCGTATACTCGTCATTTACTTTTATATCCTTTATCTCTTCCCCTCTTAACCTGATGTTTTCTTCTCTCGCCTTTTCCTTGCTATCTTGATGAGTCTCGCCTGCTTCAATATGCGATGAATTGTAGCTCGGCCAGGCAATGGTTGGATACCCTCTCGCTTTAGTACCTCCTTAATCTTATCCGCTCCCCAGAATCTATGCTCTACTCGGAGCGCAACTATGCGCAATATCGTTGATTCAGATACACTTCTGATCCCTGTCTTAGGTCTCCTTGTCCTTTCCCTTAGACCTCTTTCTCCTTCACTTTTATACCGACTCAGCCACTTGTATCCTGTCTTGCGACTTATCCCGTATATGCGACATATCTCAGACTTGTTTACTCCGGGCTCTATGAGCTTGTTGATGAATTCTTTTTTCATTTGGTTACTGTTCTTGATGTGCCATGCCATGTGTAAATCATGCCATTTTTTCTATCAAATGTGTAACCTATGTTTTGAAACTTTTCTGTTACCTATGTCGTGAGACTGTACCTCGTTCATGTTCCATGAAACACCATGGGAGTCGGGTTAAATGAGCTTTGAGAAATTTTATAGGGACATATGTGGTTAAAGTTTTCCATTTCTTTTCCTGTCCGAGGAGGTACAGATCGAGATGAGGAAAAAACGAGAGTTGATGCCCAACAAATTTTTTCCCAATCACTCCTTCGCGCCGTGTTCTTGGAGGAGTTTTACAATTTCATTCCTGGAGGTTTCGTGTTTATTCTCCTGAGCGATTTGCAAGGCGGTCTTACCCGCTTTATTCTTGATGTTCGGATCCGCCCCGGCATCCAGAAGGGCTTGAACGCCACTACTGCCCTTTGTCACGGCCATCATGAGGGCGGTGTTGCCCTCGTTGTCCTGGGCGTTGATGCGGACGCCTCGTTGCATGAGAAGACGCACTGCGTCAGCGTCTCGTCTAACGTGGCAAGGAAAGAGAGCCGTCCTTCCCTTGGCATCGCGCACGCGCGCATCGGCGCCGGCACGAAGGAGCTGGGCAATCGTTTCCGCATCCTCTGCGTAGAAAAGAGGGGTTTGCCCATCTTGGTTGATCGGCTTGTTCAAGTCAACTCCCGCTTCAATAAAGGCGGGCATCCCGCCGGCAATCCTGTCCTTTTTTGCAGACGAAACGTAGTTGGCGAGGAGAGAATTGCCGTTTTCGTCGACTTCTTTCAGATTCTCGCCTGCTTTGAAAAAAGCACGAAAAAATACGTGTTCTTCCATGACTCCCCACTCGTTACTGTGGTCTTTTTTTGCCCATGCCATGAGCTCCGGTTTGAAACCGTGCTGTTTGAGGATTTGGATGATGTCAACGTAATCCTCGTAGAGGCTGGCAGGAATATGCCCATGATGACCCACCAGTTCATAGTCGGACAGGATACGATCCGTCATGTCTTCCGGGATGCGGGCGCCGAGCTTCAGCAGCGGCTCGATTTTCTCCGGATCCACGACCTGAAGTTCACCGGGATCGATTCCCTTTTCCTTGAGCAGCTTCACGACCTCCACCGCACCTTTCTCCATCGCGAGACTCATCGCGGAGGTCTCCCAACTTCCTGTCTTGCATTTTACGCTGGGATCCACCCCGGCATCCAGCAGCCGCTTGGCAATCTTGGGCCCCCAAATGCCGTTGACCATGAGGGTGGTCCATCCGGTGGTCCTCTTCTCTTCACTTTTCGCCAGCGGATCGGCGCCGGCATCGAGCAGCATGAGAGCCAGCTTCTCTCGTCCGGCGGGGGATATCTCCAGTTTCAGCCATTCCTGAGCGAGGATGTCCTTGGGCACGTCTGCCCCCGCCTTGAGCAGCAGCTCCACGATGCGCAGAATGTCTGCTTCCTCCCTCTTGCTCCCGGAGACAGGCTCGCCTTCTTGCGTATAGACATACCTCTCGAGGTCCGGATCCCAAAGGCCTCCGTCGATCACATAATAGATGACGCCCTTCCCCTCGGAATCTTTGGCATGCACATCGGCGCCGGCATCCAGCAAACGCTCAGCAATTTTGGGTACCCCAATGCCGTTGACCATGAGGGTGGTCTTCCCGCTTTCACTTTTTGCCAATGGCTCGGCGCCGGCATCGAGCAGCATGAGGGCCAGCTTTTCCCGTCCGGCAGGGGATATCTCCGGGCGCAGTGCACCCTGAGCCAGGATATCCTTGGGCACGTCCGCCTCCGCCTTGAGCAGCAACTCCACCATGCTCAGGATGTCCGCTTCCGCCTTCCTGTTTACAGTACCTATGGATGATCCCCCGCAAACGGCGTAATAGATGACGCCATTCCCCGCAGAATCCTTGGCATGCACATCGGCACCGGCATCCAGCAGGCGTTTTACAATCTCGGTGCGATGTGTAGCATTTTTCCGCGTCGCGGAACTGGCGGCTGCCATCAACGGAGTCATGCCGTAGGGTTCCTCTTGATCGTCCCCCGCCTTCTTACCCGGTATGTTGGGATTCGCTCCGCGGGCAAGGAGCAGTTGCACATCTCTATGATTAACCTCGTTTGCTGCTTGGTGAAGAAGCGTTGCAGAGTTTCTATACGCCACAGTTTGACCATTGTAGTATACCTCTGCATAAGAACCATTTATTCCCCATGCCTTCGAACTCACTTCCACAGGCAATGTGTTCACGTCGGCCTTAGCTCCGGCGTCAATGAGAGCGAGGATAAAACTTGCGCTTGCCTGCTTCGTCGCCTTTTCCAGAATTTTGTCCGGGTCTTGAATGGTCGCTCCCGCCTTGAGGAGAGTTCGCAGCATGGTCACGTCGCCCTTGTTGAGGACCGCCTCCATGAGCTTTTCGTTCTTGGCGTTCAAACCGGCGTCCAGGAGAGCTTGCAGCGTTTTCGCATCGGAGATGGAGGAGAATATCTCCGGATTCTGGAGCAGAGTCGGATCCTTTTTCAGGAGCGCGAGCGCGGTTTCTTTTTGCTTCAGTCGGAGCGCGATATTCATTTGCCGTACGGGTGTTGTAGCGTCCTCTTTGACCCCGAGTGCGCGGAGGAGTTGCAGCGGTTCCGCGTCCACTTTGGGGAGATCTTCCGGGAAAGAGAACTTACGCGCACCTGTACGGTAACGAATGGCCAGTTTCATGGGGTCCTCTATTGCCCAGGAATCCACCGCTTTATGATACATCTCCAATTGGCTGAAACCTTTTGCCTTTGCCCCACATAGCACGAGAATTGCATACTCTCCCGGGGTAATGCGCCGAGGTGAATCCCAGCATGTAATCATGCATGCATACATATCCCGCGCTTCTTGGCGGCTCAGCGGCTGCTTTTCTTTCTCGAGCGCCGTCAGGAATTCGCGCATGTCCGCGTGAGCCACGCTGCCCGCCGTCTTACCGGATTTGCTCTTGATAGAGGCATCCGCGCCTTTCGCCACAAGCCAGCAAACGACGAGACGGTTGTTCTGCGCGGCGGCGTGCATGAGCGCAGTCTGGCCGAATTTGTCCACGGCGTTCACATTGCCACCCTTTTCAATCGCTTTGAGTTTTTGAAGCAGGGAAGCGGCACGCTCCTGCTCCTTGCTGAGCTTGGCGCCCTTCGCCTGCTTCCCCGTGCCTGCCGGGAAGAGGAGTTCCACCCCTTGCTGCGGGACAGCCGCCGTTTCCTTTTCCTGACCGCTCGCCATGCCCAGACTTATCAGCACGCCGACGAGCAAGCATGTTGTAAACAGCTTACAATAAGCTAATAACAAATACGGGGGGGGTAACGACGGATTTCATAGGGATGTTTTTATGGGAAGTGATTCCAATCTACCATGTTTCGCCAAACAAGGCAAGAGAAATAACAGGTGTTTGAACAAAAATCGCAAAGAAGAGAACATAAAATGTCCAAAAACGGCAACAAATCTTGTCCAAAATCAACAATAAATTTTATCCAAAACACATAATAAAAATTGTCTAAAAGGGATAAAAACGGATTGACAAAATGGGTAAATCATGTAAAATAAAAGAGAAAGGAAGCAAATGAAAAGACGAGCATACAGGGCGAGGATAGCGGATGAAATGCTGAGGCGAAAGCTGGAGTCAAGTGGAGCGGTGTTGGTGGAGGGCGCGAAGTGGTGCGGGAAGACGACGACGGCGGCGCAAGTAGCGCGCAGCGAGCTGTACTTCAATAACCCGGACATGAGGGGGCATATCAGCGACCTGCTGCATACAGCGCCGCGCAGGCTGCTGCGAGGGGAAGTCCCCATGTTGCTGGATGAATGGCAGCAGGAGCCCAGCGTATGGGATGCGGTGAGGTTTGAGGTGGATCAGAGGGGGGAGTTTGGGCAGTTTATCCTCACGGGTTCTGCGGTGCCGGCGGACGTGTCGCAGATTCAGCATTCGGGAACGGGGCGCATCGCGCGCGTGAGGATGCGTCCGATGTCGCTCTTTGAATCGGGTGAGTCGTCCGGTGAGGTATCGCTGGCGGCGCTGTTTGCCGGGGCACGGGAAGTGGAGGGTAAGCGGGAGATGGGGCTGGAGGAGCTGGCGTACCTGATATCGCGTGGCGGATGGCCGGGAGCTCTTGGCTTATCCCCCTCCGCCGCATTGGACACGGCCTTGAATTATTACGAGGGGGTGGTGAACGCCGATATGTCGCGTGTGGATGGGGTGCGGCGCAGTCCGGATCGGGTGAGGGCCTTGCTGCGGGCGTACGCGCGATCGATGGGGACGCAGACCACTCTCGCCCGGATGGCGGCCGACATCGGCGCGGGAGAGCCCCATCCGCCGGCCGTGGCGACCGTGGCAGATTACGTGGAGGCTCTGAGAAAAATCTTTGTGATCGAGGAAGCGGAAAACTGGACGCCGCTGCTGAGGTCCCGCATCCCCATGCGAAAATCACCCACGCGCTATTTTACGGACCCCTCTATCGCGCTGGCAGCCCTCGGTGCGGGGCCGGAGCAGTTAATGCAGGATCTGGCATCCATGGGACTCTTTTTTGAAAACATGGCGATACGCGATCTGCGCGTGTATGCGGAGGCTCTCCAGGGCGAGGTGCATCATTTTCTGGACAAAAATGGTTTGGAGGTGGATGCCCTGATATGCCTGTGGAATGGTCAGTACGGCCTCGTGGAGATCAAATTGGGCGGGCACAAGGTGGATGAAGGGGCCGCCACCCTCCTCAAGTTCGCCGGCAAAGTGGACACCCGGCACGCCCCCGCTCCCTCCTTCCTGATGGTTCTCATCGGTGTGGGGACCTACTCCTACCGCCGCGACGACGGCGTACTCGTTGTGCCGCTCAGCACGCTGCGCCCGTGACCCGTACCCTCTCACTCCTTCGCGCCGTGCTCCTAGAGGAGTTGGATGACATCATCATCCAGCTTCTGCTCTTTTGCGAGCTGCAAGATGGATTTGCCGTCTTTGTTCTTGTGGTTTAAGTCAACTCCTGCTTCAATAAAGGCGGGCAGCGCGTCGGCAACCCAGGACGATAACTCCGTAGAGCAAATAAAGTTGGCGAGAAGGGAATTGCCGTTTTCATCGACTTCATTCGGATTCTCGCCTGTTTTAAGAAACGCGCGAAAAGCTTCGGTGTTGAAGGAGCGACTGTTACTGTGGTCTTTTTTGTCCACGTCATTAGCTCCGGCTTGTACCCGTGGCGTTTGAGAATTTGGATGATGTCAATGTAGTCCTCGCTGAGTTTTGGCGGGAAGCCAAACATCAGCGTAACGAAGACAGAGATCGTCCATGATCCGATCCGTCATGTCCTTAGGGATGCGGGCGCCGAGTTCGAGCAAGAACTTTGTCGTTTCAGGGCTTACGACCCGGAGTTCTCCGGGGGCGATTCCTTTTTCCTTGAGCAGTTTGACGACCTCCACCGCTCCTTGCTCCATGGCAAGACTCATCGCTGAGGTTTCTTCGCATTTCACGGTCGGGTCCACCCCGGCATCGAGCAGTCGCTTGGCAATCTTGGGACCGTAAATGCCGTTGATCATGAGGGTGGTCCATCCGGCGTTCCAACTATCTTTTTTTCGTGCCAGCGGGTCGGCGCCGGCGTCGAGGAGCATGAGGGCCAGTTTCTCCCGTCCGGCACGGGATATATCCGAGCGCAGTGCATCCCGAGCTAGGATGTCCTTGGGCACGTCAGCCCCCGCCTTGATTAGCAGATCTACCATGAGCAGGATGTCCGCTTCCGCTTTCTTGCTCTCGCGGAGGTAGAGGGGGGCTCCTTCGTAGAACGCACCGCAAACGGCGTAATAGATGACGCCATTTCCCGCAGAATCTTTGACATGCACATCGGCCCCGGCATCCAGTAGGTGTCTCACAATCTCGGTGCGATGTGTACATTTTTCCGCGTTACGGAACTTAAGAGCAAGCCCACGGAGCCCGAGGTGTGCATTGTATTCTTTTCCTCCACATCCAAGGAATTGGCGGCTGCCATCAACGGAGTCATGCCGTAGGGTTCTTCTTGACCATCTCTTACTTTTTTGCCCGGCGTATTGGGGTCCGCTCCGTGAGCAAGGAGCAGTTGCACATCCGTAAGGTTCACTCGGTTCGCTGCTTGATGAAGAAGCGTTGCATTAACTTTGTATTGCAGCCTTGTGTAGTCGCATGGACTCATTCTCACAGGCAATGTGTTCACATCGGCTTTGGCTCCGGCGTCAATGAGAGCGAGGATAAAGTCGGCGCCTTTGCCTTTGTAGTAGAACTTCTTCAGAATTTTGTCCGGGTCCTGGAGCGTTGCTCCCGACTTGAGGAGTGTTCGCAGCATGGCCCCGTCGCCCTTTTCGATGACCGCCTCCATGAGCTTTTCGTCCTTGGCATCCAGTCCGGCGTTCAGCAGAGCTTGCAGCATTTTTGCATCGGAGATGAAGGAGAATATCTCCGGATTTTGGAGCAGAGTCGGATCCTGTTTCAGGAGCGCAAGCGCGGTTTCTTTTTGCTTCAATTGAAGCGCAATCTTTATTTGCAGCACGGAATCGACAATATCCGTTTTCACCCCGAGCGCGCGGAGGAGTTGCAGCTGTTCCGCGTCCTCTTCGGAGGGATACTCCGGGAAAGAGAACTTACGCGCACCGATGCGGTAAAGCAGAGCCGGTTTCATGGGGTCCCTCATACGCCGACCCACCTTCCATTCCTCATTTTTCAGCTTGCTGAGGTCCTCAGCCTTTGCCCCACGCAGCATGAGAATTGCATCCGCTCCTGAGAACCAAGAGAATCTTTCAATTTCGCCCGGAGACGCGTGATAGTTTGCATACATGTCACGCGCTTCCTGTCGGCTCAGCGGCTGCTTTTCCTTCTCGAGTGCTGTCAGAAAATCGACCATGTCCCCGTGAGCCACGCTGCCCGCCGTCTTTCCCTTCTTGCTTTTGATAGCGGCATCCGCGCCTTTCGCCACGAGCCAGCAGACGGCGATCCGATTACCCCGCGCGGCGGCGTGCATGAGCGCAGTCTGTCCGAACTTGTCCACGGCATTCACGTTGCCGCCCTTTTCGATCGCCTTGAGTTTTTGGAGCAGGGAGGCTACCTCTTTCTGTTCCTTGTTGAGCTTGGCTCCCTTCACGATCTTTCCCGTTCCCGCCGGGAAGAGGAGCTCCACTCCTTGCTGCGGCACGCTCTCCGATACATCCTCCTTGGCTGATGTCACCCCCGTGAACCAAATGACACAGGCGATGAATAAAGCTACAAACCGCTTAAAGAGAGCTAATAACAAACGGGGGCAACGGCGTATGACATAACGAATGCTGGAGTAAGCGGAAAGGAATCTATCAGTTTTATTCTGCAAGAGCAAGTGAAAAAAATCGTAAAATGTTGAAATTCATGTGCGTCTCAAGAAAAGCGCAACCCATTTACAAGCTGATTCATTCATGATTTACGATCATTGGCATCCCATAACGTCGTCGATGCGATGACGTCATACGCATAATTACGGGGGTTGGCAGGGGG
>CANPYO010000101.1 GCA_947588645.1 uncultured Akkermansia sp. | reverse complement strand
GGTGGACGCGACAGCAAGGAATCGCCACTCAACCGCGCCGTGCAGAGTCGCCGTCAAGTGGGATCCATCTTTAAGCCCATCGTGTATGCTACCTTCTTTGAACGCGGCGGCGGGCCGCAGAGTATGGTATCGGATGACCGCATACAACCGGGCGAAATTGCGGGAGCCCGACGCTGGTATCCTGGCAACTCTGATGGACGTTTTACAGGGCTTCATCCCGCGAGTTGGGGACTACTCAAGAGTCGCAACACGATGTCCGTGCGTGTGGGAAATCGTGCCGGATTGGACAATGTGATCAGTACGGGACTCATGGCCGGCTTTCCGAAAACGGCAAAGAAGCCTGGACCTACGATATACTTAGGCACGTGGGAAGTCTCGCCGCTGGAGGTGGCATCGGCCTACACCATGTTCGCCAACGGAGGTGTGCGACCCTCGCCTTACATCATCCAGAGCATCACTGACTCGGATGGCCGCATATTGTGGCGAAATCCCGCTACGGTACGTCGTGTGCTCTCCACGCGCTCGTCTAACGCCATTTCCGGCATTCTCCAGCAAATTACGAAGTCTGGCGGTACGGCAGCGGGTGTGCAAAGAATGGGTTTCACAGTTCCCTGTGGAGGAAAAACAGGGACTACTAATGCTTATCGAAATGCCTGGTTCTGCGGCTTTACCTCCGACCTGACGGCCGCGGTGTGGGTGGGGTTTGACCGCCCAGTCACCATCGCCGACAAGGCTTATGGCGGAACTGTGGCTCTGCCGCTCTGGGTAGGCGTTATGAAGCGTGCTGCCGCTCGCGGCTATGCTATGGGCAACATCCGCACTTCTCCTTCAGGTGCTCGGAAACAAGGCATTCGCCTTTGTCGCGATACTGGTATGGTAGCCCACTCCGGCTGTGAGTATCAGGGCTCCGCTTACACGGAGACAATGACCGACTTCACTAAACCCCGCCCACTTTGCACCAAGCACGATCCACTGGCTGATGAAGTTGATGATGCTTTGCCTGATGATGCTCCGGCCGAGGATCCGGATAATTTGCCTGATGAGGATGAGGCCGAAGAAGTGGATTGATGGAAAATGATACGGTAAGGTCAGGGCAAACGCATTAGAAAATGCGTTTGCCTATTTACGATGTACGATTTACGATGTACGGTTTGCAAAATTCGCGCGCGTTGCGCGGAATTTGGCGGAGCAGGAGCGAGCGGGATGTGATGGAACCGTGCGCGGGGGTAGTTAGAAAGGGGCGGTGGCGCCTAGCGGCGCCTATGTACGAGGTACGAAGCACGATGTACGATTTGAAAAATTCGGCAGGCGGAGCTGCGGGAAAACGGCCGGCGGCTGCAAGGTCGTTTGGCCAGACCGCAGGGCTGCCCCGCAGGGGCGAAAACTGCCGACGGCGTAAGGCAGTTTTGTACGATGTACGATTTATTAATAATGTGCGCGTTGCACAGATTTTTTCAGATCATTGATGTATGCTGAGATTCCTTTAGAGTCATTATCATGATGACCATTGATTATCAAGGTTTTTGATACGTATAAACAGTGATATCAGTCAATAAGAGTATTTTTCTCTGTTAATTGATTTCTCTGAAATGCGGTTGCCCTAACGGTAAGGTCTGTACATTGTACCCGGAAACAGGTATAGTAGCATCGCAACTATGGCCAAGCCGTACAAAACTTTCCGTGAACAGGCGCATATCCTGGTGACGCGCGGCATGCAGAGTTCCCGTGGATTGAGCGCCGATGAACTGGAGAATGAAATTGAGAGCAAACTGCGATACATCAATTACTATCGCATCTCTGCCTACTGGACCTCTTTTCTTGAGACAGTCAAAAACGCCGACGGTTCCACGACTCCGCGTTTCCGGTCCGGTACGTGCTGGGAGACAGTGCTCGTTCTCTACAACTTTGACCGTGATCTTCGCGAGCTTCTCTTCGGCGCTATTTCAAGAATGGAACTTGCACTGCGTACGCAAATTGCCCATCAGTGGTCGCTCTATACCCATTCCAGTACCCCTCAGGCTAGCAAAAGCGGGATGCGTTCTTCTTTCCTTGAGGCCCAGGAGGACGGTGCTGATTCCGCTTCCCCCCAGGAGAAATTTATGGCGCGCATCGCCGATAATTTTCGCAAAGATCGACCACTATATGCGGCCTGGGATGAGGAAATCAAACGGGGTGCAACGATTGAGACGGTACCGGTGTGGAGTTTTGTTGAGTTTGCTAATTTTGGGCACTTGAACGAGCTGTTGCACTGCGCTTTGGAACCGGAGTTAGTGCAGCGCATCGCAGAGGCCATGCAATTTGACAGCGTGGAGTACTTCCTTTTCGGCATCTCCCTGCTCTCGCAAATCCGCAATGCCTGCGCCCACCAATTCCGCGTCTGGAACAGTCACTGGTTTTCCCCGAAATTTCAGAATGCACCGGAAGCTGTTCGCATCGAGTTGAATCGTTTCGCCCTTCTGGGTAAAACTGCTGCCGCTCTCATATTCTGCCGTCGTATGTTGCGTGCCGTGGAACCAGATGGCCAATGGAAAGATCGCCTTCTGCGTTCCTATGCGGTCGCCTCAGCGACTGTGCCCACCCTATCCCGTGACTTGGGCTTCTTTTCCCCTACCTGGTACGAGGACCCGCGCTGGAATCTTACGTAGTGCGCTTGAAGCTCACATCCGTCCCAAGAAAAAACCTGACCATTTACGATTTAATTCATTTACGAGTTACGATTTACGATTTGGAAAGTTCGCGTGCGTTGCGCGGGGATGCGGCGAACGAAAGAATTGCTTGTGATGACCGCTTATTGTGATGATTTTTGATTCGTATAAACAATGATATCAGTTAATAAGAGTACTTTTTCTGTTGATGAACTTCTCTCAAATGCGTTTGCTCTGCATGCCAATCTAGGTGTTTGTCAGAAAAGGAAGGATATGGTAGACTTTCAGGCATGGGACGGGGAAAACTCATCGTATTTGAAGGGGTGGATGGCACCGGGAAGTCCACGCAGATAGGTTTGCTGAAGCAGTACTTGGAGGAGCGAGGCAGAGAGGTGGTGACGAGCTTTGAGCCGACACGTGGCGAGTGGGGGAGGCGAGTGAGGGCAGCTGCGGCGTCCGGGCAGCGTCTCGGGGTTCAAAAGGAAGTGGAATATTTACTGCGCGACAGACGCGAGCATGTGCAGCAAGTAATTTTGCCTGCCTTGGCCGAGGACAAATGGGTGCTGCTGGATCGTTATTACCCATCCATGATGGCGTACCAAGGGGCAACAGGAGAGGACGTCGAGGAGATACGGCGTCGCAACGAAGCTTTTGCTCCGATGCCGGATATGGCAATTTGGCTGGATATTCCAGTGCAGGAGGCGCTGAAGCGCATGCAGAATCGCGGACATGAGAAGGATGCCTTTGAGCAGGCAAACTTTTTAGAAGCCGTCGCACGTATCTATGCCGCCATGAACATGCCTTGGTGGCGCCGCATACCGGCCGTCGGCGGAGTCATGGAAACGCAGGCTCTGATTCGACGTGAGATTACCACGTGTCTGTGACCGTTGCAGGAAGGGGGCGATTGATGCCGCCGTTCTGTTGCTTGATGGCGTTCAGGCGTTGAATAAGTGATCGCACCAGCTCCGGTTGTTCTTGGGCAATATCATGTTGTTCGGCAGGGTCAGTGGAGAGGTCAAAAAGTTGCCAAGAACCACCCGTGCCGGGCATGAGTTTGTAATGATTGAAACGAAGAGCCAAGTTGACGGCGTGGTTGTGCTCCGGTAGTTCGCTGCGTCCCTGCTTGCTGAGCCCGCAGAGAGCGGGAAGCATATTCTGGCTGTCACGCATGGAATCCTGCGGGATATCGGAAAAACCAATGAGACGGGCGAGAGAGCGCGAAAGATCCACCTGGCTGATGAGGGCGGCGGATTTGCCGGGGTGCACTACACTCGGCCAGTGCACAATAAAAGGCATACGCGTGCCACCCTCTCGCAGGGTGTATTTGCCACCGGAGTAAGGAGCGGCAGGATTGTGTCCGGCGCAGTCTTTGGCTGCACCGTCCATGTATCCGTCTGCTATGGCCGGGCCATTGTCACTGGTGAAGATGAGAAGAGTTTCTTCTGGTTTATATCCGGCTTCTGCAAGCGCCTGACGTACGACGCCCAGGCTGTTGTCCATTTGCACTGTCACATCCCCTCGAATACCCAACTGACTTTTGCCACGCCAGCGTGGGTGAGGATCACGCGGCACATGGATGTCATTTGTACAAAAGTAAAGGAAAATGGGGCAACCGGCATTCTTGCGGATGAAGCGTACGGCAGCCTCGTTTATGCGATCTGCAATCTCTTGGTCTTTCCAAAGAGCAGATTTGCCGCCGGACATGTGACCAATGCGGGAAATGCCGTCGATGATGGTTTTGTCGTGTTGCTTATCGGCGCTGCGTCCCCATGGCTTGAGACGAATGGACAGCTGCTCCTCGGTCATGTCCGCCGCTACCGGTTCGTTGGGGAAGCGGAAATCGGGTTCATAATTCACGAGAATGGGATCTGATGTGTCCAAATTGACTACGCGTCCGTTTTGGATAAAGACGCAGGGAACACGGTCACCAGTGGCAGCCATAATAAAGGATTCATCGAAGCCGACTTCAAGAGGAGAAGGAGAGATGAGGTTATTCCAATCCAGAGGCTCTGCACCGCGACCCAAGCCGAGATGCCATTTGCCGATAGCAGCAGTGCGGTAGCCAGCGAGCTGCATCATAGCCGGCAGGGTGAGCTGCTCGCCTTTGATGGGCAGGACAAGACGTGCATCTCCGGGTAAAATACCCATGCCGCGATAGCGCCAGGCATAAGTACCGGTGAGCAGAGAGTAACGCGAGGGGGTGCACACGCTGCTGGAGCTGTGCGCATCCGTGAAGACGAGCCCTTGCTGTGCCAGGGTTTCCAGATGTGGGCATGGAGCCTTGGTACAACCATATGCGGAGGTGTCATTGTAGCCCAAATCATCTGCATAGAAAATGACGATAGCACGTGGTTTAGGCAGTTGCCGTTGGGTCTGTGCCAACGCGCACGCACAAAACAGGAAGAACCCGATCAGGATGCGAAATGGGGCTTGCATAAGCGCTGAAGGGTGCAAGTCAGGTCACATATTCACCTGGTAGAGCGACTTATTGTTGGAAGCATCTAAGATGGCAAAGGCTTCGCGATGAATCGAGGGGTCTGAGCGGAAGATGAGTCGGCCGGCGCATTGGCGCTCCAATTCCATGAGCAGATTGGCATCCTCGTTTTTGAAACGGGAAAGCACGCTACTGTTGACCACCACAACCATATCCCCCACGGAATTCCGGTAACGCATAATGGTGGCCTTCAATTGGCGTTGGATTTCCACACTCATCGTCATTACACTCTTGATGCGGCCTCTTCCATGGCAATAGGGACAATAATCATTCACGTAGTCGAGCAACGATTCATTGAGACGCTGGCGCGTCATCTCCATGAGACCTATGGGGGTAATTTGCATCACTTGCGTCTTGGCTTTGTCGCGTTCCAAGGCCTCTTTCATGGCCTTATACACGGCTTGCTGATCTTTGCGATGGCGCATATCAATGAAGTCCACCACGACGAGACCGCCGATATTTCGCAAGCGGAGCTGGCGCGCGATTTCACGTGCTGATTCGAGGTTTGTTTCCAAGATGGTTTTATCAAGATCCTTATTGCCCTTGTTGCGACCGGTGTTGATGTCGATGGCAATGAGAGCCTCAGTTTCATCAATGACTAAATAGCCGCCACAGGGTAGAAGCACCTGGCGTTGGAAAGCTTCGTTGATTTGTTTCTCGATACCAAGTTCCTCAAAGATGGGCTGGGTGGTGGGGAAGTACTGAATATGGCGTTTGGCGCGGCGCGAAATCCTTCCGGCGATTTCTTGCATGCGCTGGGTTGTGTCCTGATTATCACACAGGATGCTGTCAACGTTGTCGGTGAGAAAATCGCGCGCAGTGCGCTCGATGAGATCCGGCTCACGATATACACAATGGGGATTATGGGTGGCGGCGAATTTCTCCTCTACTTCGTGCCACTGCTGGAGCAGCATGGCCAAATCACGCACAAAGTGGCGGAAGCGTTGTCCCTGAGCGACCGTGCGCATGATGATGCCCATACCATCCGGTACATTGAGTTTTTGCACGATTTGGCGCAGTCTCTGGCGTTCCTTGGGATCATCAATCTTGCGCGAAATGCCGAATTGGTCAGTAAAGGGCATGAGCACAATGTAGCGCCCGGCAAGAGATATATTGGTGGTCACTCGTGGGCCTTTGGAGCTAATGGGCCCTTTGGTTACCTGTACCATAATTTCAGATCCGACGGGGTAGATATCCGGAATATCCTTGCTGGTAATTTTCTTTTGCTGGCGGCGCGGACGCCCCTCTTTGTGTATCTCCTCCAGCGAGGAGTCCAGCGCCAAGGGCAGGGCATCCCAGAAGTGCAGGAAGGCATTCTTTTCGTAACCGATGTCCACGAACATGGCCTTCAGCCCGGGTTCGATGTTTTTCACGCGACCTTTGAAAATGCCGCCCACAATGTTGTCCTCCCCTTCGCGTTCGATGCTGTACTCCTCCAGCACACCATCCTCCAGCAGAGCAACACGCCGCTCAAGCTTTTCTGAATTGACGACAATGGTAGTGCCTTCCTTCGGGTTGGATTGGCCAAATCCGAAGAAGCGTTTCACAGTATTGATCATTTTTCTAAAAGTTTTCAAAGTAGTTATGTGTGGAAGGGCGTGGAACTGCGCAGGAGAACGCATACCACGCCGTCAGCAGGTGCAAGCTTTGCTGAGAAGCAGAGCATGCGCCGCTATGGTTGGCATGCGCTGCATTAATCACTGTTGCGAAACAGGGCATCGCTCTCCTGTAAGCATTTGCCTGTGCCTTCTGCCACGGCGCTGAGCGGATCTTCTGATATTTCAATCGGAAGTCCGGTTTGCTCGTGCAACAGCTCACGAAGTCCCTGCAACAGAGCACCGCCGCCCGCCACGGTGATGCCGCGATCATACAGGTCGCTCGCCAGCTCTGGCGGGCAGTGATCCAAAGTTTGGCGTACGGCATTTACGATGATATCAAGTTTGTCTTGCAGAGCTTCACGCACCTCCTCCGAGCGCACGGACACCGTTTTCGGAAGACCAGTACCTCGGTCGCGGCCGCGTACTTCCATGGTCAACTCCTTTTGCAACCGGTAAGCAGAGCCTATCTGTATCTTGATGTCTTCGGCCGTGCGAGTACCGATGAGCAAGTTGTGTGCCGTCTGCATGTGGCGCACAATGGCATCGTCCAACG
Organism: uncultured Akkermansia sp.; assembly: GCA_947588645.1. Classification (GTDB taxonomy): domain Bacteria; phylum Verrucomicrobiota; class Verrucomicrobiia; order Verrucomicrobiales; family Akkermansiaceae; genus Akkermansia. The sequence goes on along the minus strand of CANPYO010000101.1, from coordinate 812 downwards.
CGTCGCCGCCGCACTTTTCGGATTGGCTGTGCACGATGCCGGAGAGCGAGATGATGGCCACTTCGGTGGTGCCGCCTCCGATATCAACGATCATGTTGCCGAGCGGTTCGTTAACGGGGAGACCTGCGCCGATAGCAGCCGCCATGGGCTCCTCAATGAGTTGCACCTGGCTGGCTCCGGAGTTGTAAGCGGATTCCTCAATGGCCCGTCGCTCCACCTCGGTGATGCCGCTGGGGTGGGCGATGAGAATACGCGGACCGCGAACGCTACGGTGTTGGATTGCCTTCTTAATGAAGTAGCGCAGCATATTTTCTGCCACATCGAAGTCGGCTATCACGCCGTCCTTGAGTGGGCGTATGGCAAGCACATTGCTCGGCGTGCGCCCGAGCATTCGCTTAGCTTCTTCGCCCACGGCCACCACCTTGTTGCCTTTCATGGCAACCACAGATGGCTCACGAAGCACAATACCCTGATTCTTAATGTAAACCAAGGTGTTAGCTGTGCCGAGATCGATCCCGATATCTGTCGAGAACAACCCTACGAGTTTCTTGAAAAACTGGAACATGCGATAAAAGGAGTTAAGATGCGCATTTTTTCTGTGCGTCTCTTCCGCTGCCTCGCGGTCAAGTTACTTGGTCTCCCGAGCCCACGCGCGCTCGAGCGACACGCATCCGCGCGCCAGTATAATGGACGCTTTTTACCATGTCAAGCCCATATCGCATCACTTCAAAAATAAGGATCTCGGTCAATTTCGCTGGAGGCGCAGGAAAAAGATTTGGCGAGTTTTTAAGAATAGGTATCCAACGTTATGG
>CANPYO010000100.1 GCA_947588645.1 uncultured Akkermansia sp. | reverse complement strand
CACAAGCTCCGCATTGCTCTGATGGATTAAGCAAAAATAAAAATTTACCCCGTCTCAAAATTATAGTTGACTTCGTAAATCGTAAATAGGCATACGCATTTTCTAATGCGTTTGCCCTGTTTGCTCCGGATGCGGTCTTGACGGGTAGGCGCTCGTGTGATAGTATGTGCGCGAATGACACTCTGGCACTCTATCCATCCTAAGCATGCTTAACATCACCCGGTTAAAGCGGTGAAGCGAGATTGTGCAGGCGCATGCTGCTTGAGCCGACATCTAAGAAAAGACATATGAATACAAGACTGAGAATAGCGGTACAATCCAAGGGACGACTCAATGAGGACACACTGAATCTTTTGACGGATGCCGGCATCAGGATAGAAGCCGGTAAGAGGGCGCTTTTGGTGGAGGCGCGCAAGTTCCCTCTGGAGGTGCTTTTCTTACGCGACGACGATATACCGCAGACAGTGGCTGACGGCGTAGCGGATGCCGGGATTGTGGGCATGAACGAACTGGAGGAGCAAGGGGCGCAGGCTGAGGTGGTACACCGGCTTGGATTTGGCGGATGTCGTCTATCCATCGCTGTACCTAAGGAGGTGGATTACACGGGTACTGATTGGCTGGAGAATAAGAAGATTGCCACCTCGTATCCGGGGCTATTGCAGCGTTTTCTGGAGTCGCATGGTGTCCACGCGCACATCCATGTGATTACCGGATCAGTAGAAATTGCAACAGGTATTGGTCTGGCGGATGCTATTTTCGACATCGTCAGCTCGGGCTCCACACTTGTCAGCAACAATCTGCGTGAGGTGGAAGTGGTGATGCAGAGCGAAGCCGTGCTCATTGCCCAACCGGAGCTGAGCGCAGAAAAGAGGGAAATTCTCGATGAGCTGATTTTCCGCTTTAAAGCTCTGCAGGGAGCAGCCGGGAAGAAGTATGTGCTGATGAATGTGCCGAAAGGGGCGCTGGATTCCGTGCTCCATGAGCTGTCGGGCATCAAAAGTCCGACAGTGATGCCGCTGGCGCAGGAGGGCTGGTGCAGCGTGCACACGGTGCTGGAGGAAGACAGTTTCTGGGAAAAGGTGGGACGGCTCAAAGAAGCGGGCGCCCAAGGGATTCTGGTGCTGCCGATAGAGAAAATGGTGCTATGACGATTATGCAAGTAAAGCGTTGCCCATCACGGGAGCAATGGAAAGAATTGACGCAACGCCCCATGCCGAACATGGCGGAGCTGCGCGCGGTAGTGGAGCCCATCGTGGCGGAAGTACGCCTGAATGGTGACCGAGCGTTGCGCGAACTCAGCGCGCGCTTTGACCACTGCGAGCTGCTCAGCCTCCGGATCAGCCCGGAGGATTGCGAAGCCGGTATTCGGAAATTGCCGCAACAGCTTCGGCAGGCCATTGAGAGCGCGCACGCCAACATCTCCCGCTTTCATGTCGCCCAACGCACGCCGGACATCAAGCTGGAAACGCAGCCCGGCGTGCTCTGCGAGCAACGCAGTGTGCCGATTCAGCGCGTGGGCATTTACGTGCCCGGCGGCTCTGCTCCCCTCTTTTCCACCGTGCTGATGCTGGCGGAGCCGGCTCGTCTGGCGGGCTGCCGGGAGCGAATACTCTGCACGCCCCCGGGCAAGGACGGCCAAGTGAACCCCGCCATCTTGTACGCAGCGCAGCTTTGCGGCATCACCCAACTCTTCTGCGTTGGCGGAGCGCAGGCTATCGCCGCCATGGCTTACGGGACCCAAACCATTCCCAAGGTAGATAAAATTTTTGGCCCCGGCAATCGTTATGTCACCGCTGCAAAGCAGATTGTCTCGCTGGACGGCGTCGCCATTGATATGCCGGCGGGGCCCAGTGAGGTGGAGGTGTATGCCGATGCCACATGCAACCCAGCATTTGTGGCGGCGGATCTCCTCAGCCAGGCTGAACACGGAGCGGATAGTCAGGTGGTTCTCGTGACGACAGACGAGGGCGTGCTCAACAGCGTATTGGAAGAACTGGAGCGTCAGCTCGCGATGCTGGAACGGCGCGAAGTTGCCGCGCAAGCGCTGGAACACAGCTTGGCGGTTCTGCTCCCCAGAGAGCAGGATGCGCTGGACTTTACGAACGAATACGCGCCGGAGCACCTCATCCTCGCGGTGGAGCACGCACGTGCGGTGGCGGAAAAGATCGTACACGCGGGTTCTGTTTTCATCGGCAACTACAGCTGCGAAAGCGCGGGCGATTACGCCTCCGGCACCAATCATACCCTGCCCACCATGGGCTGCACGAAGGGCTACAGCTCGCTCGGCCTACACAGTTTTATGCGCAAAATGACGCTCCAGGAACTCTCAGCCGAGGGTCTGCGCCACATTGGTTCCACTGTGGAGATCATGGCCGAAGCCGAGGGATTGGGGGCGCACAAAAACGCCATGAGTTTGCGCCTGCAGTCATGCAACGACGCGCCTTCCCTGCACCCGGCGGACGAATTACCGGCGCAACTGCGCGCTCTTGTTCGGCCGGATATTCTTGCGCTCAAGCCGTACAGCTCGGCGCGTGATGAGGCGGCTGGTCTGCCGGCCGATGTGTGTCTGGACGCAAATGAGTCCCCCTTCAACGAGCCGTTCAACCGCTACCCCGATCCCTTGCAGCGCGAACTCAAGCAGAGACTTGCCAAGCACTTGGGAATTGCTGCAGAGTGCATCTTTTTGGGCAATGGAAGCGATGAGGCCATTGATTTGACAATGCGCATTTTCTGTGAACCGCGGGTGGATCGCATCATCACGCCGGATCCAACTTACGGCATGTATTCCGTGTGTGCGCACATCAATCAGGTGGACTGCACTGCCGTGCCCTTGCGGGAAAACTTTGATTTCTGCGCGCAGGATCTGTTGGACGAGGTCGATGCACGCACGAAGGTGATTTTCCTGTGCAGCCCGAACAACCCGACGGGCAATATGCTGCCAAAAGAGGAGATTTTGGAGACGCTGCAACGTTTTCCGGGCATCGTCGTGGTGGATGAGGCCTATATCGACTTTGCGGAGGATGAGGGAATGCTGCCCCTGCTGACCGATTACCCGCGCTTGATTTTGCTGCGGACTTTCTCGAAGGCGTGGGCAAGCGCCGGCGTACGGTTGGGTATGGCCCTGGCGCACCCGGGGATCATCGCCTGCTTCAACAAGGTAAAGTACCCGTACAATATCAACCGACTCACCGCGGCCTACGCACTGGAACAACTCGGACGAGCCGACAGTGTGCGACAGCAGGTGGCTGCCATCCTCTCTGAACGGAAGCGCATGGAGAAACAACTGCAGGAAATAAAGCTCTGCACGCACGTTTTCCCAAGTCGTGCCAACTTTCTGCTGGTGCGAGTCAACCATGCGCAACACGTATACGACGCCCTGGCGCATGAGGGGATCATCGTGCGCAATCGCAACAACGCTACGCTCTGCCGCAATTGCCTGCGAATTACAATCGGCTCTCCCCAACAAAATGACTCCCTGATCGCCGCCCTCCGCAAGCTCGACTCCGCCCCTTCTCTGTTGAATCTTTCATGAAAAAAGTACTCTTCATCGACCGCGACGGCACACTGCTTCGGGAACCGCCCGATGAGCAGGTGGACAGCTTGGAAAAGTTCGCCTTCATGCCCGGTCTTTTCCGAGCCCTGACTGCCATCTGCGACCGCACGGACTACCGGCTCGTCATGGTGAGCAATCAAGACGGCCTCGGCACGGCATCCTTCCCTGAGGAGCAATTCTGGCCGGTGCAGAATTTTTTGCTCGATACGCTGCGAGGCGAGGGTATTGAGTTTGACGACATTTTTATCGACCGACACTTCCCGGAGGATCACGCTCCCACCCGCAAACCCGGCACTGCCATGCTGAGCGCCTATCTCGACGGCTCGTGTGATTTGGAGCACTCCTATGTCATCGGCGATCGCGACGCGGACGAGCAACTTGCCCGCAATTTGGGCTGCGGCATGCTGCGTCTCGGTCCGGACTTCGGCTGGGACAAAGTGGCGGAGGTACTGCTGGCCGGCGAACGCACGACCGAGCTGCACTGCAAAACGCGAGAGACGGATATCCTTGTGCGGCTGGATCCGGATCGACCGGGGGTGAGCGACATCGACACAGGCCTGCCTTTCCTGGATCACATGCTCTGTCAGCTCGTGGTGCACGGCGCCCTCTCGCTCACCATTCATGCCAAAGGGGATTTGGACGTGGATGAGCACCACACCATGGAAGACACGGCTCTTGCCCTCGGGAAATGCCTGCGGCTTGCGCTCGGCGATAAAGTCGGCATCCAACGCTACGGATATTGCCTGCCGATGGACGACAGCCTGTGCCGCGTTGCTCTCGACTTCGGCGGGAGACCCTGGTTGGAGTGGGATGTGACTTTTCAGCACGATCGGGTGGGCAATCTGCCTACGGAAATGTTTTTCCACTTCTTTAAAAGCCTGAGTGACGCCGCACAGATGAACCTGAACATCTCTGCCACCGGCATGAACGATCACCACCGCATTGAAGCCGTCTTCAAAGCCTTTGCACGTGCGCTGCGTATGGCTGTGCAACGCGATGTCCGCCACCTTGTCCTTCCCTCCAGTAAAGGGACGCTTTGATGTTTTTCCTCGCTCGCTATGCCAATTGCCGTCATCAACTACAATGCAGGGAACACCCGCTCGGTACTCAACGCACTGAAGCGCGCGGGCGAGCAGCCTGTCCTTACCGCAGACCCATCTGTCATTTCATCCGCTTCCGGCGTGATTTTGCCCGGACAGGGAGAGGCGTCCAACGTCATGCAAAGTCTGCGTGACTGTAAGCTTGTGGAAACATTGCTCAATCTGCGGCAGCCCGTGCTCGGCATTTGCATCGGCCTGCAGCTGTTCTGTGAGTATTCCGAAGAGGGCGAAACGGTATGCATGGGCATGTTCCCGGGCACAAGGGTGCGCCATTTTCACGCGCTATCGACTCTCCCCGCTCTGAAGGTGCCGCACATGGGATGGAATTCGCTGCATGGACTGCGTTCGCCGCTGTTCCAAGACATGTCGGAAGGCACCTACGTCTATTTTGTACACAGTTTCTGTGCGACGCCCACGCAAGACACCTGCGCTACCTGCGAATACGGCGGGGTGTCTTTTGCCGCAGCCATGCAACGTGGCAATTTTTACGCCACGCAGTTTCACCCGGAAAAAAGCGGCCGTGCGGGCGAACAGATTATCCGCAATTTCATATCCCTCTGCCATGATTGAACTCATACCGGCTATTGACATGATCGACGGCAAGTGTGTGCGTCTCTCTGCCGGCGATTACGCGTGCAAGAAGGTGTACTCGGATGATCCTGCCGAAGTGGCGAGTCGCTTGTACGACCAAGGGTTCCGCCGCCTGCACGTGGTAGATTTGGATGGAGCAAAGGCGCGCCACTGTGTGAATCTCCACCAGCTCGAGCGTATCACCTCGTACACACAGCTCACCGTGGACTTCGGGGGAGGCATTGCGAGCGATGCTGATCTGCAAGCCGCTTTCGACGCAGGCGCGGCCATGGTGACCATCGGCAGCCTCGCTGTCTCTCAGCGCGAGCTCGTCGCCTCTTGGCTTGCAAAGCACGGCAGTGAGCGCTTCATCATCGGCGCGGATGTGCGAGAGGGTCGTATCCGCACGCAGGGCTGGTTGCAGGATGGGGGAGTACAGCTTATGGACTTCATCGCATACTGGATGGATGCGGGAGTCTCTCGCATCCTCTGCACAGATATTTCGCGCGATGGAATGCTGAACCACCCGAACACGGAGCTGTACACGCAAATCATGCGACGTTTCCCGACATGCCGTCTTATCGCCAGCGGCGGTGTTTCCTGCACCCAGGACATCCTGGATCTGCAATCCGCCGGCATACCGTCCGTCGTGTTCGGTAAGGCGTATTATGAAGGTAGGCTCGACCTGCAAAAACTTTTATCGCTCTCGTAAAGATGCTCTCGAAACGCATTATCCCCTGCTTGGACGTAAAGGATGGCCGCACGGTGAAAGGCACCTGCTTTGTGAACCTGCGAGAGGCCGGTGACCCGGTAGAACTTGGCAAAACGTACAGCGAGCAAGGGGCAGATGAGCTTGTGTTCCTCGATATCACCGCCAGCCACGAAGGCAGGAAGACCTTCACCGACATGGTTTCGCGCGTGGCGGAGGCTCTCTCCATTCCCTTCACCGTGGGAGGGGGGGTGCAGGGTCCGGATGATGTAGCCCGCCTGCTGGATGCCGGCGCGGACAAGGTGAGCATTAATTCCTCTGCCTTGCGGAAGCCGGAGCTCATTGATGCCATTGCCACCCGCTTCGGTTCTCAAGTCTGCGTGGTGGCCATTGACGCGCACCAAGCTTCCCCGGGACAGTGGGTGTGCTACGCAAACGGAGGTCGTGTGCCGACCGAGCGCGAACTCTTCACCTGGGCACACGAGGCACAAGAACGCGGCGCCGGTGAAATCCTTTTTACCTCCATGGACCACGACGGTTCACGCATCGGCTTTGCGAACGCCGCCCTCGCCTCGCTCAACGAACGCCTGCGCATCCCCCTGATCGCCAGTGGAGGCGCCGGCTGCATGCAAGACTTTGCGGATGCCTTTAACCTGGGCAAAGCCGATGCCGCGCTGGCCGCAGGGGTCTTCCACTTCGGCGATATCGCCATCCCTCAACTCAAATCTTTTCTCAAACAACAAAATATCCCCGTACGCCTGTGATATCTCATCCTAACGCCAATCAAATCGATTTTGCCAAAGGCTCCGGACTTGTCCCGGCTATCGTCCAAGATGCTGTGACTCGCCGCGTGCTCATGCTCGGCTACATGAACCGCGAGGCCTTCGATACCACCATCCGCCTCGGCCGCGTCACCTTCTTCTCGCGGTCCCGCCAATGTCTCTGGACCAAGGGCGAAACAAGCGGAAACTTCTTGGAAGCGCGGGAACTTCGCTTGGACTGCGATGCGGATGCCCTGCTGGTGCTCGCCACGCCGCATGGCCCGACCTGCCACACCGGCGCCGACACCTGCTGGGGTGAGCAGAATACGCCATCATCTCTCTCTTTTCTCACTGAATTACAAGATTTTATCAACACACGACGCACCGAAATGCCCGAGGGATCCTACACCACCTCTCTCTTTCGCGATGGCATCAACCGCATCGCCCAGAAGGTGGGTGAGGAGGCGCTGGAAACCGTTATCGAGGCCGTGAACGGCTCCGATGAACGTTGCGTTTATGAGGCCTCTGATTTCCTCTACCACCTCATCGTCCTTCTCTCCGCAAAAGGCCTGCGCATTGAACAAGTCGTGGATGAACTGGCGGAACGCCACCGTCCGGGTTGGAAAAAACACTAACTTGTCTCATATCCCCCCCAAGGCATTTGCGATTTACGATTTGGAAAGTTTGCGCGTTGCGCGGGGATGCAAAGCCGGGGCGGACGGGATGTCCCGAAGCCGTGACCGGACGTGGTTACAAAGGGGCGGGGGCGCCTATGTACGATTTCGATCTATACTGAACAGATATGATTTTTCCCAAAAATAATCTGAAAAAAAAGTTGACAAGGATGTAGAGAATGCTATACTGTGCCCGCTCGAGGCGCGCCTCCCCGCGCGCTGAGTTTATCAAGCGCTCGTAGCTCAACTGGATAGAGCATCTGACTACGGATCAGAAGGTTTGGGGTTCGAATCCCTACGGGCGTGCGGTTGCGGTGACCCGGTTTCCCGACTCGGTCGCCGTTTCCTTTCCATGGGGGCGTCCCGGAATCGACTGAACCTTCGAGGCGTCAGCTGCATGTGGAGGTTGATCGGCTGGCCTCCTTAAAAAGCCGTTCAAAAATTAAGTGCCTATTCTGAGAACGAATACGCCATGGCTGCGTAACATACGCGCCGGATCCCGCGCCTGACGCCCGCTAAGGCGCCCGGATCTCTACCCAGCGGGCAGCTGCGCGGCGGGGGGAACCGCCCCGCGCACGCTCACCACAGGTTTACAGCCGCGGGAAGGCCGGCGCAGAGCTAACCCAAGGCCCTTGCTTCATCTGCGCCTGAACATGGAGATGCTTGCGTCAACAATGTCCAGGACAGGGGTTCAACTCCCCTCGCCTCCACTCAATGCCCCTCTTTCATAAGGAGGGGTTTTTGATGTTCAGAGACAACCATGGACAAATGCCACATCCGTCCTAAGGAAAAGCCTGGCCATTTACGATTTACGATTTACGATTTACGAAGTCAACCATAATTTGGCATTGTGCGAATTTTTTTTCAAAGCAACTTT
>CANPYO010000099.1 GCA_947588645.1 uncultured Akkermansia sp. | reverse complement strand
TTTATTGTATTATTTTTCTCCTTTCTCCAACTTTTTTCCCGCGTTTTTTCACCTCGGTAGTTTTTAGAGGTGCCAGAATAATGAGTTTGTTACCCTCAAGCACTGCAGCGCCGTCTGTCTCAAAGTCGGCCTGCGTGGTGGTACGCAGCACCTGCGGTTTGGAGAAGAGAATCTTGCCGGGTTTGGATTGGTTCACGCTGTACCACAGGTGGGAATCTGCCTGAATGAGCAAATCAGGCCTTTTTCCACGAATCCTAATGACCATAGGATTGCGGTGCTTCATCTGCTTGCCGTTGGCGGTGGAAATCTCCGGCAGGGCGCCAAAGTAGCGGAATTCACGCACAGGCGGGGCAACCAAGTGGCGGCTGTCCTGCAGGTACATGGTAGCTTTGGTGTAACCACCGCGATCATCCGTTACAACGACATCAAAAGATGTTTTACCTTTTTTCTTGAAGGATTTGCCGGGAGTGAAGGTGAAGGTGCCATCGCCGTTGCTTTCTACTTTGCCCCCCTTGGGCTGAGAATAACTGGCCACACGCAGCTTATCTTGGTCCACATCGTACGTGAATTGGTGCAGAATGCTGCCCGTTACGGAAGGCTTGGATTTCTCCACCAAATGAGTTTGGTCGAACACTTGAGGAGCGTGGTTGTCGTACAATGCGGCAACGGTTTCTGCAGATACAGGCTTGCTGAAAATGTGAATCTGATCCAACGCTGCATTGTTGGTGGCAATGGAGGTAAACTTGCCGGAGAGTTTGCCTGCGGGCGTGGTGCCGGAGGCTACCTCTTTACCATCTAAGTACAGAACAACCTTACCCGTTTCCTCATCGCGTGTAAAGACCACGTGGTGCCAATCCGTGTCCGTAATAGCAGCTGGAGAAAAAACGATGTCTTTACCCTCAACACGCATGCCAATCTGCCCTTTTGCATTCATGACACCCCATACGGTGGAGGGAGTGGAGCTGATAACACCACGCTTGTTCGGTTCGCCGTACAGGCGGGTCCAGTAGGAGAAAGTCACCGATCCATTCAGACACGGCAGCTCCTTCATTGTGGTGAGCACACGCCCGGGGCCTATACCGGAACGCTGGCGGCCTGATACCCAGGCCTCATTATCGGCCTTCTGCTCCTCATTCAGCAGCATATCATCAGCCTTGCCGGTCAGTTCAAAGGCCTTCACTCCGTCATACTTATACGGCATCGGCATATGGTGCCAATCGCGACCTTCGTCAAAGCTCCAGTGAGCCCTCAGAGCAGCAAAGTCGCTGTCCTGCGCAGCCGAAGCTACACCGCAGACCACAGCCAGCGCAGTCATGACCGAGCAAACAGATAAAACTCTTCGTTCTTCCATACTCCGCCAGTATACCACATCCTCACTGCATTGTATAGTCTGTAATGACCCAAAACAGGGCAAAACGTACATCCGTTCCAAGAAAAAGCACCCTCTATAGGCAGTTAACGGAACATCATGAAGCATAAGTTGTTGGTTATTTACGATTTACGATGTACGATGTGCGATTTGAATGCTAGCACGCTGCGCGCGTTCCTGCGAAACAAAAGCAAAGCAGAATTTTCGAAGACGATGGTGCGTTGATAGAAGGAAAGTCTCCTGTGTGAGACCATATCGGGTGACTCGTAGGCACCCCATTGCCTACTCGCTCCTGCGGGGCAGCGCCTTCGCGCTGTCCAACCGTCCTCCCCGCCCGCTGTGCGTGCGCCCTGAACGGGACCGTCGGGCGTCTTGACTCACCGCCGCCCCATCGACGCTTGCTTCGGAGTCGCCTCACGACTCCTTACCCCCTCGGGGCAAAAGCTATCGCTTTTGGTTAATCGACCTTACGGCCGTCGATCGCTTTCGCCCTTTGAGCAAAAGCTGTGCTTTTGTCCAATCCCACTCCGAACCCTCGGGGGCGTTCACGGCTTTGCTCAATCATCAATGGTTTAAGCTTCTTGCTGGCTTACCTTCTTCATCCATGGGAAACGCATGAGTAATGGGTTGAATGAGCCCGGAGAAGATTTTATTGGGACACGTGTGGGGCAAACGCATTTGAGAGAAGGAAAATACTCTTGTTGGCTGATATCGTCATTTATACGCATCAGAAGCTGTGATAACCAGCGATCATCATGATGATGGTTCCAGAGACTCCTGGAAACGTTAATAATTCGAGAATCTGTGTAACGCGCACATTATTAATAAATCGTACATCGTACATCGTACTTCGTACATAGGCAACCGCATTTTCTAATGCGGTTGCCCTGGGTATTTTGCCCTTGAAATGGAGCCGATAGCTGGTATAATGAGGGTGCATCACAAGATATAGATATGCAACATATTGATAATCTACATATTGCGTGGGGGGGGGTAACAGAGATGTCGCGTTACGAGGAGGAGTAAGTAGTTACGAACAACAGGTAATACGAGGGAAGTATTTCCCCCATATAGACGGGATGCGGGCAATCGCTGTTTTGGCGGTCTTGCTGTACCACTTGCAGAGTAGGTTATGTCCGGGCGGATTTATAGGGGTAGATGTCTTTTTCGTCATCTCCGGATACTTGATAGGCGGGGGAATTCTCAGGGATCTGAGAGAGGGAAGTTTTTCTTTTGTTGACTTTTATACGCGGCGTATCAAGCGTATTATGCCTGCGTATTTTGCGGTCATCCTAGCTACGCTCGTGGTGGGAATCTTCCTTTATCACTACGAGCCGCTCAGCTCACTCGGCAACGCTACGCTTCGCAGCGCTTATTTCTGCGCCAATTTCTTCTGCTATAAATTCCTCGGCGATTATTTTGCTGGGGATGCTGATTCTCATCCACTCATGAACCTGTGGTCGCTGAGCGTCGAAGAGCAGTTTTACATCATCATCCCCTTGATCATGTTCTTGGTTTTGGGCGTGAGCCGCAAGAGTACGCGCACACAAATGGTAGTTTTGAGCTTGTTGCTGATTTTATCGTTCGTGGACTCTGAGCGACTCCTTGCTTCCAATAGCGTACGCTCGCAACTCAAGGCATTTTACTACTTGGAATCTCGTGCTTGGGAACTTTTGGCGGGAGTTGTGATAGCTGGCATCCCGACTATTTCGCAATCCAAAAACAAGATTTTGCGCAGTCTGGCTCCATGGGGAGCGTTTTTTGGCCTAATTTGCATTTTGGCATCCTGTGTTTACGCAGGGGGTACGAATGCGCATTTCCCCGGATACGGCGCTCTGGGGGCGGTTGTGGGAGCCGGACTCATGATTTACGGCGGTGGGAGCGGGCTCATATCCGGTGTCCTCTCATCAAATGTCATAGTGGGCATTGGTCGAATATCCTATTCCCTTTATCTTTGGCATTGGCCTATTATCGTCTACATGCGGTATTGTTTTGGGAGCGAGCTAAGCTCATGGCACATCTTATTCGCCGCTGTGGCTTCGTTTACCATAGCTTATTTATCATGGAGGTATATCGAGATGCCAATACGGCGCAACAAAAGCATCACAGCAGGCAAAGCCTTCACGGGTCTGCTTTGTATGTGCGTTTTGGTGGCAGGCATCGGGGCTGTGCTTTTTAAGACGAATGGTCTCATTCACGTACTGCATGCGAATGCCAACAAGTATGCATCCCTTGAAACGAAAAAGGATCTTCCATCCTGGCAAGACGGGAAATATGGATTGCATCAGCTTACTGTGACTGATAACGTTGGAAAACTCCACCATGATGCCATAGAAACTCTCGGGCAAGGCAAAGCTGCTCCCTCCTTTTTCCTGATGGGTGATTCTTATGCGGAGTGCTTCAGAACAGGACTAAGCCGTGTTTGCAAGACACATCGGGCAGAGGGTGTGGCTCTGCGACTAAAAGTTTGCCCGCTTGACGGGATTAAAATTGCCAACAGTTTCCGCAGTGATGTGAAGGAAGTGTTGGAGTGGCTACAGCACGCCCCGAGTATCAAGAAAGTCGTGATTATGTGCCGCTGGGATACTCGTTTAAGCACATCCAACACGAATCAGTATCTTTATCGCGAGGGCGAAGCTGAAAGTAACGACGCACGCCACAACACGCAATTACTCGAAGAAGGGCTTATCGGTACATGTCGCCGCATTCGCGACATGGGGAAAGAGGTGCTAATCATTGCCCCAACGCCTCGACTAAAAATATCCCCCGGAACAGAAGTCAGACGGCGCATCATGTTGGGGCTGGATCTATCGGACATCGGCGACGCCATTACCATGTCTGAATTCTTGGCTGCAGAGAAACCGGTGTTTGAAATGTTGGCTCGGGTATCCGCTGCGAGTGGTGCACGCATCATACCCATCCACCCGTACTTGGAGCAAGATGGGGCTTTTCGGGGAATGTATCGCGATAAGCTTTTCTATCACGATACCAACCATCTATCTCCGGATGGGGCTCAGCATGTGGCAGAGCACATTATCGCAGAAATACGGTAATGAGGCACACGTGTCCCAATAAAATTTTCTCCGGGCTCATTCAACTCACCTCCCATGCGTTTCCAATGGATGAAGGAAGTAAGCATTGCAATCGTCCGTCGTACTCCGTAAATCGTACATGGGCAGGCTCCGCCTGCCCCGTCGTAATGCGTTTGCTCTAGGGGGTGGCGAGAGCAGGAGGGATGTGGGACGACACACTATATTTTCTTCAAATGACAGGATGATTGTGAAAAAAGCTCGCTAAAAAGAAAAAAAACGCGTAGAATAGCGCGGACAACGAGCGTATACACATTAAAGCCGCTATGATCACCAAAAAAATCACGATACTGAATAAACTTGGCATCCACGCTCGCCCGGCAGCACAGTTTGTGCGGGTGGCGAGTCGATTCAAGTCCGACGTGACTGTGGAAAAGGACGAGGAGCGAGTAGATGGCAAAAGCATCATGGGACTCATGATGTTGGCGGTGGGGTGTGGGGCAGAGATAACGGTGACGGCAGAAGGTCCGGATGAGGCGGAAGCTTTGGCTGCTCTTGAGCAGCTCGTTGCTGAGAAATTTGGTGAGAATTAATGAGCTTGAGAGCGCCTGACCGGGTGCAGGTGAGAACTCCGTGCCGGGCCAGAGTCGTGTTCCATGTATCTTCCCTCTCTCCACGATGTCCGAGGAAAAAGAACAACGGTTAACGGGATTGCCTGTTTCACCAGGCATAGCCATGGGTATACTGCGTGTGGAGGCGAGGGATTGCGCTGCGCCCCCCATGTGGTCGATAGAATTAAGAGACATTCCCTCTGAATGGGAACGTTTTGAAGCTGCTCTCGTTCGCACCGAGGCTGAAATTAAAGAACTCAAGCAGCGTGTGGAGCGTATCTCCGGCGCTTCCGAGGCGGCTATCCTTGATGCGCACCTTCTTTTTCTGCGCGACAGTACTGTACTCAATCGACTGAATAAAGAGCTGCCTGCTCGACTTCAGAATATTGAGTCGGTATATTACGCCGTGGTACAAAACTTCATGGAAGTGATGCGTGCGGTGGATGACCCGTATCTGCGCTCGCGTGTGTTGGATATTCGCGATGTGTTGCAGCGAGTGCTACGCAATCTGAAACCGTCTTCTACCCCTGCGCAACCTCATACCGAGTCACTGGAAAGCTGCATTCTGGCCGCGTATGAGCTGACTCCCGGGGATACGGCAGATTTGGACAAGAGTCGTGTTCTCGGCTTTGTCACGGAGACGGGGTCCACAATGTCTCACACCGCGATTTTGGCTCGTTCGCTTGGGTTGCCTGCGGTGGTGGCTGTACCACGTTTGGTGATGGATTCGCGCACAGGAAGTCCAGCAATTCTGGACGGCTACAATGGCGTACTCATACTCAACCCATCTGCTGAGACACAGAAAAATTACGATATCCTTCGCGCTGAGCGTGAAAAAGCCTACCGTGAGCTCGTACAGATGCGTGATCTGCCCACGGACACGCTGGATGGACGGCATATTCGGCTTGCAGCAAATGTGGAGTTCGCGCATGAGTTCAAATCGATTCGCGAAAGCGGGGCAGAAGGGGTGGGGCTGTACCGCACAGAGTTTTTCCTACTGGGGGTCGATGCCCAGGGCATGCCTGATGAAGAGGCTCAGTACGAACACTACCGCCGCTTGGTGGAAGCCTGTTCTCCAAATGAGGTTATTTTCCGCACATTGGATGCCGGTGGTGATAAATTACCCTTTGAGCCCAGCTCAGAAAAGGAAGACAATCCGGCCTTGGGCTGGCGAGGTATTCGCGTCTCTCTCAGTCGTGAGGATATTTTCAAACAGCAGTTACGCGCAGTACTACGCGCTTCGGCACATGGAAGAGTGGGTATCATGTTCCCTATGGTTTCAGGTACCACAGAAGTTCGTGCTGCGCTTAAACTTATGGATGAGTGTAGGGATGAGTTGAGGCAGGGCAAAATTCCTTTTGATGAGAAAATGCGCGTGGGTATCATGATTGAAGTTCCAGGCGCAGCTATGATGGCTGACGTTTTAGCCAAATATGTGGATTTCTTCTCCATTGGCACCAACGATCTTACTCAATACACCATCGCGGTAGATCGCGTGAATCATCGTGTCGCTTCCATTTTCCGTGTGACTCATCCGGGCGTTGTCCGACTCATGGCACGTACCATGCAGGCGGGCATCCCAACTTCGATCTGTGGGGAAATGGGCGGCGATATTAACATGGTCCCGTTGTTGGTGGGACTTGGAGCCACAGAGATATCTGTTGGTACACATTTGCTGCCTGTCGTGCGGGTTGCTATTCGTCATCTCAACTACGAGGAATGCCACGCCATGGCGCAACAAGCTTTGCAAGCAGAAGACAGCGCCACAATCCGCGAACTTTCGCATCGGCTCGCACTTAAGTCGTACCCGCAGCTCTTTTAGCATAGCCGCCGGAAACAAAAAAGCGGCCGACCTCGGAAGGTACGACCGCTGCCGTTTCTGCCATTCTACAAGTGGCGCAATCCTACTTGACCCGGTAATATTGATAGTGCACGCGCTCATCGATTGCGAGTGCTTCGCGTGCCGCACGAATCGTCTGCGGCTCCGCCTCGAAGGCAAACAGCATATACTGGCCGCTCTTCATGTGATTGGACTCGTAGGCGAACTCCCTACGCCCCACATTCGTGACTTCCGTCACATTCGCTCCGGCCTCTTTTAGCTTCTCGCTTATGGCCGCCGTCAGCTCATCGAGCGTCTCAGCTCCCTTCATGTTCAGGACGATCAGTGCTTCGTACTTTCTCATAATTCGTAAGTTTGGAATGCGTCTCGCGCGTTGCGGTGGCATAGTTTGCACCTTTTGTGCATACTTTGCAAGCCTAAAATGTGCTAGGCCCCCGTTTTTTTCTTTAGCCCCCACATTTGTCCCCAAAATTTCTCCGAATCCATGCAATCCGCCTTCCATACGTTTTGTGGAAGAAAGACGAATCAAACTCTGCCGCTCTATGTTCATGGGTATCCGGCTGAATTGTCCGGTTTGGATTCGGTCCTTCCCCTTTGGAGGTTGGGTACTATGATCTCTGCTGACTTCCCGACAGACGGTTTACTCCGCAGCGCTTTCACGCTTTAGTCGGGCCTCTCAGGATAAGACATGCAGATTCGCCTCCGGCTTCCTCCCCACCTCACGTTACCGTGACGCAGTTGCCTTTGGCTTTTTTGATTCCTCCCTGTCAGCGGCTCATTGGGGACTTTCACCCCGGTTACATGTCATGCCTGACGTACCCCAAGAGGAAGGGGCAGCGAAATCGCTGCCCCTTCAAATGCGCCTGCGTCGCACCACGAGCCTCGTCCGAAGACTAGCTCAAATTATTTTAACGGTCATATTAGACCTTGCAGGTGCCCTCTTTTAACACATGTATGCTCGATAGTCAAGGTTTTTTTTACGTGTCCCAATAAAATTTTCTCCGGGCTTATTCATCCCATTTCCCACGCGTTTCCTATGGGCGAAAGAAGCAAGCATTGCAATCGTCCATCGTACATGGGCAGGCTCCGCCTGCCAACGGCGCCGAATTTTCAAATCGTACATCGTACGTCGTCCATCGTACACGGTTTGCCTAACGCCTTGCTCAATTTCCGACAGTATGAGCCTACCTATGCTATAGAAAATGTGATCCACAACGAACTCGTCCTCCGCGGGTTCGATGTGGATGTGGGAGAGGGTGCGCGATGCCGGAGGCGCACGCGAGGTCGATTTCCTACTTTTGAGAGATTTTGAAAGTAGGGTCGAATTCACTTTCTTGTCGTGAAAAAAACTTGCCCTCAAGTGACTTGATAGGGTATAAGAGGTACTGACTTCTTAAGTACGAACATGAAATACACAAAATTAGGCAACACGGGCGTGGATGTGTCACGCATTTGTTTAGGCTGCATGAGCTTTGGCAAACCGGGAACAGAACACGGTGTCTTTCCATGGGCAAAAGACTATGATGATGCCAAGCCCATTTTCAAAAAAGCTGT
>CANPYO010000098.1 GCA_947588645.1 uncultured Akkermansia sp. | reverse complement strand
GGCATAGCATCCCACTTTACTACATCTATTATTGCCATGTTGTATAGGTTCCTTTTATGTCAACAGAAGAGCCGAAGCTCCCCGCTGGTTTAATGTGCCAATATAATGATGTTACCTGCAGAGCTTGATAATCTGTAGGTAATGTGCCTCACGCTCATCGAGCAGGGCAATGTACTCATCATAGTATTGCTTTGCAGAGAACTGTTCAGGGAAGGTCAGCTCCTTGGTCCGGATATAGGGATTTGCAATATTCACAAGAGCCTTCGCTGAGTTCTTTAATTCGACACAGCGGTTCCAAATCTTCAGAATGGTATTATATACAAAACCGACAACGTAGAGACCAACCACGCCTCCCACCATACCGAAGTTGGCGGAGATAATAATCAGGGAAAGACAGCAAAGAACAATCTGGGTGATGGCTGTCTTTTTCCGGCCCATTTTGAAGTGTCCAAGGGCTGCAAACGGGAGAAGCAGATTCAAGCAACCTAAGGCGGCGCCTTTGACTTCAGAAGTCAGGGTGTTTTTTGTTGTGCCGGCAACTCCAACTCCCTTGCCTTCAGCTTCAAAGCGGTTATCAATGGCATCAATTTCATCTGTTGCGATTTTACGCACCTCAGATTTCTTCATGGTGGAAGCAATCTCAGGAGTGACTTCAAGTATGGAACTATACGTGTTCATGGTGATTTGTATGTGATTGAAGGGGCATGGGGTGTATTCCGATGGTAGGTACAGCCTCGCGCCACAGGTAACACGTGTGTAACCCATGTTGTGATACAAACGTGTTACCCATGTTGAGGAAAGTATACGTATTTGAAATACGTATACTCTTGATCGTGTCATATTCATAATGAAGCGACCGCCAATCGCCAACATGTCGTTCTTTTTTACCAAAGGCGGTGACCACCCTTTGTAAGTCCCTGAAAAGAAAAGATCATTTTTTCTGATTGATGGCTTGACATACGTATTTCAAATTCGTACTACGACAATCAGATAGACAGACGGAGCTGGCAGCGATAGAGGTGCTGCGGCAAACGGGTGTAGATGTACTGGAAGCAGCGTTGGTGGCCAAGAGGGCGCTGGAAGCGGGGAGGGGACGCGTGAGGCGCGCCATGGCGTGCATTGCGGCGGGAGAGGAAGAACTGCGACGGCGCGAAAAGACGGTCACCTTTGCCCGAGCGGTGGAGGAGGCGTTGGAAGCACGGAAGGGCCGGCGTTCGCGGACGTTGTGCGACTCCCGCGGCATCACGAAACGGTTCATGAGACGGTGCAAGGGGCTGGCGAATAGGCGCATACGCAGTATCTCCGCCGAGGAATGCAAGGCATACATCAATCAAGCTTTCGACACACCATGGCAACGGAACAAAGCAAGACTCATCCTCAGCGGGGTGTTCTCCACGGCGTGTAAGCGGGGCTGGTGCGCGGAGAACCCGGTGCGCAAGGTGGAACCGGAATGCGTCGAGGAAAAGCGCATCCGCATCCTGAGCAAGGAAGAAATCGGGCGGTTGATGCACACCGCGGAGACCTTCGAGGGCGGTGCCTGCCTCGCCGCGACAGCCATCATGCTCTACGCGGGTGTGCGCCCGAATGAGGTGGAGCGGTTACGCTGGAGCGATGTGCGGCTCGACGACGGCGTCATCTGCATTGCCCCGCACCACAGCAAAACCGGCGGCGCACGGCATGTCACCATCTTCCAGCCCTTGGCACGCATCTTGAAGGGCATCCGGCGTCCCGGGGACGAGAGAATCTGTCCGCCTAACTGGCGGCGTCTTCGCACACGCCTGCACCATGTCGCAGGCTTCGCCAACTGGCAGCCGGACGTGCTGCGGCACACCTTTGCCACGCACCACCTGGCCACCTTCCGCAACTACGCCGAGCTGCAGCTGGAGATGGGGCACCGTTCCGCCGAACTGCTGCGCACGCGCTACATCGCCATGGAAGGCGTGTACCACCGGGAGAAATCACTGTTGATCAGCTGAGAATCATTTACGATTTGGGAAGTTCTCGCGCTGAGAGTACGAGCTGGCGAAGCGAATGCGGAATGCGTACTCGAAAACCATGCGCGGATGTGATTACAAAGCTGAAGCAGCTGCGGTGGCCGCCATTGCGCTTTTCTGTTCGGAAATAGGCGTGATGGACCGGCTGAAGAGTTTTCTCTACTTCCCCACTTCATCCATATGCGTTTGCCCCAGGAGAGGGGGTTGAACGGGGCAAACGCATTAGGAAATGTGTTTGCCTATGTACGAGGTACGATGTACGATGTACGATTTGTTAATAATGTGCGCGTTGCGCAGATTTTTTCGGATCATTAATGTATGCTGAAATCCCTTTGGAGCCAACATCATGACGATCTCTTGTTGTCATGATTTTTGATGCGTATAAACAGTGATATCAGTCAATAAGAGCATTTCCTCTGTCGATTGACTTCTCTCAAATACGTTTGCCTTGGGGGGTTGAATGAACCCGGAGAAAATTTTTGGGACACGTGTGTGTATCAAAAGGCAGGGAAATTTTTATATTGTCAGGGAGGAGTGAGAATGATAGGATGGGGGCATGGGAGGATTGCCACCAATGATGATGCCACCACCGCCGCCGATCCCGGTGGGCGGGAACGGTGCACCACCGGTGCCAATTCCACCGCCCGCGCCGGTCATCACGCCGCCGCCTGTGCCAGCGTTGACACCGCCGCCCGCACCGGTTGCCCCGCTGCCGCCACTGGGTACGGCCTTTGATGATGTCCCGCCTGCAGCTCCGGTCGTTGCGGCCCCGAGTCTGAATCCTCCGCCTCTCCGTGAGCCGGGAATGGCGCCTCCACCGCCTCCACACAAAGAGGAGCATGAACTGCACCCGCCCATGCCACCAATGCCTCCACTCTCCTTCAATCCATGGAACAACCCGGAGTGGGAGGAAGCGGCAGAAACGGTCGGACCGAAAATTTTACTGGAACCTCTGCATGTGCTTGACCCGTTGTGCGTCAAGTGGAATATCGGCATAGACACCGGTGCAGCAGAAGAACCGGGAGCGAAGAAGAAGGCAGCTTCCGAGGCAGGGTTGTCGCCAAACTCTCACCCGGTGTTCTTAAGCTCGCCGGCAGCACGCGCGCCCTCGCCATCCAAACAGGCTGAAGGCTACGTGCGGCTCTTGGGTCTGCTTTCCACCGGCCGCCCGTGGGAACGCAGCCTGTCGATGTCGGATATCAGCAAACCGTGCGGGATGGTGATCGGACGCGACACGAGCTACTGCAATGTGGTGCTGCCGGAGGGGTCCATCTCGCGGCGTCATGCGCTCCTGGAGCGAGTGAACCGCAACGTGGTCATCACGGATTTGGGCTCTACGAACGGCACCGCGGTGAATGGGCGGCAAATATCGCCCGTGGAACAACGAGTACCGGTGATGGATGGATCCATCTTGACACTGGGGGATGTGACGCTGCGGGTGGAAATTCTCGAAGCTGCTCCCTCCCCCGTTCCCGTGTAATCATCACGCTCCGCCGTTGGGAGGATCAGACTACGGCTGCAAGCGCTCAATATCCCACGAACCATCCGCCTGCAAGGTGTAGAGAAAGCGGTCATGCACACGCCCCGGTCCACCCTGCCAGAATTCCATGTGGTGAGGTATCACCCGGTAGCCCCCCCAGAAATCAGGCAGCGGCACCTCGCCGTTGGCAAACTTGTTCTTAAGCTCCTGTAATTTCATCATGAGCAACTTTCTGGTAGAAATGACACTGCTCTGATGAGACACCCATGCGCCCAGCTGCGATTCGCGCGGGCGCGTCAGGAAGTATTTGAGCGTCTCCGCGCGCGTCACCTTCTCTGCCCGTCCACAAATAATAACCTGTCGCTCGAGCGTAACCCAGGGGAACAGCAAGCTCACCTCCGAATTCTGCGCTATCTCGCGTGCCTTTCGGCTCGTGTAATTGGTGAAAAAGACGAACCCCCGATCATCGTAGTACTTGAGCAGTACCGTGCGCAGAGACGGCATTCCTTGGGGGGTGGCAGTAGCCACACTCATGGCATTCGGTTCAGGGATGCCACTCTCCAATGCTTGATGGAACCATTTGTCAAATTGCTTGAGTGGAGAAACATCCAAATCCCGCCGATGAAGTGTATCTTTCAGGTACTCCTCCCGAAAATTCGATAAATCCATGCGTCCATTCTACTCACACGGCGGCGGTGTTGCAAGCCCTTTCACCGAGGCGACCACATCCATTCCAAGAAAAAGAGCCCCCAATAGGCGATGCAGCAACCGTAGGCTGCTGCCTATGTACGAGGTACGAGGTACAATGTACGATTTGAGGAATTCGCGCGCGTTGCGCGGGAAAGCGGTGGCAGCGAGGATGCCGCACACGTATGATGTACGATTTGAATGTTAGTGCGCTACGCGCGAGATTGCCGAGACGGGGCAGCGCCTTCGCGCTGTCTAACCGCCCTCCCCGCCCGCTGACGCGAGCACCCTGAACGGGGCCGTCGGGCGTCTTGACTCAGCGCCGCCCCATCGGCGCTTCGCCCTTCGGGCAAAAGCTGCGCTTTTGGCTAATCGACCTTACGGCCGTCGGTCGCTTTCGCCCTCCGGGCGGCGGTGAGTCAACGTAAATCGTACATAGGCAAACTCATTTTCTAATGCTTTTGCCCTGCTGTCCCGTTCTTTTAGCGTGACAAGCGGATGAGCATTTGCTAGATTAGCCGAAGTTGAAACAACCGCGACACCTGCTTGAAAACGTATACCACCTATCTCCCTCCACTCTGCATGAAACACCTGATTCAAATCGTTACATGGGCAACCCTTCTTGGGATGTCCTCGGTCTACGGAAAAAACGAGGCCAACCGGAATGAACTGTGGTACAATAAGCCTGCGCAGGTGAAAGCTCTTTCCCTCCCATGGGCCGGTGAGGGCGCAACTGATGCCCATGAATCCATGGCCTCGGGGGATGTGTGGGAATCAAAAACACTGCCTCTTGGCAACGGACGTGTGGGCGCCACCGTGTACGGAGGTGTGCACCTGGATTGCGTGGTGCTCAACGAAGTGAGTTTATGGTCCGGGGGGCAAAACACCGCCAACAACGGTTCTGGCTACGAATACGGACCCACATCGGACTCCACCAAGTTCGGCTGCTACCAACCCTTTGCTCAACTCTTTGTCGCTTTCGATGATCTGGGCGATGTTTCTCAGTACCGCCGATCTCTCGATCTCAGGAACGCTATGGCGACGACCACCTTCACCGTCTCAAATGGCGGCAGTGAGACGACGCACGCACGCGAGTGCTTTGTCAGCAAGCCGGATGACGTATTCGTGTACCACGCCGAAGCCAAGGGAAGCGGCACACTGAACGCTAAGGTGGCACTTATGCCCTACCATAGCGTGAGTTACAAAGCTGATGGGGCCAATGGTCTGCGAATGACCGGCACACTCGCAAACGGTGAAGCTTTTGAGGGCAGAATCGTGGTGCTGACGGAGGAAGGCAAGGTGCAAGCCAGTGGCGGGCCGTGTTCTCTATCGGTGGAATACGAGGGAGGGGGCGACCGTCAGGCCCCCGTATATAAAGCGCAAAGGATTCCTTACCTCTGCGTCACCGGCGCACGCAAGTTCACCATCCTCGTATCATTAGCTACCGACTACAAAATGAATTACGCGGCTAACTGGAAGGGCGAAAAGCCCGGAGCCCACAACAAGCGGATCTTAGCAGCTGCTCAAAAACACAATTACAAGTCACTTTGCGAGCGCCACAAGAGTGATTTCTCCGCCCTCTTCGACCGCTTAAAGCTCGAAATCGGCAGTGGGGAAACTTCTGATTTGCCAACGAATGAGCGTCTCGCTCAGTACAAAAACAGCTCCGATGACTTGGGACTCGAGCAGCTCATGTTCCAGTACGGACGCTACTTGATGATTAGCGGTTCTCGCCCAGGCAACCTTCCCATGAATCTGCAGGGGATATGGAACAACAAAGTTCACGCTGCATGGGCCTGCGATTACCATACCAACATCAATTTCCAGATGTGCTACTGGTCAGCGGAGACAGCTAACCTGAGCGAATGCCACGAGCCTCTCTTGGACTACCTGAAAGCGATGCGCAAACCGCTTTCCGAGTTCACCCAGCAAGTGTACGGTAAGGAGACGCCCGGTTGGGTGATGCGTATCTCGCTCAATCCTTGGGGAGGCGTGGGCTGGACGATGATGTACCCCACGGCCAACGCCTGGTTCGCGCTGCATCTCTGGGAGCATTATCAGTTCACTCAAGATATCGACTTTCTGAAGGAAACAGCTTATCCCATTTTCAAGGAGCTCTGCCTCTTCTGGGAGCAAAACCTCAAGAAACTGGGCGCCGGAGGAGAGGGGCTTGTCTCGAATGGCAAACCCGTTGATGTATCTCAGCACCCCGAGCTGAAAGAGCTGCCGGCCGGAACGCTTGTAGTGCCCAAAGGGTGGTCTCACGAGTGGGGACCCACCGAAGATGGGGTTACTCACGACCAGCAACTTGTGCGCGAACTTTTTAAGTTCACTGCCCAGGCTGCAGATGTGCTGCACACCGATGCCGCCCTGGTAAAGCGCTTGCGCTCTATGTCTGCGAAACTCGCCCCGAATCGCGTGGGTTCCGGCGGTTACCTGCAGGAGTGGATTGTCGATCGTCCGAATATGGTCTCCGGTCACAGGCACACATCCCACCTCATTGGCCTCTTCCCCGGTTCCACGATCTCCAAGCGCCTCACTCCGAAACTGGCTGAAGCTGCCGCTAAGAGCTTGGAGCTGCGTGGTCTGAGCGCCGACAATCGACGCAGCTGGACATGGCCGTGGCGTACAGCCCTCTACGCTCGTTTGCACGATAGCGAGAAATCTTACGAAATGCTCCAAAACCTGTTGCGCTATAACACGCTGGACAACCTGATGACCAGCCACCCGCCCATGCAAATGGACGGAGTGCTTGGAATGCCCGGAGCGGTATGCGAAATGCTCGTTCAAAGCCACGAGGGCTGCATTGAGCTGCTGCCGGCGCTTTCTCCCGCATGGAAAGAGGGCAAGGCTAAGGGTCTGCGCGCGCGAGGGGGGCTGACTGTGGATCTGGAATGGAAAGACGGAGAGGTAACCTCTTTCAGCATCCAGAGTAACATCCCTGACCCCCAACCTGTGAAGGTGCTCTCCAATGGAGAGGAGAAAACGCTCGTGCCCGAATACAATCCCAAGCGTTCCGCCAAACCGCTCAAGTCAGCCTCCTCAAAAAAAGCCAAGCGTAAGTAACGCAATTCATTTACGATTTATGATTTACGATTTATGATTTGGAAAATTCGCGCACTTTTGACGTGACAAGCAAGCAGGTATATGCTAGATTTGGGGGCGACAAGGGGGAGGCGACGTCACATGCGTGCCGGCGTCTCCCGAGTTCCATACCACGAAAGGCACGACTATGCAATATACGACAGAAGTTGAACACATGTGTTGCGTGAAAAAGGGCTGCGACCACGGCCCGGCGCCAATTCCTCAGGAAGGCGCATGGACGCAATCCAAGAAGATTGAAGATATCTCCGGACTCACGCACGGCGTGGGCTGGTGCGCTCCCCAGCAGGGCGCCTGCAAGCTTACCCTGAACGTCAAAAACGGTGTCATTCAGGAAGCGCTCGTGGAAACCATCGGCTGCTCCGGCATGACTCATTCCGCCGCTATGGCTTCTGAGATTCTCCCCGGTAAAACGGTACTCGAAGCGCTCAATACGGATCTCGTGTGCGATGCCATCAACACCGCCATGCGCGAACTCTTCCTGCAAATTGTCTATGGTCGCACGCAAAGCGCGTACTCCGAAGGCGGGTTGCCCATTGGCGCCGGACTGGAGGATCTCGGCAAGGGGCTGCGCTCGCAAGTCGGCACGCTCTACGGCACACTCAAGAAAGGCTCGCGCTATCTCGAGCTGGCAGAGGGCTACATCACCAAGCTCGCGCTGAATGCGGATGATGAGATCTGCGGCTATCAGTACGTGAAGGTGGGTCCGATGATGGAAGAAATCAAGAAGGGCACGGATGCCAACGAGGCATTCAAGAAGTACACCGGCACTTACGGCCAGTTTGAGGGCGCTGCCAAGTACATCGACCCCCGCCACGAGTAATTAACACCTAACCCATTTTCAGATTATGCCATTATTTGAATCATACGATCGCCGCATCAACCAGATTCTCCCCGTGCTGAAAAAGTACGGCATCTCTTCCTGCGAGGAAGCAGAGAAAGTGTGCTTGGAGAAGGGCATCGATGTGCGTGCCATTGTGCGCGGCATCCAGAATATCGCCTTCGAAAACGCCGGCTGGGCCTATACGGTAGGCGCTGCTATCGCCATCAAGAAAGACTGCACCAAGGCTGCCGACGCAGCTGAGGCTATCGGTGAGGGGCTGCAGAGCTTCTGCATCCCCGGCTCCGTGGCAGATGACCGCAAGGTAGGTCTGGGTCACGGTAATCTGGCCGCCATGCTCCTGCGCGAGGAGACAGATTGCTTCTGCTTCTTGGCCGGGCACGAATCCTTCGCTGCGGCGGAGGGCGCCATCGGCATCGCCAAATCTGCCAACAAGGTTCGTAAAAAGCCTCTACGCGTGATTCTCAACGGCCTTGGAAAGGACGCTGCCTACATCATTTCCCGCATCAATGGCTTCACCTATTGCCAGACTAAATTCGACTACACTACCGGCAAGGTGGAGGTCGTGAAGAAGACCCCCTTCTCCACCGGCGAGCGTGCTAAGGTGAACTGCTACGGCGCGGATGATGTGCGCGAAGGCGTGGCCATCATGTGGCTGGAGGGCGTGGATGTGTC
>CANPYO010000097.1 GCA_947588645.1 uncultured Akkermansia sp. | reverse complement strand
TTGACATTGACTCCGTGGCGTACGAAGGTCTGGATGTCCTCGAGAGAAAGCCGACGGAAAAGCGGCGTGCGTCCGTCCTTATTGACAGCGAGCGGGTCCACGCCGGCTTGGATGAGCTTCTCGATGTCCGAGCCTTCGGCAAGGAAGAGCAGAGTATTACCGTCTTTATCTTTAGCTTTGGGATCCTGGAAACTGCTGACAAAAGCGCTTTTCGCGGCCTGGTTGCAGTAGGCGCCGTTCTCAAAGTCTGAGAAAGAAACGGCGCCCGGATCAGAGCCTGCTTTTTTGAGGAGTTCTATGATCTGGGCATATTGCTCCTTGGTGAAAGCGAGGTGTGTGAAGTGTCCCGTGCCATGCTCAAAGAGATCCTTGTAGATTGTTGCGGGGATTTTCGCCCCATAATCAAGCAGGACTTTTGTCGTCTCCGGATCCACGACCCATAGTTCGCCGGGTTCAATTCCCTTTTCCTTGAGCAGCTTCACGACCTCCACCGCTCCTTTTGCCATAGCGCGACTCATGGCGGAGACCTTGGAGTCCTCTTTCTCTCCGCATTTCACGGTCGGATCCACTCCGGCATCCAGCAGACGCTTAGCAATCTTGGGTCCCAAAATGCCGTTGATCATGAGGGTGGTCCACCCACCTTTACTTTTCGCCAGCGGGTCGGCGCCGGCGTCGAGCAGCATGAGAGCCAGCTTCTCCCGTCCGTCAGGAGACATTCCCGACCTCACTTCTCCCTGAGCGAGGATGTTCTTGGGCACGTCTGCCCCCGCCCTGAGCAGACGTTCTACCACAGATAAGAAATCAGCTTCTCCCTTTTCAGCGTTTTCAAGAGCGTGAGAGCCATGCAAAGCGCAGTGAATAACATCTATTCCGAATGAATCCTTGGCATTGACATCGGCCCCTTTTTCGATGAGAAGGCGTGCCACAGAGGTTTTCCCGAAGATGAGAGCAAACTGCAGAGCGGTTCGGCCGTCGTCTCTTTCCCCCGGAGCCAGCATCCGAGAATCCACTTTTGCCCCTCTGTCCAGCAGCTGTTTTACTGCTTTTTCGCCGTGTTGTACTGAGGCAGCGATGAGCGGAGGAACGCCACTATATGTGCCACGTTGCGTTTTTTGACCACTTCCTACGGCATTGACATCTACCCCGGCTTCAATGAGAGCATCGACCATTTCAGGATCGTATTCGTTATCCTCCAAATCACGGCTAAGCAAATTTTTATGTTCGTTAAGTATGGGTAGGGGCGCTCCTGCGGCAGCCAGAGCTCGGATTCCTGCTGCGCTGCGCCGCTTTCCATAAAGCAAGATTTGAATGAAACTCTCTTTTGAATTTTTGTACACGTAATCCCATGAGAGTTTCGGGTCAAGTCCCGCATCAATGAGCACCTGAAGCGTTTCCGGCGCGCCCAGATAGGCAATGATTTGGCTCGCCAAACCACGATTTGTAGCAAAGTCAGGGTGCTCTTCTACTATTTTACGCAAGGTTTGCGCATCATCTAGCAGCATGGCAATTTTCGCCTGCGATAACGCATCACCTGTGCCCATTTTGATTCCCAATGCCAGTAGAAGCCGCAACACCTCGGGCTTTTGCCAATCCATCTTCTCTCCTGCCTTGTCGAATTCATATCCATGTCGTGAAAACAAGGTTGTATATAATGGATTCGATGACGGGTCACCGAAATGATGAATATCCTGTTCTTTGCAGCCAAGTCGGAGAAGTTGTGTAGCCAGTTTGAGACTTTCTGCCTCGTCCCTGTCTATATTCTCTGTTTCCTCTGTTCCGTAAACATTTTCCTCTGTGAATCCGGCATCTTGCAGTTCCTTCTTTTCTTTGTCTGAGAGTGGACGTTTATCCACGCAGCATGCTTCCAGAAAAGCCCGCAGGCTCTTGTCTTTCGCTAACTCTGCCGCTGTTTTCCCTTTCTGACTCTTCTTTGCAGCATTCGCTCCCTTCGCTACGAGCCAGCAGACGGCGAGTCGGTTGTTCTGCGCGGCGGCGTGCATGAGCGCGGTCTGTCCTTGCTTGTCCACGGCGTTCACATTGCCACCTTTTTCGATGGCTTTGAGCTTTTTGAGCAGGGACGCCGCTTTCTTCTCTTTCTTGCTGAGTTTGGCGCCCTTTGCCTGCTTCCCCTTTCCCGCCGGGAAGAGGAGCTCCACTCCCTGCTGAGGCAGATTCGGCTTCGCGTCCTTTTCCTGACCGCTCGCCATGCCAAGTCCCATCAGCACGATGGTAAGCATAGATGCAATAAAACGCTTACAATAAGCTAATAACAGATACAGGGGGGGGTAACAACGATGTGCGTCATGACTACTGAGAAGTAACTGAAAGAAATCTATCAGTTTTATCTTGCGAGGGCAAGTGAAAAATTTCACAAAGATGGAAGTATTCACGCATCCGTCCCATGAAAAAGCTCCCCCAATAGGCAATGCAGCAGCCGTAGGCTGCTGCCTATGTACGATTTACAACGTACGATTTGGGAATTTCCCGCGCTTGCGCGCGAGCTTGGCGAAGTTTGCCGTCTTGTTGCTGGCTTGCTTCCTTCGTCCATAGGAAACGCAGGGGAAATGGGTTGAATGAGCCCGAAGAAAATTTATTGGGACACGTGTAAGCAATCGCATTAGAAAATGCGATTGCCATTTACGATTTACTATTTATTGGTAACGTGCGCTTTATGCAGTCTCTTTCGGAGCATTAACGTATGCAGAGATTCCTTTAGAACCTTCATCATGATGACCGCGGTTGTCATGATTTTTGACACTCACCGGCGATGAATTTCACTGTTTCCCCTCACAAGTCATTGATGCAACGACCATGCAATCCACCCGTTCGCCTCATCCCTCTTTCGTCTGTTTCCTCAATTTCCAAAATATATTTATTTACATGTTGACAACATATATAAATAATTTAGGATAAAATCAATATGAATCTTTATAATTAGACGTCTTAAAAAATTATTAACAATTAAAACAATATCGTCAGGAGGGAGAGTCGGACAAGTCGTTCTCCGTATCGAAATGCTCGTACCCTTCGACAAGGGATATGTGGGATATGTGCTTTTCCTCTTGGTCGCGGATAGCGCGGTCGTGCCCAGAAAGGGCAGCGAAAGAAGAAAACTGAGCGGCACGTTCAGCAAGAGGCATGGGCACGTGGCAAGAAGAACGGTGGGGCGGCAAGCGAAAGATGTCTGCGTAAACCTCTTTAGGATCATCTGTCATGCCTGATGCCCTCCGATTTGAGAGTTACGTTTACGGGCAGTTGCACCGTCTTGCAAGTTCATTCCTTTCAAGATGGCATTTTTCCCAAATTTTTCCTTAATATCCAGCAGTGTACGCTGCAAGCGCTGCTCGCGCTGCAATTCGTCAGAGCTGTCTGCGGGGTGGATTTCGGGAGGATCAAAGAGCTCTCCCTGGCGGAGCGGAGGTGGCGCATCCTGCTCCGACAGCACATGGTGCGCCACCACAGTCAAACGACGAATGAGCAAGTGCTCATCTACCACATTCATAAAGATCTCGTCAATGGCTCGGATGATCAGCTTAGCCGAGGCGCTGTAAACCGGAAGCCGCCGTGTGCCATGGTCAGGCTTTGGCACACGGCGACCGTATCGGTCGATTTTCTGCGCACCGGTGTACGTCGTGGCTGGATTTCCCAAATTCTGAACATCGTAGCCGATGTTCAGCTCCACCATCTCGGTAACTAAACCGTGTTTCGTGAGCCTCAACGCGAGCGCATCCGCCATCTCTCGTACCACAACACGTGCCTTTTCCGCTGTGTATGGGGTGGGCAGCACCTGTCCGGAACTCAAGCTATTCACTGCCGGTCGGTAAGCCTTGATATCCGCAATGCGTGTGGGTTCGATCCCCCAAGCATGGTCAATGAGCAGCTCTGCATTTGTGCCGAATAGCGAATAAAGCGATTCCTCCTGATGCACAGATCGCCTTGCCACATCGCCCATGGTGAACATGCCGTGCTGCTCGAGTCGGCGTGCCGTACCACGCCCAACGCGCCAAAAATCAGTGAGAGGACGGTGGCACCAAAGCTGCTCGCGATAGCTCATTTCATCCAACTCGGCCACGCGTCCCCCCATGCCGTCCGGTTCAGCATGTTTAGCAAGGATATCCATCGCAACCTTGGCAAGGTACAGATTGCTCCCCACACCTGCAGTCGCTGTGATACCCGTGTCCCGGAACACCTCTCCCACCATGCGCGATACAAGCTCGCGCGGCTTGGTGCGGTATACGTTCACGTAGTCAGTCAAATCCATGAACACTTCATCGATAGAATACACGTGCATATCCTCCGGCGCAATATAACGTAGATACACCTCGTAGATGCGTTTGCTGTAATCGATGTAGAGAGCCATCCGCGGAGGCGCCGTGATGTAGTCGAGCGCAAGTTGAGGGTACAAGGCCAGATCTCGGGCATTGACTGATTTTCCCCGCAGGGCTCTTCCCCACGCAGCCCTACGCCGTCGATTAACTTCAGCAGTCTGCTGCACGACCTCGAAGAGTCTTGCCC
Organism: uncultured Akkermansia sp.; assembly: GCA_947588645.1. GTDB lineage: Bacteria > Verrucomicrobiota > Verrucomicrobiia > Verrucomicrobiales > Akkermansiaceae > Akkermansia. The sequence continues at coordinate 4,416 of CANPYO010000097.1, read as the reverse complement.
GACCGGAAATGCCGTAAGCTTTCAGAGCGGGTGAGACAGCCAGGCAAATTGTCTTCTCCGTGCGAGTCACATCTGCTACCACCAAATGCGTACTCATTGCATCCAACCCCCGCTCAACACACTCCACCGATGCGTAGAACGATTTGAGATCAATCGCTGCATACACCCGTTCTTTCCGCTCGCGGTATACCTGCATTCCTCCATGCTACAGACTATTCCTTCTTTTGTCAATCATGGGGCAAATAAAATACACGCAGGACAAACACATTAGGAAATGCGGTTTTCATTTATGATTTATGAATTACGCTTTATTGATAACGTGCGCGTTGCGCAGATTTGTTCTGGATGACGGACGCGCTCAAGAATGGGAGGGAAACAACTTTATTCGCAATGCAGAGTGTATGGTCATTGGCGTTTTCGTGTTCAGAAATAAGCGTGATAGATCGCTGGAGAGTTTCTCTGGGTTGATCGCGCCTATTTCCGGACACAGAATTTCCAAATCATTATAACCACTGCTTCCCCTACCTCCCAATCACGCCTGCACATCTCTTTTTGAAAGAGATGTACACCACCTCATATCATTACCAATTTATTATAAAAAAGATAGATGCGTGGAACATCATTGTGGCACGTTCATGATTTTGATTAATTTCATAACACTGAACATCCCTTATTTTCCTTTTCCGAATGAACAAGAAACTTTTTTCTTGCACATCTCTTTCAAAAAGAGATATATTGTAACTAGTCGCGTGTGCAGCTCACGCAAGGGTGGATGCAAAAAGCGGCAGAGTGCACTTGATGTACTCCTATCAGTAAGCAAGAGCCCCTCTTCCCGAGCAAACTCGGGGGGAGGGGCTTCTTGGATGAGGAAGACTCTCAACCACCGAGCTCTTTTTCATTGCGCATAAATTACACGCGTGCTCTCTTTGCTGCATCGCACGCGAGCAGCTCCGCCAAACCAGCTTAAAAAGCTGTCGTTTTCTCAGGATACTGCAAAGGAGCCGGAACGGTTGATGAGAAAGAGTCACACCTATGCTCCATACACGCCCCTTCGCACGTTTTTGCTTGAATCTTTGCATATCTCTTTTTGAAAGAGATATGCAAGAAAAAAGTTTGTTTTACGTTAGAAAAAAAAGATAAGGGAAACTTTTTGTTACGAAAACACGTGAAGAAATTTACAGGAGAAGAGAATGTTCCACAGTCCCAAAATTCTTACAGTAAATACATTGAAAAGTAATAACATGTACATCTCTTTCAAAAAGAGATATACTGTCATTCTGCCTCGTATGTGGAAATACAAAGGAGGAACGCAGAAGACCTTTTTGCAACATACAGGCAGCATGGTGCACTCATGTGCAGCTATCAGTAAGCAGGAGCCCCTCTTCCCGGGCAACTCTCGGGGGGAGGGGCGCTCTATGAGGAAGGATAGTGGATCAAGCGGGGAGGCGGAAGAAGCGGTGAGCGTTGCGTGAGGTAATGCGTGCAATTTCAGCCAGAGGGACACCTCGCAACTGCGCCAATTTCTCCGCGACATAACGCACCCGCCCGGGTATGTTCAGCTCACCCCGATGTGGCTCCGGAGAGAGGAAGGGGGAATCAGTCTCCACCATAAACCGATCCTCCGGACACCACGCTGCCACAGCCTGAACTGCCTCAGTTTTTTTGAACGTGATGAGTCCGGTAAAAGACACCATGCCGTTCAACTGCTCAAAGATACGCTCCGCTTGGCGCTGAGTGCCGATGAAGCAGTGAAAAACCGGGTGCACCGTAGGAAATTGCCGAGCAATGGAAAAGGCATCTTCAAAGCACGCATCACCAGCTCCAACTTTGTCACGTGTGTGCAAGGAGATGTTCAACTGTAGCTCACGCGCCAACTCAAAGTGCCGTTCCAAAAAATCACGCTGGCGCGCGCGGTAAGCGGCTTCTTCCCACCCCTGTGGAGCATCCCAATAGTAATCCAATCCGGTCTCTCCAATGGCGGCAAGCGAATTTTCGCGGCAGAGCTTCTTCATATTCTCCCATTGCTCCTCATTCACCTCTGTGCAATCCGATGGATGCACCGCTAGACAGGACGACACAAAGTCCGGCATGTCCCGCGTCAAATCCAACGTGGCAATCCAATCCTTCGGGTGCGTCCCCTGCGAGATGCAATGCGAAACACCCAATCCCCTGCTCTGCTCACGTACCTCCGTCCCACTGGCATAGCGCTCCGATGCCAGGTGGCAATGTGTATCAATCAGTTCCTCCATCACCTCGTCTGCCATGGGGAAATAGTACCAGAAATCAGTAGTTTGTCAATTCGATCTGAGAAACTCCCAGGGCAACCGCATTAGAAAATGCGGTTGCCTATGTACGAAGCACGATGTACGATTTATTAATAATGTGCGCGTTGCGCAGATTTTTCGGATCATTAATGTATGCTGAGATTCCCTTAGAGCCATCATCATGATGATCTCTTGTTGTCATGATTTTTGATACGTATAAACTATAATATTAGTCAATAATGGCATTCCTCTGTTGATTAACTCTCTCAAATGCGTCTGCCATTTACGATGATGGATCGGCTGGAGAACCGATCATTTACGAGGTACAATTAGCAAAATCAGCGACCTTCTATGGTGCTTGCCGTAAACGCTCGTGAAAAAAGCCCTGAAAAAAGTTCAACGCGTCGCCCTCCTGTGGTGTCTCACCAACAACGGGTCTCCCGGTGCGCTGTGAAGGAGAGAGCGCAGCGTACCACATCAAGGGAGTCCCGAGTTTCATAGGTAGTAAGTTGGAACGCCCGCGGGAGAAATCCTGCGGGCGTTTTTCTTCTCTTATGCTCTGTCCGGGAGACCAAGAATCATACCGGGCATCATTTTATGCCCGGCAAAAAAACTCTCCACATTCATCTTGCGTGCGCCCGGCGGCTGCAAGGTAGAAATACGAATAGCCCCTCCGTGTACCCCACCACAGGAGACAATCAGGCCATCGGCCCCAGCCTCCAATACCATGCCGGGCGTGGCATCCAGAGGTTTTATCAAGTTAGTAAACACATCGACGGGAGGGAAAATTTTCAGAGGCTTATCCAACCCGCTTTTCACGGATGGGTAAAAGGTGTAGGTACCAGGCCAGGAGTGATAGGCTCGAATCTTACGTGCTACTTGGAAAGCAGGTTGAGACCAATCAATACATCCATCGGCACGCGTAAGCTTGGGCGCATAGGTCGTCAAGCTCTCATCCTGCTCCGTGCGCTCCGCTGTGCCGTCTTGCAAGGCATCAATTGCCTGCAGCAACGGAGCGGGCGCTAGCTCTGCCAGTGTATCATGAAGATCCTCGGCTGTTTCTGTCCCTCGCAAACGAACAGAAGCCCGGCATATAATGTCCCCTGCGTCCAATTTTTTCACCACATGAATGAGAGAGACGCCGGTCTCATCATCCCCGGCTTCAATGGCTGCCTGAATGCAAGCAGCGCCACGGTGGCGAGGCAGTAGAGAGGCATGTACGTTGATGCAGGCGACGCGGGGCACATCGATAACCGCTTGCGAGAGGATTTGCCCGTATGCCATGACCACCACGAGATCCGGACTTAGTGCCTTGAGCGCCTCAAGAGCCTCAGCACTGCGAACACTCTCCGGTTGCATGACGGGCAGACCGTACGCGAGCGCTTTTTGTTTCACTCTTGGCGCCGTGAGCTTTTGATGCCGTCCAACGGGTCGATCAGGCTGAGTAATCAGTGCCACAAGCTGACCTGTGCTCTGCAAAGCCTGCAGAGAGGGGAGGGCTATATCGCCTGTAGCCATCATCACAATGCGCATGCACCCTTTTAGGTGGAAAGCGTCCGCTTGTCAAGTCAGAATGGCGATTTTTTATGTACTAGCGATTGAATAATTTCTTGACATCGCATGAAGAAATGTTACACTCCGTCCCGCGCTGCGATGGAAACGCAGCACCTCATGCTATGAAAAAAGAACTGCATCCTGATTATCATCCTGTCGTCTTCGTGGATATCTCCACGGGACGCCGTTTCATCACTCGCTCCACGGTGAAGTCTGCCAAAACGGAAGAAATTGACGGCGTGGAGCATTACGTAGTGTCCTGCGGCATTACGTCTGATTCTCACCCCTTCTTTACCGGTCGCAACCAATTTGTGGACACGGAAGGGCGTATCGACAAATTCCAGAAGCGTTTTGGTGCGGTGCGCCGTGCGCGCAAGCCCTCCAAGGCATCCTGAAGCAGCACGTGAAACATTTTTCTTCGACCCGGGTAGTCCTGACACTGCCCGGGTCTTTTTCCTACCCCCCTTTTATTGCAGAAATACGCGTGTCTACGGCGACCGCTGGGAGCGTAGCACACAGATCCGCTCTTCGTATAATTTTGTGGAATGACCCAACAAAGCAATTCTACAAAGTCGGCAAAATATGCGGTAACAACCAA